>NZ_JBMPPM010000006.1:0-487233 GCF_049339885.1 Undibacterium sp. TJN25 | reverse complement strand
ACGAACGGTGCTGTGGAGCCGACTGTTGCGAGGAAGGCCAGGCCGTCTTGCAGGCGGCTTTGTACTTTGTCGACGGCGCGCTGGATGGACATGGAGACCCAGGTGTTGAGGTCGATCTGTTCCAGCAAAGCGCCTTCGTGGTGGTCGGTGGCTTTAGTCGCTGTTTCGGCGATGAAGCGGAATGGGCTGCCTTCTTTCAGGCTGGTCACGCCGGCTTGTACGGAAGCGGCTTTCCAGAATTTGGATTTGGCATCTTTAGCCTGGCCGCTCATTTTGAGCTGGTCGACGAATTTGGTGATGAGGATGTACCAGCTGCCCATGGACATGATGGCCATGATGATCAGCGTGGAGCGGGCGACGAAGTCGCCGCCTTTCCACAGGGCGTCGAGGCCGTAGGGGTTTTCGACTGTTTCTTTGGCCACTGGCGCTGGGGCTGCGACGTCAGTCGGCGCTGCTGCCGGGGCTGCGTCTGCTGCAGGCGCTGCTGCTGGCGCAGCAGCTGTGGCGGAGGCTGCATCTGCTGCTGTTGCTTGTGGCGCAGCGACGAAGGCTGTAGCAGTTGTCAGAGAGAACAAGACTGCCGCAAATAATGAGGATAAACGGGTTTTCATGAACATACTTCCTTAAAATTTAAATTAATGCTTACGTGTGGGTTTGGGGTATTGCTTGAGTAGCTTTTGGCTCCAGTCCTGGGTCAGGTCTTCAGCCGCGCGTCTTACTCAAGCTTCCATACGTAGTTCACCTTGGTCCAGAGCTGTTGCGGTTTGCCATCGACTGTGCCTGGTTTGTTTTTGCAGCTGCCCGACATCAGTTGGGCTTTTACTGCATTGTCCAGATTTCTAAATCCGCTGGATTTTTCAATCTTGACGTCTGATACGCTGCCGTCTGCTCCGATCAACACGGCCAGTCCTACTGTGCCTGTTTCTTCGTTACGCAGCGAGGCGCGCGGCCATTCGGGCTTGCAGCCTGCGGCATTGAAGTCGATCACTGCTGCTACCGATACCGGTCCTGTCGAGGCCTTCACTGGCGCTTCTACTGGCGCTGTCACCGTTTTAGGCAGTACGTCCGTGGTCGGCTTGACTTGCGTCGAGACGATCGTCGGCTGTTGTACTTGCGGCTGCACCTGGACTTCCGGCGGCGGGATGAACGGCGGCGGCGGCGCGGCCAGTTTGGGCGGCGGCGGCGGTGGCGTTTCCGGCGGCGGTGGCGGCGGCTTCACCTCCTCTACTATCTTGGTTTCCAACGGCTTTTGGACCACTTCCAGTATCTTGTGTCCCAATCCGTTCAGCAAGGCATATACCAACGCCAAGTGAAATACTACTACCAGCGCCAAGCCCGTAAACTTCTTGCCAGGCTCTTGCTGTCGATCCGAAAAATCCATACCTACTTCCTCCAATACCACTGCATTTTACTACTCGGCTTAAACAAGAGACGCATTATAAATGCATTCAGCCAATAAAAAGGTATATGAAATTAACCGTCTTTTAAAAAAACCGGACGGCACATTAACGTTCAGGCACCGACAATTCATCCATTGCAATATACCATGTCTGAATTGTCACATACCCCCCAAAACATACTACAAAAAAGCAAAGAAATTACTTGTTCGTCATTAACGAGTCTTTTTGCAAATTCATCAGCGCAAACGATTAACCAACTCGTTTATGAAAATTAAAATAGCAAAAAAATTTTGGATTGCGCATGGAACCACTTCCGGGGCATTCCTGTCAATACCGCTTTTTTCATGCCTAACAAAAAAAACAACAAGCAAATTTCATTAAGCAGGCTTGATTTTTAAGTGCATTTTATTTGTGCATCGCAGCATAAATTTATAGCACTCACCAATATATCACCAGCAAATTCTTAAAATTTGTTGCATCTGGATTGAACCAAAATAAAATTTTCTTTCAAACCAAATATGCGGGGCAAAAAAACTGCATCACTTTGGTGCGAAGCAACATGTTTGCACTGCAAAAATCAAAAAATCACATTCCTCAAGGAAATTTTCTCGATAAAACAGTGTTTTCCCCGTTCGATTTTAAAAAATTATTTTTTAGATTTTTTTTTCATTAGCCGGTCTTCGGTATGAAAAAGAGGGTTCCACGATCAAAAAACTAAAAAAATGCATCCCCGAAGTTGCGGTATCTATGTGCAAATAAATGAGCAACTTTCATGCCTGAGTTCCAAGTGAAACCGCCTGAAAATGAAAATCAGTTGGCATGAGTGCCAGACATGAACCCTATACCTTTATAAGTGCTACCTCGTCCAGAACATCCGTCCCTTGATCGCTGTATTGCATCCGCAAAGCAGCCATACGGCAAATCCTGGGGCGCTTATTGGGCAATGCCCCGAGTAATCAAAAATGCCTTAAAAACGCCTGCCGTACTTTATATCGGCATTGCAAATGCTCAGCCAGGCAAACACCTTCTGCTGGGTGAAGCACAATCACACCCGCAGGAAGGAGCAAAGCACCGCAATAGGCAACCCACGCAGCGAAGGCAAGCATTAAAGAGAAAGAGAAAGAAAAAGAAAAAGAAAAAGAAAAAGAGAAAGGAAGGGGGCCTGTCAGGCCATGGAAGCACAAAACAAAAATGCCCGGGAAAAATCCCGGGCGAAGTATTACGCTACTAATATTGCTTGATACTGCTTACATAGTCTTAGTATGTAAATGTACCGCGCAGGTAGTATGTGCGACCAAGTGGATCTGTGAAACGTGGATCGTAGCCAGCTTGGAAAGTCTGAGTTTGATAGCTCAGTGGAGGATCCTTGTCAAACAGGTTGCGGATACCGGCTGTCAACGAGAATGCCTTCACGATATTCCAAGTTACATAACCGTCGAAGGTTGAGTAAGAAGGAACATGATAATTGGCTGGTTCGACATCGTTAGGGCCATCAACGTAGCCTGATTTATAGTGAGCAGCCAAGCCAGCGCCGAAAGCACCGCCAGTCCAGTTCACAGTGGCATTATGCTGCCAACGGAAAACTGGGGCAATTCCGGAATAAACACCAACGTTTTGGATCCAAACCCCGCCAGCTTCATTCTGATATTGATACTTATTGACATAAGTACTGTTCAGACCGAATGTGTAGCTGCCATATGCACCGGCACGCAATTTGTAGGTTGCGCTGATGTCAGCACCGTTTGTTTTGGTGCCGCCCAAATTTTGCGTACGCAGATCGACATAACCGCAAGTTGTCGGATCAGGACATTGGGAACCATCCGTTGCCAGATCGCCGGCAGGATTACGATGGTACAGAGAAGCGTACTTGACATTGTTTGCGAATACGTCATCTGCTGGCAATGTACCAATCGCGTTCCTCAACTCGATCGACCAGATATCCAGACCCAAAGTCAGGTTATCGATTGGTTCGATAACGATACCCAGTGTCGCGTTTTTGGATTTTTCTGGGCTCAGGTTTTTGTTACCACCTGTCAGAGACTGGAACTGCTGTTGGCAGTTAGCCGCAGAGCTCTTGCCAGCAATCGGAGAACCGCCTGGGCAGTTGATCGGATCATTTTGCAGGGTCGTGTTGGTGTAAGTCTGTGAAGAGTTGATCTCATACAGAGACGGTGCACGGAAACCTGTTGAGTAGGAACCACGCAGCAACACTGTTTTTGTTGGCTGGAAGCGGAAACTTACTTTCGGGTTTGTAGTGCTGCCGAAATCGCTGTAATGATCTTCACGGACGGCAACAGTGACGTCCAAAGTTTTCAGAACAGGCAAATTCAACTCAGCATACAGCGCGGAAATATTACGCGAGCCTTCATTGATTGTGTTCGGATCAATACCAGTACTAGCGACAACTTTAGCGGCATAATCAGGGTTAGCTGCGCTGAGGAAGCTTTCCTTTTCATACTGGCCACCAATTGCCAGAGCAGCTGGACGGCCAGCACCAAGCCAATCACCCAACTCACGGCTGGCATGCAAATCAGCGGTTTTAGTTGTGCCTTTAGCGTTTTGAATGTTGCCATTCAATGCCGCGCTATTGATCAGCGCCGTGCCTGCTGCGCTTTGAGCACCGTAAGGATTGATGATACCGTTCAACACACCTTTAGTGATGATACCGCCATCGCTGTAGCCCATCAGGTTTTCAGAGACTTTGTTCTGGTTCCAAGTCAAGGCGCCATCGTAGTCCCACGCACCAATTGTGCCGGTCAGCGAAGTAATGAAACGCTCTTGTTTGTTGACGTTGTTGTCGGCACGTGGTCCGTTAGGCAAATCGCGCCATTTAACGTTCACGAAGCCTGGCTGCGCACCTGCCGGCAGACCTGTTGCTGGTACATAAGTATTGCTGATTGTACCTGGAGCAGGTTGGAAAGAATTGCCAGAGTTGCCTGGATAGTATGGGTTAGCTGTAACGCCATCGATCAGAAATGGGTTTTGACGCAGGCCGCCGTATGGTACCGGAGCAATCTGGCTCGATACGTTGTTTTGGCTAGTCATGTACTCAACACCGAGTTCATGATTTTCGCTGATTTTCAAAGTACCTTTCAGCAAGGCAGTGGTGCGCTCGCTTTTAGGTATGTAATCAACAAAACTGGAGGTCGTCATGTTGCAACCGGTTTTGCCGTCAGGGATCAGGTTAGTGCCAGCAGCACAGGATGGTGCCGTCGGATTTTGGCTATTGCCGCCCTGGAAATAGTTCGCTGGGCTAGTCGTTGGAGATAGGCCGCCAGAGTAACGTGTGTTAAAAGGACGCTGAGTACCGCCAACACGATCCTGGGATTGGTGATCGATCACACCAAAGATGTTGTAGCCATCTTTGTTCAGGTCACCGGCACCGAAACCAACGTTGAAGTTGTTCGATTTGCCGCCGTCATGCTGCGGAGAATCCGCGCCGGCAGTAATAGTGAAACCCTTGAAATCTTTTTTGGTGATGAAGTTGATTACGCCGCCAACCGCATCGCTACCGTACAGAGCGGATGCGCCGTCACGCAGAACTTCAACACGTTCCAGAGCTGCAAACGGGATCATGTTCAAATCGGGTGCAGAGCTGTCGTATGCATTGTTTGCCAGGCGACGGCCGTTCAACAGGACCAGAGTCTTGTTGGCGCCGATACCGCGCAAGTCAGCAAATGATGCACCGCCTGTGGACAAGCCAACTACCTGACTAGTGCTTTGTTGTGACTGTGCCGCGCTCAGGTTAGCCATGACTTGTTCAATCGTGGTGATACCTTGTTTTTTCAGGTCATCGATTTTTACCACGGTAACAGGCACGGAACCTTCTGCATCAATACGTTTAATCGCCGAACCGGTGATCTCAACGCGTTGAGTCGTTTCTTCTTGCGCAATTGCCGGATGAGCCAGCAGGCCCATGCTTACGACAATACCGCCAGAAAATATCATTCTCACTGACTGAGACAATATTTTTTCTTTTAACATTTGTCAAACTCCTAAGGAAAAGTTTAGAGAAAATTTCTCTAGACACACGATATTGCGAGTGCAAACTGGTGTAAAAAATCTATTTTCTACTGCTTACACTTGTAAATTAACGTATCAAAAAAAAATCTTGATGGCGCATGGAACCATTGTTGACAGTGCCCTGTCAACAATGCCTTTTGCAGCTTTCACAAAAAAACAACAGCCTGTTTTTCATAGACAAAACCCCTGTTTCGGTCCGCATCATTTTTGTGCTGTGCAACACGGGAAAAGCATGTGCTTATACGCCAGCAAGACGGTTTGGCTTTTAATTTGCCGGGTGGCCTCTAAACCAGAATAAAATTTCTTTATGAATCAAGGATATCCAACGATTATTAGAATTTTGTGTCTTTACGTTGCAATAAGATCGATATAAATAATTTCTTTACGGAAATACAATTATAAATATTCCCCTATTTGTCTCTTTGAAAAGAAAGAATTGCACTAACTTGGTGCGACGAAACGAAAAAAATTTTTTATAAATTATTCCCCTAAATATCTTCTTGCGTTATGGTTAGCGCTTTTTTTTGGTACTCCCTGTGTGCACAGGGTTCGAGCAAGGCCACTGTAAGGACACAGGCAAAATGTGGAAACTAAATTTCAGGTCAGGCATGTCCTTGCTGGAAATAACGCTGTTTGCTGGCACGGTGGGTATTGCACAAGCGGCAAGCCCTGCGGATCCAGGCAAAGTCATCCGGCAAGCTTTTGAAGCGCCGGACGACGGCTTCGACATGGCAAAGACGCAGAATCATTATTCGGGCTGGGTCAGCGAAGCGATCTTCGAGGCTTTGTTATCATATGACTATCTAGCCAGTCCTGCAAAACTCATCCCCAGAACGGTGGAGGCGATGCCTGAAGTGAGTGAAGGCGGCAAAGTATTTATTTTCAAAATAAGGCCGGGCATCTATTTCTCGCCTGACGCGGCGTTCAAAGGCAAGAGGCGCGAACTTACCGCCGATGACTACATCTATACCTTCAAGCGCGTGCTGGACCCGGTTAACCGCTCTCCCAATGCCAGTTTTATCGATGGCAAGATTCTCGGCATGAGCGAAGCGGTTGCCAAGGCCAACAAAACAGGCAAATTCGACTACGATGCGCCGGTCGCGGGCCTGAAAGCGCTGGATCGCTATACGCTGCGGATAGAGCTGAACGCAACCGACTACAACTTCCTGTATATCGTCGCTTATGGCGCATTTGGCGCGGTATCGCGCGAAGTGATTGACACCTACAGTCCGCAAACCGGCCTGCACCCGGTGGGCACCGGCGCCTACATGATGGAAAAATACCTGCCGCGCAGCAAAATCACGCTGGTGGCGAATCCTGAATACCGCGGCTATACATGGAACTTCCAGTCGACAGGCAGCGCCTGGGATGAGCAGATCGTCAAGGACATGAAGGGGAAAAAGATGCCCCAGGTCGGCCGTGTGGAAATCAGCATCATCGAAGAGGAGCAGTCGCGCTGGCTGGCGTTCCAGGACAAGCAGCTTGATATAGACAAGCTGCCCCAGATCGCGGCCCCCACCGTGCTGGACGGCGACAAGCTGAAGCCGGCTTTCTCCAGCCAGAATATTCGCATGAACCGCGTAGCGGACGCCGGCATGACCTTCAGCCTGTTCAATATGCGGGATCCGGTCATCGGCGGGTATACGAATGAGAAAATCGCATTGCGCCGCGCTATCGCCATGTCTTACAGCAACGATGATGAAATCGCCCAGATGCGCCTGGGCCAGGCCGTCAAGGATGAAATGATCATTCCGGTCGGCGTCGTGGGTTTTGATCCCCAGTACCGCAACAGCGTTTCGTACGACATACCACTAGCGAATAAACTGCTAGACCATTTCGGCTACAAGCGCGGCGCCGATGGCTACCGCAACATGCCGGATGGCACGCCGCTTACCATCAAGAAGACCACCGAAGCACAAAACGACAAAAAGGTGCAGTCCGAGATATGGAAACGCGGACTGGATAAAATCGGCATTCGCGTGGAATTCAATGTAGGCAATTTCGCTGACAATCTGAAAGCGGGAACCAACTGCCAGTTGCAGATGTGGAGCGGCGCATGGAATGCGGATTTCCCCGATGGCGAAAACTTCCTCCAGCTGTTGTACGGCCCCAAAGCAACCCAGGGCAATCACGCGTGTTATGAATCGGCAGCGTATGACGCTCTCTACAAAAAAGCCGTCTCTCTCCCGCTGGGGGAAGAGCGCAATAAGCTGTATGCCCAGATGAACCGCCAGATGGAAGCGGACACTCCCTGGCTAATGCACACTACCCGCATCCGCAGCTGGCTGGTCCGTCCATGGGTCAAGGGTTATAAAAAACACCCCATCATGCATTCCGACTGGGAATACATCGACGTCGACAAACACTGATCATCTTCCCCGGGAAGCGCCACACTAAAACAATTCCATCCAGGCGGCTTCTTTGGTGTAAATTCGCACACATTCAGCCTGCACCATCCGTCCTTTGAGGATTACCAAGTAATGAAGCTACGTCTTTTTTCCAAACGATTATTTCCCATCGCGCAGGCTCTGCTGCTGGCCGGCCTGGTAGCTGCCAGTGCCCCTACAGCACTGGCAGCTCCGGCTGCAACGGCGAACGGCGCCGACCCGGACAAAGTGCTGAAATGGGTTTTCAACGTCGCAGAAACAGGCTTTGATCCTGCCGTAACCAGGGACTTATATACCGCAGGCATTAATTACACGATTTTTGAGACGCTGTTTTCTTATGACTACATGGCGTCGCCGGTCAAGCTGATTCCAAGAACAGCCGAAGCCTTGCCGGAAATATCCGCCGATGCCAGGACTTATACGATCCGGTTGAAAAAGGGGATTTACTTCACTCCCGACCCCGCTTTCGGCGGAAAGAAGCGCGAACTCACGATGGCGGACTATGTCTATTCCATCAAGCGCCTGTTCGACCCCAAACTGGCCTCCCCGCATACCTGGCTGTTTGAGGGCAAGATCGTCGGGCTCGATGCGCTGGCCAACCAAGCCAAGAAGACCGGCAAGTTCGACTACGATGCCAAGGTCGAGGGCCTGGAACTGATCGACAAATACACCTTGCGCCTGCACCTGACACAGCCCGACTTCAATATGGGCCTGATCCTGGCGCACAACCCCAACGGCGCAGTAGCCAGGGAAGTGATAGAGAAGTATAGGGATGTCCAGGGTGCGGTGCTGGATCACCCGGTCGGCACCGGCCCTTATATGGTGGCGCTGGATGAATGGGTGCGCGGCTCCAAGATCGTGCTGCTGGCCAACCCCGGCTTCCGCGGCGAAATCTGGAATTACCAGGGTGGCTCCAGCCCTGAAGACCAGAAAATTACCGCTGCCATGAAGGGCAAGCGCATGCCCCAGATCGGCCGCGTGGAAATTAGTGTGATGCTGGAAGACCAGTCGCGCTGGCTGGCATTCCAGAACGACGAGATCGATATCTTTGAACTGGAAGGCCCGCTGGCGCCGCAAGCCCTGGACGATGGCAAGCTGAAGCCTGAATTGGCAAAAAAAGGCGTGCAGCTGTCCCGCATTCCCGATCCTGAAGTGACTTATTACTACTGGAACATGAAAGATCCCGTGCTGGGCGGCTTCAGCAAGGAAAAGATCGCACTGCGCCGCGCAATGGCCATGTCGCATAATATCGACGAAGAAATCAAAATCGTCTACAACGGAAATGCCGTCGCGCTGAACTACCCTATCCCGCCGGGCGTGATAGGCCACGATCCCAATTACAAGAGCATGATCCAGTACAACCCCGCTGCGGCCAACATGCTGCTGGACAAGTTCGGTTATAAGAAAGGCCCGGATGGCTACCGCACCCTGCCCGATGGCAAACCGCTGGAAGTCCGCTACAGCGCCCGCTCCGGCCCGGTAGGTAAATTGCAGACCGAAGTATGGAAAAAATCCTACGACTCCATCGGCATCAAAATGAAGGAAGACCTGCTGCAGTTCAGCGAACTGCTGAAAGCTGAAAAAGCCTGCCAGCTGCAGACGCGGAATGCACCATGGCTGGCCGACTATCCGGACGGGGACAATTTCATGCAGCTGTTTTACGGCCCCAATACCGGCCAGAATAATAACGGCTGCGTAGCCATTCCCGAGTACGACAAGCTGTATGTGGAATCGCAAAAGCTGCCGCCCGGCCCAGAGCGTGACGTGCTGTACCACAAGATGGCCCGCATCATGGAAGTCAACGCCGCCCAGCTGATCGGCTTCGCGCGCTACCGCAGCATGCTGGCACAGCCGCGCGTCATCGGCTACAAAAAGCACCCCATCATCTATGGCGAATGGATGTTCTTCGATATTGAGAAGCGCAAATGACCACGATCCACCTGTCGAACCTCGCATCGAAACTCACGCCGAACTGCAGCAAACATCTGTATAGAAATCAAGAGAGCATCCAATGACAGCCTATATCCTGCGCCGTATCTGGCAAATGATCCCCACCATGCTGGGGGTCATCCTGCTGGTGTTCATCCTGTTCAACTGGGTTGGCGGCGACCCGGCCTACATCCTGGCAGGCAAGATGTCCAATCCGGAAATGATTGCGAACATCCGCAAGCAGCTGGGCATAGACCAGCCCTATTATGTGCAGCTGTGGATCTTCATCAAGCAGATCGTGACCTTCAATTTTGGCGCCAGCTGGAGCACCGGGGAAACGGTCTCCTCCATTCTCGCCACCCGTCTCGGCCCTTCGTTCACCGTGCTGGTGCCGCTGACCATTATCGAAACCCTGGTAGCTATCGCACTGGCGCTTGTGATCTCCTTCAAGCGCGGCAGCCTGACCGACCGTGCAGTGATGATTGCCTGCACCATGGGCATGTCCGTCAGCATTCTGGTCTACATCATCGTCGGCCAGTACGTGTTCGCCTACAAATTCGGCCTGTTCCCTGTGCAGGGATGGGGTGACAGTTTTGCGGAAAACCTGTTCAAATACTCGGCGCTTCCCATCCTGATCGCACTGGCGGTCGGCGTGGCGCCCAGCCTGCGGCTGTTCCGCACTTTCATGCTGGACGAAGTGAATCAGGACTATGTGCGGACCGCGCGCGCCAAGGGTGTGCCGGAAAGGCGCGTCAAATGGGTGCACGTACTGCGCAATGCGTCCATCCCCATTATTACCCACGTCATGTCCAACCTGCCGGCGCTGCTGATAGGCGCCTTCCTGATCGAGCGCTTTTTCTCCATCCCAGGCATAGGCCGCGAAGTGATACTGGCCGTGGAACGCAGCGACTTCCCGGTCATCAAGGCGATTACCGTTTATGTCGCCGCAGCGACGATGCTGTTCAATCTATTGACCGATCTCCTGTACCAGGCAGTCGATCCACGCGTACAGTTGAAATAGGAAACACACATGTCCACAACACAAGCACAAGTTTCCCCGGGTCTCTGGGCACTGGCATGGCGCCGCCTGCGCGCCGACAAGGTAGCAATGACGGCACTGGGCATCGTGATCGCCTTCCTGATCACGCTGGCGCTGTCCGCCACCGGCCTTATCGCGGCTGACTGGGAGCAGGAAATCGCCGTCAGTTATGCCCCGCCAAGCTTTATCGGCGCAGATGGCGCCGGAGCAGGCAAGGCCGAGGCAGAAGCTCCGCCGCCGGAAAATCCGCTGGACCCGCTGAAAGACATCATCCGTGAACTGCGCAAGCAGCCCGGCGGCGCAGCGCAAGCCCCCGTCAACGACTATGGCATTGCCGACCCGCTGGCCAAGGAAATGGCCGAAATCAATGCGGATCTGGCCAAGACCGGCAAGGCCGCCGTATTGGAAAAACAAACCACGCTGCCTTTCGGGGCCGACAAGTGGGGGCACGACATCATCAAGAAAACCGTCAAGGGTGCGGAAACCTCGATCGTCGTGGGCCTGGTTGCCGCCTTCCTGGCGACCCTGCTGGGCACAGTATTCGGGGCATCGGCAGGTTATTTCGGCGGCCGTGTCGATGATTTTTTCAACTGGTTCTACAGTATCTTTACCTCCATTCCCTATCTGCTGCTGATCCTCGCCGTCGCGGCGGTGCTGCAGCAAAAAGGCATCACGACCATCATCCTGATCCTGGCCTTCACCGGCTGGACCGGCCCTTTCCGCCTGATCCGCGCCGAATATATGAAACACAAGGCACGTGAATATGTGTGGGCAGCGGATGCCATAGGCGCGTCGCACTGGCGCAAGATGTTTGTACATATCTTTCCCAACGTCAGCCATGTGGCGCTGGTGCAGATATCGATACTGGTAGTGGGTTTCATCAAGTCCGAGGTTATCCTCAGCTTCCTGGGCTTCGGCGTGCCGGTCGGCGTGGTGTCCTGGGGCAGCATGCTGAACGAAGCACAGAACGAACTAATTCTGGGCAAATGGTGGCAACTGGTGGCGGCAACGGCGGCCATGGCGGTGCTGGTGACGGCATTCTCCCTGTTCACCGATGCGCTGCGCGATGCGCTCGACCCCAAGCTGAAATAAGGACAGACCATGAGCCAAGATACATTGTTAAAAGTCGAAAACCTGAGCGTCAGCTTCCGCATCAATAAAAAAGAAAGCGTGGAAACGGTCAAAGGTATCTCCTTCGAGATACCGCGCGATTCCACCGTGGCGCTGGTCGGCGAATCCGGCAGCGGCAAATCCGTCAGTTCACTGGCAATCATGGGCTTGCTGCCGCCGGATACGTCCAGCATTGCGCCTAGCAGCAAAATCCTGTTTGAAGGTCGCAGCCTGCTGGACATGAGCATTGCGGAAAGGCGTGACTTGTGCGGCAAGGAAATCTCGATGATTTTCCAGGAACCGATGACATCGCTGAACCCGGTATTCACCGTCGGCTTCCAGATCGGCGAAGTGCTGCGCCTGCACATGGGTATGGATGCCAGGCAGGCGCGCAAGCGCTCCATCGCCTTACTGGAAGAAGTCGGCATTCCCGACCCTGCCACCAAGATCGACGCCTATCCCAGCCAGATGTCCGGCGGCCAGCAGCAGCGTGTGATGATTGCGATGGCAATCGCCTGCGAACCGAAACTGCTGATTGCCGACGAGCCGACTACCGCGCTGGATGTGACGATACAGAAGCAGATTATCGACCTCATCGAAGCGCTGCGAAAAAAGCACAAGATGTCGGTGCTGTTCATCACCCATGACCTGGCGCTGGTCGGTGAAATCGCCGACCACGTGATCGTCATGCGCAGCGGCGAAGTGCGCGAGGCCGGCAGCGTCAGGCAGATTTTCGAGCAGCCCAAAGATACCTACACGCAAGCGCTGCTGCATTGCCGCCCTTCGCTCGACTCGCGTCCATGGCGCCTGCCGGTGATCAGCGACTTCATGAACAATAACGGCGCACTGGTAGAGCAAAAAGAACGCCCGCGCGGCCTGACGGGCAAGGAAGACATCGTGCTGGAAGTGCGCAATCTGGGCAAGAGCTTCTACAGCCGCGAAGGCTTTTTCGGCAGGAAGGAGTTTCGCGCCGTGGAAGACGTGTCGTTCAAGCTGGCGCGCGGCAAGACGCTGGGCGTAGTGGGAGAATCCGGTTCCGGAAAAACCACTGTTGGCCTGACGCTGATGCGCCTGCACCAGGCGACGTCGGGACAGGCTATCTTTGAAGGCAAGGACATCCTGTCCATGTCCAACAAGGAATTCCTGCAATACAAGCGCCGCATCCAGATCATCTTCCAGAACCCTTACGCATCGCTGAATCCGCGCTTTACGGTCGGCCAGATCCTGATGGAGCCCATGCTGATACATAACATAGGCGCGAACGACGGCGAACGCTCGAAAATGGCGTATCAGTTGCTGGAAAAAGTCGGCCTGCCGGTTGCGGCCTTCCATCGCTATCCACATGAATTCTCCGGCGGCCAGCGCCAGCGCATTGCCATCGCGCGCTGCCTGACGATGAAACCCGAAGTGCTGGTATGCGATGAATCCGTATCAGCACTGGATGTGTCGGTGCAAGCCCAGGTGCTGAACCTGCTGCAAGACCTGCAGGAAGAATTTGGGCTATCCTATATCTTCATTTCGCATGACCTGGCCGTTGTAAAGTACATTGCCGACCAGGTCATGGTAATGAACAAAGGCAGAGTCGTGGAACTGGCGAACTCGGACGACCTGTACCACAATCCGACCCAGCCCTACACCAGGACCCTGCTGAATGCGATACCACGCGGCCTGCATGGCCATTAGCCGTTAATCCCGCTGCTTGCAGCGGTTGGCTAAAGCGCAGGTGTATAAAGCCGCCTGCGCGCCCCATTTTTCCGGTTGCAGCTTGCACAAAGGTAGACATCTTGGACAAAGTAAGAGCCTTATTCAAACAACTTGCCCCCGCAGCAGATTTTTGTTCGCTGCGCGTGGTGGATGAAAGCAGCGAACAGCTGCGCGTGCGCCAGAATATATTGCAACCGCTGTCCACTTCCCGCAATCGCGGCGCCATGGTCACGGTGATTCATCAGGGAGGCTACGGCTATGCCGCCACCAGCGACCTGTCCCCGGCGGGATTGCAGGAAGCCATTGACCGCGCCCTGCACTGGGCCCAGGTCAGCGCAGGGCGCTCGGTGATCGACTATGGCAGCATACAGCAGACCGCCGCTACCGGCAGCTACAGCGGCCCTGCCGCTGCAGGCTGGTCGCGCAAGGACCTGATCGGGCTGCTGATGCAGGAAGCGCGCGACTGCAAACTGGATGAACGTATCGTCGACTGGTATGCATCGATAGGCACGACCCGCTCCGAACAGCTCTACCTGAGCACGGCCGGCGCCGACATCCACCAGGAATTTCATTACATCATCCCGAATATGGCGGCCACCGCCAACCAGGGCGTGGACACGCAAACCCGCAGCCTGGGCGGCCAGTACAACGGTTTCTGCCGGCAGGGGGGCATGGAAGTGCTGCAGCAGGCAGGATTCTACGGCGCGGGGAAACGTCTTGCAGCGGAAGCCCTGGACCTGCTGGCGGCGCCCAACTGCCCCAGCGGAAAAATGGACCTGCTGCTGATGCCGGAACAGATGATGCTGCAGATTCACGAATCGATAGGCCATCCTGTGGAGCTGGACCGGATACTGGGCGACGAACGTAATTTCGCCGGCACCAGTTTCGTCACGCTGGACATGTTCGGCCATTTCAAATACGGCTCGGACCTGTTCAATGTCAGCTACGACCCCGGCCGGGCAGAACAATTTGCCAGCTACCGTTGGGACGATGAAGGACATGCCGCAGAAAAAAGCTACGTGATCCGCAATGGCGTGCTGGAACGCCCGCTGGGCGGCCATGTGTCGCAGGCAAGGGCCGGAATTGCCGGCGTGGCCAATTCGCGTGCCTGCGACTGGAACCGGCCGCCGATAGACCGCATGGCCAACCTGAACATAGAGCCTGGCAAGACACCGCTGGCAGACATGATCGCGTCGGTGGAATACGGTGTGCTGATGGATACCAATGTGTCCTGGTCCATTGACGATTCCAGGAACAAGTTCCAGTTCGGCTGTGAATACGGCCAGCTGATCCAGGACGGCGAACTGAAGGGCCTCGTCAAAAACCCCAATTACCGGGGCATCTCCGAAAGCTTCTGGCGCTCGCTGAAAGCAGTGGGCAATGAATCCACCTTCTCGGTAATGGGCACGCCTTTCTGCGGCAAGGGTGAGCCGTCGCAGGTGATCCGTGTAGGGCATGCCTCCCCGGCCTGCCTGTTTGAAAAAGTAGATGTCTTTGGAGGCCAGGTCTGATGCAAGCATTTTTCCATCAAATTGCAGCGCGTGTCGATACGCTGCTGCAGGCAGGCGAACAAAGCACCTGCTGGTTTTCCGGCGAATCCAGCGATTTTGTGCGCTTCAACCGCAGCGCCATCAGGCAGCCCGGGTATGTCGTGCAGCGCGTGCTGACGATCAGCCTGATCCAGGGCGCGCGGCATGCCAACAGCAGTCTTACCTTGTCCGGCAATCTGGATGAAGACAGCGCTTCGCTGGCTGAGGCAATGGCGCAACTCAGGCAGCAATTGCCGGACCTGCCGGAAGACCCTTATCTGCTGATCGCCGCCGGCACGCAAAACACCACGCAGATCCTGCCGTCCAACCTGGTTTCGACGGACAGCATGGTGGACCAGATACTGGCAGCCTCCCGGGGAACAGACATGGTCGGCATCCTGATCGCCGGCTCGCTATACCGCGGCTTTGCCAATTCGCAAGGCCAGCGGAACTGGTATGAAACAGCAAACTTCAATTTCGACTGGAGCCTGTTCCACTCCACCGACAAGGCCGTCAAATCCAACTACGCCGGCTTTGAATGGGACGCGGCCGCTTTTGCACGCAAGTTTGCAGAAGCCTCGGAGCGGCTGGCCTTGCTGGCGGTTCCGCCGGTCACCGTGCCACCCGGTAACTACCGGGTTTACCTGACGCCTACCGCACTCAACGAACTGGTAGGCATGCTGAACTGGGGCGGCCTGGCGGAAAAATCCTTGCGCACGCATCAAAGCCCGCTGCGACGCATGCGGACAGGTGATGCTTCCCTGGCGGCAGGCGTCAACCTGAGCGAAGACAGCAGGACCGGGCTGGCGCCGGGCTTCCAGGCCAAAGGCTTCCTGAAACCACGGGTGACCCCGCTGATCCAGCAAGGCAAGCTGGTCGGCAGCATGGTATCGCCGCGCACTGCCAAGGAATACGGGCTGGCGGGCAACGGCGCGGATGACGATGAAAGCGCCAATTCCATGGTGATGCAGCCGGGCTCTCTGGCAATGGACGATGTGCTGGCCGAACTGGGCACCGGCATCTATGTCAGCAACCTGTGGTACCTGAATTTTTCCGATCGCGCCAACTGCCGTATCACCGGCATGACGCGTTTTGCCACCTTCTGGGTGGAGGACGGCAAAATCAAGGCGCCGCTGAATGTGATGCGTTTTGATGATTCGCTCTTCCGCATCCTCGGTGAAAACCTGCTGGCGCTGACCAGAGAAACTGAAGTGCTGATGGACGACCGCTCCTACGGAGAGCGCCATACAGGCGGCGCCGTACTGCCCGGGGCGCTGGTCAGCGAAATGAGGTTTGTGTTATAGCCCGGCAATTGACGAACGCTTGCGAGCACTTCGCTTAGCAACTACAATTCCGACCTGTCGAATGGAATAAAAGTTCTAACACGATTAAACACGGCAGTCCGCTGCCGATAGCCGGCTATTCGACCATTCGATCATCAACATGCGCTTATAGCGCATGGCATAAAACCTTACCGCGCGGCGCGCGGTAATACCAGGAGTTAACATGGCATTTCTGCAAGGCAAAAAAATTCTGATCACCGGTGTGCTGTCCAACCGCTCTATTGCTTACGGCATTGCCAAATCGTGCCACCGTGAAGGCGCTGAACTGGCGTTCACCTATCAGGGCGAGCGTTTCAAGGACAGGATCACTGAATTTGCCAAGGAATTCGGCAGTGAACTGGTGTTTGACTGCGATGTCGGCAGCGATGAGCAGATCAACGCCGTATTTGCCGAACTGGCCAAGTCCTGGGACGGACTGGACGGTCTGGTGCATGCGATAGGCTTTGCACCGCGTGAAGCCATTGCCGGCGATTTCCTGGACGGCCTGTCGCGTGAATCCTTCCGTATCGCACACGACATTTCTTCTTACAGTTTCCCTGCGCTGGCCAAGGCTGCGTTGCCGATGCTGCGCCAGGATGCCGCGCTGCTGACACTGAGCTATCTCGGCGCCTTGCGCGCCACGCCCAACTACAACACGATGGGCTTGGCGAAAGCATCCCTGGAAGCCAGCGTGCGTTATCTGGCAGAATCTTTGGGCAAACGCGGCATCCGCGTCAATGGCATTTCAGCCGGCCCCATCAAGACCCTGGCTGCCAGCGGCATCAAGGATTTCGGCAAGATATTGAGCGTGGTTGCAGCGAACTCACCGCTGCGCCGCAATGTGACGATAGAAGACGTCGGCAACGCCGCGGCTTTCCTGCTGTCGCCTCTGGCTGGCGGTATCACCGGCGAAATCACTTACGTCGATGGCGGCTATTCGCACGCCATGGGCCTGGCCGAATAAGCGGAAGTTCCGGCACTACTGCACCCTCTTCCCTCGCCCATTCGCGGCGAGGGAGATCCCTCTCTCCATTGTTCCTGCTGTAATTGAGCCGGTCCCAGCCTATCTGGCAATCATGCCAAGTAGCGCATCCAGATCCTGCTGTGCAGCCTTTTGCGCAATCTTTTCTATCGCCCTGTAACGGGCAATGATTTCCATCGCTGTCGGCGTCAGCGCCGCACCGCCGCCTTTGCTCCCGCCGCTTTTAGCCTCCACCACCGGCATCGTCAAGCCACGGTTCATTTCATCGGTCAACAGCCATGCGCGCCTGTAGGACATGTCCAGCGTGCGGGCAGCGGCCGAAATGGAGCCTGTCGCGGCAATCGCTTCCAGCAGCGCAATTTTCCCCGGGCCTATCACGACCTCGTCGCCGCGGCGTATGCGCAAGCGGAATTGGATATCGGTTTTCAAATGTGGAATGGCCTGGTTAACGATAAGGATGCCCGCAAAACATCATTGTATTCCAGTAACGCTCCCAGCGAACTGCGATGCGTCACCGCTAATTGACGTGAATACACAACACCCTGCGGCATTACGTGTAAAAAAACTGCTCAAAAGAACCTGTGTTAGAAGCCGAACAGAAGTATTAGCCACTCGTCACTTAATCTGCGTTCAGCGTCCAGGCATTGCTATAAATTTTTTATCCAGTTCTCTGGGATTCTGTTCAATATTTAAGGAGCACCATGCATACACCACACAGCAAGTTAACCCAGTTCGCAGCCGCCAGCCTCTTATTGTGCGCAGCAAGCGCCTCCGCACTCGCGCAACGCGCGCCGGAAAACTACGACTACAACCCATCCTGGTACATCGCCCCCAGCCTCGGCGTCCTGGATGCTGATTCCCGCTTCGGCGCCGGCGACAGGGGCGAATCCGCCGCGCTGCGATTTGGCAAACCCATAGCGCCTAACTGGGATGTCCAATTTGGCACCAGCTATGGCCGTGACCGCGACAATGGCCAGCGTTACCAGCAAAACACGCTGGGCGTGGATGCGCTGTATATGTTCTCACGTAAAAGCTTCCGTCCCTTCCTGCTGATAGGCGGTGGCGCCGAACGCGACAAACTGAACCGCGCACTGGTGGAAACCCGCAAAACTTCTCCTTATTTGAATGCCGGTATCGGTTTTCAATATGGCTTCTCCGACCGTTGGGCCATGCAGGCCGACCTGCGCCGCGTGCATGGCTTCATGCGCGGTGACGACTTCAATTTCGGCCACAGCAACAACAATTACCTTAATGTGGGCCTGACGTATGCTTTCGGCAGCACACCTACCCGCCCGGTAGAACGCGCGCCGGAACCGATGCCGCAGGCAGCCGCGCCGCAACCGATGCCGGCGCCAGCACCAATGGCCCCGCCACCGCCACGTTTTGAAAAAGTGACGCTGACAGCCACGGAATTGTTTGCTTTCGACAGCGCCAAACTGGGCCCGGACCAGCCGAAACTGGACCAGATCGCACAAGTGCTGAATGACAATACGCAAATCAACGACGTTGTGGTCACCGGTTATACCGATCGCCTGGGCTCCGACAAATATAATATGAAACTGTCGCAACGCCGCGCTGAAGCAGTAAAAGCCTACCTGACCGGAAAAGGCATCGCCGGCAACCGCCTAACGGCGCAAGGCAAAGGTGAAAGCAATCCTGTCGTGGAATGCACGGACAAAAACCGCACAGCCCTGATCAAGTGCCTGGAACCGAATCGCCGCGTTGAAGTGGAGCAGATCACCATCGAACGTCGCGTACCGTAATTCCGGCTTGACCTTGGTGGATGGGCATGGGGCTGAGAAGCCCCATGCTTTTTCCCTCACCCCCCATGAAAATGCCGATTTCCTATCCAATCGGCAAGTAATAAGGAAATTAGCGTTGATATATTGAACAAAGAGTTCAATAAGGGCTGCTTTTTCCCGGGAAATACTGTATCATTCTGTTTGTGCACTGCAATATTACTTATGCAACACCCTGTAATCCCGGGTAGCAAGTTTTATTTATAGTGTTTTTGCAGCACCGCAAGCCTATGCGCATCCAATGAGAAGTACAGATGCAGCAAAGTAAAAGCCCTCCCGCCTTGTATGTCTTGTATCTCTTCTAGACATCGTCCCGGCGCAAAGCTTTTGTGCCGAAATTTCATCGTATTCCGTTTGGTATTCTTTGAGTCATTTCGTTTGGTTGGCGTTGCTTTTTTGCGCGCTCATGCATCTGCATGACGTAATTTTAACGATAAGTGATTGGGAATACCGGTTCAGCGCCTGCGCTGGGCATGGTTGTTTGCAGCCACTCAGGAAAGAAATAAATGACTTTTGAAGCATTAGGCCTACACACGTCCATCATCCGCGCTTTGTCCGATGCAGGCTACACCAAACCTACCGGCGTGCAAGAGCAAGCTGTCCCCGCTGCGATCAGCGGCCGCGACCTGCTGGTTTCCTCGCAAACCGGTTCCGGCAAAACTGCCGCCTTCATGCTGCCTGCACTGCATAAATTTGCTACTGCCGCAGACGTCATGGACACAGATGCAGGCAAGACGCCTAACCAGGAACGCCAGGCAGCACGTGCTCGCGGCGACCGTCCGCGCTTCCAGGCAGCCAAGCCGAAAATGCTGGTGTTGACACCAACCCGCGAACTGGCCCTGCAAGTAACAACAGCAACAGACAAATACAGCGCCTATACACGCCGCATCAAGGCCGTGTCCATCCTGGGTGGCATGCCTTATCCAAAACAGATGCAATTGCTGTCCCGTAATCCGGAAATCCTGGTTGCTACTCCAGGCCGCCTGATCGACCATATGGAATCCGGCAAGATTGATTTCTCCGAACTGGAAATTCTGGTGCTGGACGAAGCCGACCGTATGCTGGACATGGGCTTTATTGACGATATCGAAAAAATCGTCGATGCAACTCCTGCGACACGCCAGACCATGCTGTTCTCCGCAACACTCGACGGCGTAGTCGGCAATATGGCCCGCCGCATTACCAAAGACCCGATGATCATCCAGATCGCCGGCTCCGCGACCAAGCATGAAAACATCACGCAGAAAGTCCACTTCGTGGATGACCTGTCGCATAAAAACCGTATGCTGGACCATCTGCTGCGCGACGTCTCCGTTGACCAGGCTGTAGTATTTACCGCCACCAAGCGCGATGCGGATACCATTGCAGACCGTCTGAACATTGCAGGTTTCGCTGCTGCGGCATTGCATGGCGACATGCACCAGGGCGCGCGTAACCGCACACTGGATGCATTGCGCCGCGGCCAGGTTCGCGTACTGGTAGCCACCGACGTTGCCGCCCGCGGCATCGACGTGCCGGCCATCACGCACGTATTCAACTACGATCTGCCGAAGTTCCCTGAAGACTACGTGCACCGTATCGGCCGTACCGGCCGTGCAGGCCGCAACGGTATGGCAATTTCGCTGGTGAACCATGCAGAAGGCATCAACGTCAAACGTATCGAGCGCTTCACCAAGCAATTGATCCCGGTCGATGTCATCGAAGGTTTTGAACCGAAGAAAACAGCATCCGCTCCCCGCAGCGCGGCACGTAAACCAGGCGGCTGGAAACCGGGCGACAAACGCACCGGCCCATCCACCGGCAACCGTGACCACAAACCGGGCCAGCGTACTTTCAGCAAGCCAGGTTCAGGCACCACCGGTTCCAGCGCAGGCCCCCGCAAAGAAGGCAGCGGCGGCTACAAAGGTACACGCTCCGGCGAAACAACCGGCGCACGCCGTTCTTTCAGCGACCGGTAATCGGCAAACTGCAGCACCAGCCCTCGCAACACGGGCAGTGCCAGTTTGAACAAGCAAAAAAGCGACTGTCACCAGTCGCTTTTTTTATTGGATTCACCCACTTGCCACAGTTTGCTTGCCAGGCAAGGCTTAAGGGCGGCAGGTGCGAAAGCCCACGAAAATATCATCGCTTTCAGGCAGGCAAAACTTCCGGTGCTTCAGCGAGCGCATGCGGGGCGGCGTAACAAAAGATGCGCCGCGCACACTTTGGTGGCTGGAAAAAGCGGGTTCGGAATAACCGGTAAAAGCATCGGGTAAAAACCCCGGATAGGGCTCAAAGGGCGTGCATGTCCATTCCCACAGATCACCCCAGCGGAATGCAGCGTGACCGGAATCGGCAGCAAATTCCCATTCAGATTCGGTTGGCAGGCGGCGATCCGCCCATTGGCAATAGGCCTGCGCTTCATACAGACTGATGTGCCGGACCGGTTCATTCGCAATCAGCGACAGATGGCGGCCAAAGCGCTCACACCGCCACCAGTGGCCGTCACGCAGCCAGCCTTGCGGCGCCGAACGTTCCTGCTCCATCAGCCATTGCCTGCCGGCATTGGACCAGTATTGCGGCCGTTGATAGCCGTTATCGCCGACAAACTCGGCAAATTGCGCATTGCTGATCAGGTTGGAATCCATGACGAAAGCCGGCACATATACCGCATGCACCCATTTTTCATTATCGAAGACAAAGCCCTCATCCGTATTGCTGCCCATCTGCAAGGTCCCGCCGGGAAAGCGTATTTCACCCTGCGCCCACGATGGCGTCGCGTGACGCTCCAGCGCTACCGGTGCATGCAGGCCCAGCGCCTGCAGCATGCCGACCCAATGTTCGCCTTGCATGTCCTGGTAGGCCAATGCCAGCCTGTACGGATACAGCGCAGCATCGTCATTTGCTTCCCGGCTGAGCTTATCCTGCACGCGGTCGAACACTTCATTGAAATAGGTTTTCAGCTGGCCAGGTTTCGGCAGACCCAGCGACCAGCGCGACGATTGTACGACAGTGACAGGATCGAACCAGTCATCGCCCTTGGTCAGGATGGAGGTTTTTACGGCGGCCGCCGGATGGCTGCTCTGCGCTTCGCGCAGCACAAACCATTCGGCAAACCAGGCCAGGTGGCCAAGCGTCCACAAGGGCGGGCTGAACAGCACATTCTTTTCTAGCCCGGCAATATCGTCCATGCCTGCCGCAGCAAAGCAATCGAACAAGGTCAGCGTATAATCATGGGCATTGCGCAGGGCCAGCCCCAGCTCGCGCGCGGAAGCGTTTCGGAATGAGGGCTTGGTCAGTATCATCGAATGAAAATTGCAGAGCGCCAAAACCGCACAATAGCATGAAACCGCATGCATTTTAAGCAAAAGAAAACCACCCTATTTTTGCCGTTGGCAGGATAAATATATCTATGGATACAGCAAACAGCGCGGCACCCGGTGCCACAGGCTCGGCACCGATCCGGCTCACTTCGTTTTCACATGGCGGCGGCTGCGGCTGCAAGATCGCCCCCGGCGTGCTGTCGGAAATCCTGAAAAACTCATCCGGCTTTCCGGTGCCGCCTGCGCTGATGGTGGGAATAGAGACGTCCGACGACGCCGCCGTCTATAAGCTCAACGATGAACAGGCATTGATCGCCACGACGGATTTTTTCATGCCCATCGTCGACGATCCCTACGATTTCGGCAGAATCGCCGCCACCAATGCCATCTCGGACGTCTATGCGATGGGCGGCACGCCCATCATGGCGCTGGCATTAGTCGGTATGCCCATCAACCAGTTGCCGGTAGAAATCATTGGCCAGATCATCAAGGGCGGAGAGTCCATCTGCGCCGAAGCCGGCATTCCTATCGCCGGCGGACATACCATTGATTCGGTCGAACCTATCTACGGCCTGGTAGTGCTGGGACTGATCCATCCATCCAAGGTCAAGCGCAATTCGGACGCCAGGGTCGGCGACAAACTGATCCTCGGCAAGCCGCTGGGCGTGGGCGTACTGTCCGCTGCATTGAAGAAGGAAGCACTCGATGCAGTCGGCTACGCAACCATGATCGCCAATACCACCAAGTTGAACCGCCCTGGCCAGGCCTTGTCCGGCATGAAGGGCGTGCATGCGCTGACCGATGTGACGGGCTTCGGCCTGCTGGGCCACCTGCTGGAAATTTGCCGCGGCGCCGGCGTCAAGGCGCAACTGAACATGTCGCAGATTCCATTATTGCCAAATGTCGTGCAACTGGTGGAGGCCGGCTTCGTCACCGGCGCATCGGCGCGCAACTGGGCTGCTTACGGCCACGACGTCGCGCTGGACGCCGGCGTCAGTCCGGCGCAGCACAAACTGCTGACCGATCCGCAAACTTCGGGCGGCCTGCTGGTGTCCTGCGCGGAAGAAGACGTAGCCGAGGTCCTGGCGCTGTTTAAAGCAGGAGATTTTTTCGATGCTGCCGTCATCGGCGACATCGTTGGTGATATTGTTACAGGTAGCGCGATTGTCGAAGTAAAGCCCTAACGAGAAAATAAAGATCATGAACCAACTTGAACAGCTAAAACAATACACCACCGTCGTTGCCGATACCGGCGATTTTCAGTCCATCAAGGCGTATGCGCCGCAAGATGCGACCACTAATCCCTCACTGATCCTGAAGGCGGTACAAAAGGCGGAATACCGTCCACTGCTGGAACAAGCGGTCAAGGAACATGCCGGCAAATCCATTGCGGAAACCATAGACCATCTGCTGATCGCTTTCGGCTTGCAGATATTGAACGTTATTCCCGGCCGTGTATCGACCGAGACCGACGCCAGGCTGTCTTTCGATACCGAGGCTACTGTCGCCAAGGGCCGCCACCTGATCGCGCTGTATGAAGCCGCCGGCATATCTCGCGAACGCGTGCTGATCAAGATTGCCTCCACATGGGAAGGCATACGCGCGGCAGAAATCCTGGAAAAAGAAGGCATACGCTGCAACATGACGCTGCTGTTCTGCCTGCCGCAGGCGGTAGCCTGTGCAGAAGCCGGCGCCCAGCTGATTTCGCCTTTTGTCGGCCGCATCTACGACTGGTTCAAAAAGCAGACCGGCCAGGAAATCTACGGCGCAGACGACCCCGGCGTGCTGTCGGTCAAACGTATCTACAACTACTACCGCAAGTTCGGCTACGACACCGAGATCATGGGCGCGAGCTTTCGCAATACTTCGCAAATCCTGGAACTGGCAGGCTGCGACCTTTTGACTATCAGCCCGGACCTGCTGCAGAAACTGGCCGACTCGACAACGGCAATTACGTCGAAGCTGAGCAAGGAAGCAGCGCAGGCGTCGGACGTAGAAAGAATATCGATGGATGAAAAATCTTTCCGCTTCCAGCTGAATGAAGATGCGATGGCGACGGAAAAGCTGTCGGAAGGCATACGCGCATTCTGTGCCGATACCGTGAAGCTGGAGCAGATGATTGAGGGTTTGAGGTCGTGATTCAGGAATTGTAGCCTGATGGAGCGTGGCGCAGTCCGGCGGGCTGCCTTGTGGTACAGATCCCGGATTGCGCTATACGCCATCCGGGACGCACTCGTCTTCGAATCAGGATGCTAGCAAGTACATGCCGACCGCGGCAATGCCAATCCCGCTTACCCGCACTGCGGACAGTGCACGCGGATGCCTTGCCAGCAAGCCTATCGCCAAGCCCGCCACATGCAGCAGCAAGGTCGCCATCACAAAACCAAGTCCGAACATGCCGATAGCGGCGCCCTTCGGCATCTCCACGCCGTGCGAATAACCGTGGAACATGCCGAACAGGGACACCAGTATTGCCGCCCCCCATACCGGCATGCGTACTGCGAATGCAATCAGCAGGCCAAGCACTGCGACTGAACTGGCAATGCCCAGTTCGGCAAACGACATGCCCATGCCGGCAGTCGCCAGTACGGCGCCCAGGATCATCATCAAGGGAAAAGCCAGCGGCAGCACCCACAGCGCGGAACGCTTGTTTTGCGCTGCCCACAAGCCTATGCCCAGCATGGCCAGCAAATGGTCAATGCCGGAAAACGGATGCGCAAACCCTTCGGCAAATCCCATCGCCGCAGTATGCACGCCGTCATGCGCAAAGACCGACGCCGCATACAGCAACAGCAAACCAGCGATGGCAATACGGGGGTAGATCTGTTGAGGCTGACGCATTTTCCGGGCATTCGGCATTTTTTGTACACTAGGCATTTTCGCTCCTTATTCATGGCCGCACCAAATCGGCGCATTGCTGTTTTCCTGGTAAATTCCTAGCAATAAATATGCCTTTGAAAAACAAGGGCCGGGAAGGTCAGATTTTTTCCGTAGTGCCGGCTTGCGGCTGCCATTTCATCAGCCGCTTTTCTATCAGGCCCACTGCGCCATCCAGTATCAGCGCAAACACCGTCAGCACGATGATGCCGGCGAATACGGTATTGATGTCGAAGCTGCCCTCCGCCTGCAGGATCAGGTAACCGACGCCGCGTGCAGAGCCGAGGTATTCACCAACGATCGCCCCCACGAACGCCAGCCCCACCGACGTATGCAGGCTGGAAAACACCCAGGACGTGGCGGACGGCAGATACACGTCGCGCAACAGTTGCCGCGCATTGGCGCCCAACATGCGCGCATTTGCCAGCACCACGGGGCTGACTTCCTTGACGCCCTGGTAGACATTGAAGAAGACGATGAAGAAGACCAGCGTCACTGCCAGGGCCACCTTGGACCAGATACCCAGCCCGAACCACATTGCAAAGATCGGTGCCAGGATCACGCGCGGCATGGAATTGGCGGCCTTGATATACGGATCGAGGATTGCCGACGCCACCGGCGACAGCGCAAGCCATAAGCCCATGCCCAAGCCCAGCAGCGTGCCGATGGCGAAGGCCAGCAGGGTTTCCGTCAGCGTGACCAGCAGATGCGAATATATCTCTGCAGGGAAAGTCAGCGTGAACCAGGTAGAGTCGCCTAGGCCGATGTCCAGCGAACCGCTGCCTACCGTGAACCACTGCCACACCCGCAGCAAGACTTTCAGCGGCTCGCCAAAGAAAAAGGCAATTTGCGGATCCCTGGTCGCCACATGCCAGCATCCAAAGACGACGATCAGCACCATCAGTTGCCAGAGCCGCAAATTATGATGGCCGGGCCGTATCCATTTCAGCATGCGCGAGCTTCCTTGTTCCAAATGCTTATTTTCTGACGGAGTCGACGCCGAGATTGGCTAGCTGGTCCGCCCTTTCGTTGCCTGGGTGGCCGGAGTGCCCACGCACCCATATCCACTCGATCTGGTGCATCGACTGTGCTTCGTCCAGCGCCTGCCACAGATCCACGTTTTTCACCGGCGCCTTGGAAGCGGTGCGCCAGCCTTTGGCCTTCCAGCCCTTGATCCATTCAGTGATGCCTTTCAGCACATACTGGCTGTCGGTATGCACGACAATTTGGCAAGGGCGCTTCAGCAATTCCAGCGCCTTGATCACTGCCATCAATTCCATGCGGTTATTGGTTGTATCGGGTTCGCCGCCGAACAGTTCTTTCGCATGCTCGCCCGCTTTCAGCAATGCACCCCAGCCGCCTACCCCAGGGTTTCCCTTGCAGGCGCCATCCGTATAAATTTCTACTTTATCCATTCTTCTTTATCTTGTTTGCCACCGGTACCGCATGGCCTTGTTTAACAGGGCTTTTCTTCCAGGCCGGGCCGATCAGGTGCATGCCTTTTACCCGCTTGATCCCCTGTATCACATAGACCGCACCCAGGTAAGGCCACCAGCGATGGCCGGCCTTTTCCATGAACGCAAAGCGGTGCAGCCATTTGTCTGCCGCGAAAGGCGGCGCATAACAGCCGAAATGGCCGCGGCTGACCTCCATATTCAACAGCTTCAGCCAATCCTTCATGCGCGGCACGCCGATGAACTCCCCTTCTTTCGGCAGGAAATACGAATTTGTCATGCGGCCCGCCGCCTGCCTTGCTCCCCACAGGCTGGCGCGGTTAAAGCCACAGATGATCACCCTGCCCTCAGGGATCAGCACCCGGTCCACCTCGCGCAGTATCTGGTGCGGTTCCGCGGCAAATTCCAGCACATGCGGGAGCACCACCAGATCCAGGCTTTGCGAATGAAAAGGCAACTCGGTAAAATCGTGCACCACTACAATAGGCGTTGGCTTGGCAGCTTGCGGTTCAGACGGGAACTCAGTTGCCGTCAGCCATTTGTTGGGCATACGGTTCGCTGCCAGCGCATTGATCTGCGGCATGCCGATCTGCACTGCATTAAACCCAAAAATATCTGCCGTCAGGCTGTCCAGGCAAGCTTGCTCCCACTCGCGGATATAGCATCCCGCCGGGCTCTCCAACCACGCGCCTAGGTCTATAATGGGATTTTGCTTTGTATCCATGCCATCCTATGAAGAATACCCTGAGTATATTGACTGTCCCCGCATTTGACGACAACTATCTGTGGCTCATCCACGACGGCAAGCATGCAGCAGCGGTGGATCCCGGCGACGCCGCGCCCATCCTCGCTGCACTGCAAGAAAATCAGCTGGAATTATCCGCTATTTTACTGACACATCACCACGCCGACCATATCGGCGGCGTGCCCGCATTGCTGGCGCACAGGCAGGTGCCGGTTTTTGGCCCTGCCAACGACAATATCGCTGCGGTAAGCCAGAAGCTGCACCAGGACCAGCACATCACCGTGCCCGGACTGGGGCTGGAACTGGACGTCATCGAAGTTCCCGGCCATACCCGCGGCCATATCGCGTATTATTCAGCGCAGCAACACTGGCTGTTTTGCGGCGACACGTTATTCGCCGGCGGCTGCGGCAGGCTGTTCGAGGGAACGCCATCGCAAATGCTGACCTCGCTGGACAAGCTGGCAGCGCTGCCCGGCGACACTGCCGTGTACTGTGCGCATGAATACACAATGTCGAATCTGCGCTTCGCGCGCGAAGTCGAGCCGGACAACCAGGCACTGGCGACGCGCATACTGACCGAGCAAGACAAGCGCGATCATGGCATCCCGACTGTCCCTACGCAGATTGCACTGGAAAGGCAGACCAATCCCTTCCTGAGGATCAGGGAAGCGTCGGTGCAGGAACGCCTGGTAATAGCAGGAAAGATCCAGGCAGACAAAGACGATGCCAGTAATTTCGGCGCCTTGCGCGAGTGGAAAAATAATTTTCGCTAACCGGCAAGGCTGGACGCACGCGGCCTCCCCGGCTCTGCGTACATGCATTTTTGCATCTTGAATCAGCTGACATGCCTTCAAAAAAGAATCGCTCCACAACGCTCGCCCTGTTTTGCAAAGTCGTCGACAACTATGGCGACATCGGCATCTGCTGGCGCCTCGCCAAACAACTGGAACAGGAACACAGCATTGCCGTCACGCTATGGGTGGATGACTTGCGCAGTTTTCAGCGCATCTGCCCTGCTGTCGATACCGGCCGCGAGCTCCAGCAGGTCGACAACATCACCGTGCAGCACTGGCGCGGCCAAGGTGGCGAGTTTGCAGCCGAAGATATCGCCGATATCGTCATTGAATTTTTCGCCTGTGACATTCCCCCGGGATACATTGCCGCCATGGCGCGCTGCGAGCAGCGGCCTGTGTGGCTGAACCTGGAAGGCCTGACTGCGGAAACCTGGGTCGAAGGCTGCCACACGCTGCCGTCGCCCCATCCGTCCTTATCGCTGACCAAGTATTTTTTCTTCCCAGGCTTTACCCGCCGTACCGGAGGCCTGCTGAGAGAAGCCTCACTCGAAGAGCTACGCCTGGATTTTCAATCCCGTCCGGCCCACGCAGACGATTTCCTTGCCCGTTTCGGCATGACGCCAGCCGAAATCTCTTCGCTGAAAGTATCGCTGTTCTGTTATCCGCAGGCGCCGGTTTCCGCACTCTTTCAGGCCTGGCAAACCGGTGGCAGGGCCGTCACCTGCCTGGTGCCGGAAGGCGTTGCCACCGAAGCGCTTGAAACCTTTCTTGGCATCCCCGCGAAAGCAGGTGCAACCGCAACCCACGGTGCGCTGACGGTCCGCGTACTGCCTTTTATACCGCAGCCGGATTACGACAAACTGCTGTGGTCGTGCGATGTCAATTTTGTCCGGGGCGAGGATTCTTTCGTACGGGCGCAGTGGGCCGGAAAGCCCTTCATCTGGCATATCTACCCTCAGGACGAGAATTTGCATCACGTCAAACTGAAGGCATTCCTGCAAGCCTATACCCCTGCGACAGCGGGCTTGCTTGCCCTCTCTTATGCCTGGAACGGGGTAACGGCCGGTACAGTCAACTGGACAGAAACATGGCCCGACTTTGCGGAGGGCCTGTCCGGAATTGCCCGCGAGGCTACAAATTGGCAGAATTTGCAATTGGCAAACGGTGATCTGGCATCGAATTTGCTGAAATTTGCCAACGCAATGCGCTAAGCGCAAGTAAAATGCGGTACAATCTACGGTTAATTTTTAACGTATTTTTGAACGCATTTGTTAAATGCGTTTTTGAATTAATCAACCGTGGTCTTGCAGGGCTTTTTGCCAGTGGGCGACAGATGATTTTTATGCAACCTACTTTTTACGTATATTCGCTATGAAACCTGCAAAAGAAATTCGTGTTGGCAACATTATTATGGTCGACAGCAAGCCCATGATCGTTCTGCGCTCTGATGTCAATGGCTCCAGCCGCACGGGCTTCACCTACAAATGGAAGATGAAAAATCTTCTGACAAACAGCCCACAGGAAAACGTTTTCCGCGGCGATGACAAATTCGACGTTGTCGTGCTCGACAAAAAAGCGGTAACTTACTCTTACTTCGCTGACCCATTGTTTGTATTCATGGACACTGAATATGAACAGTATGAAATCGAAGAAGAAAACCTGGGCGATGCATTGCATTACCTGAAAGACGGCATGGAATGCGAAGCGGTTTTCTACGACGGCAAAGCCATCTCGGTTGAACTGCCAACCACTATCGTTCGTAAAGTTGTGTATTCCGAACCAGCGGTCAAAGGCAATACATCCGGCAACGTGCTGAAAGAAGCCAAGATTGAAAACGCCATCGAAGCAAATATGCACGTTGTTCAAGTGCCTTTGTTCGTGAGCCAGGATGATTCGATCGAGATCGATACCCGCACCAATGAATACAAACGCGTGATCCGTAACTAATTCGGTTTCGCAAAAAAAAACGCTGCCTGAACGCTGCTTATCAAGCAGCGTTTTTTTTCGTCCATTTTTGTACGGCGACATCATCGCCGCACTTCCTTTACCCCGCTCAGAACGCCGGTACTACCGCGCCTTTGTATTTGTCTTCAATGAATTTCTTCACTTCCGGCGAATTCAGCGCGACGACCAGTTTTTTAAAGGCATCGCTGTTTTTATTGTCTTCCCTGGCAACCAGCAAATTCGCATATGGAGAATTGGCATCTTCAATGAACAGCGAATCCTTGACCGGGTTCAGCTTGGCTTCGATCGCGTAATTGGTGTTGATCAGGGCCAGGTCCACCTGGTCCAGCACACGTGGCAAGGTCGCTGCTTCCAGTTCGCGGAATTTCAGGTTTTTGGGATTGTCGATGATATCTTTTTTGGTCGCTGAAATATTGGTGGGGTCTTTCAGCTTCAGCAGCCCCTGCTTGGCCAGCAGCAGCAAGGCACGGCCGGAGTTGGATGGATCGTTGGGGATGGCGACGGTAGCGCCATTGGGCAGATCCGCCACTTTCTTGTATTTCCGGGAATAAGCAGCAAAAGGCTCTACGTGAACCTTGGCAATTGGCACTTCCAGATCATTCTTGTGGCTCTTTTTAAATTCATCCAGGTAGGGCTGGTGCAGGAAGAAATTGCCGTCCAGATGTTTCTCGTTGACCTGCACCGCGGGCTGGATATAGTCAGTGAATACCTTGATCTTCAGGTCCACGCCCTGCTTTGCGAGCTGGGGCTTGATGAACTCAAGTATTTCGGCATGCGGCACCGGGCTGGCGGCGATTGTCAAAGTTTCTGCCGCGTGTGCGCTCGCTGCGCCGAACAGTGCAACAGAAGCCAATGAGGATGCCAGCAGCAGGCTGAACTTGCGCTTGGATATGGATGACATGAATACTCCTTGTGATGAAAAAAGAAAAAACTACTTGCGGGTGAAGCGCAGGACCAGCCTGTCGCCGAAAAATTGCAGCAGCTGCACCAGCACCACCAGGATCGCCACCGTGACGATCATCACGTCGGTCTGGAAACGCTGATAGCCATAGCGCAACGCCAGATCACCCAGGCCGCCGCCGCCGATCACGCCGGACATCGCAGCATAGGACACCAGTGCAATCGTGGTCACTGTGCCCGCAGCCAGCAGGCCCGGCATGGCTTCAGGCAGCAGCGCTTGAACGATAATCTGATGCGTCTTGGCACCCATGGCCTGGCAGGCCTCGATAATGCCGCGGTCCACTTCACGCAGTACGTTTTCCACCAGCCGCGCAAAAAAAGGTGTAGTGCCGATGACCAGCGGCGGAATGGTGCCTGGCACCCCCAGCGAAGTGCCGACCAGGAAAAGCGTGACCGGTATCAGCACGATGAGCAGGATGATAAAAGGCACGGAGCGCAGGATGTTCACGACGAAAGACAGCAGCGCATAGATGCCCCGCTGTTCCAGCAATTGCTTGCGGCCGGTCAGGAACAGCAGCACGCCCAGCGGCAATCCCAGGATGACGGTAAAGAACAGGGAAAAGCCGGTCATCGTTAATGTATCCAGCGTTGCCTGGCCTATGTCGGCCCAGTCTATTTGAGAAAAATCCATCACCGTGCCTCACCTTCAATAATTTCATACCGCACCTGCATCTGCCGGAACAACTCAAACAGAGACTCTTTCTCGGCGGCGGTGGCATCCAGTTCCACCAGCAATTGTCCATAAGGCGTATTTTTGATACGGGCAATCGTCCCTTGCAGGATGGCCATCTGGGCTTTGGTCTGTGCAGCAATACGGCTCAGGATGGGCTGCCAGGTAGCAGCGCCTGTATATGTCAGGCGCAGCAGCAGGCTGCCCGGAGCACGTCCGGAAAAATTCAAATCATCCATATCCAGCGCCTGGTTCTCCGCGACCAGGCTTTTGGTCACCGCATGCTGAGGATGCAGGAAGACATCCGTAACATCCCCTGACTCCACAATTTCACCCGCATCAATCACGGCGACCTGGTCGCAAAGAGTGCGTATGACCTGCATTTCATGGGTGATCAGCACGATGGTCAGGCCCAGCTTTTGATTAATGTCCAGCAGCAGGCGCAGGATTGCCTGCGTAGTTTCCGGATCCAGCGCCGATGTCGCTTCATCACACAGCAACAGGTGCGGATAATTGGCGATGGCCCTGGCGATACCCACGCGCTGCTTTTGTCCTCCCGACAGCTGCGAGGGGTATTTGTCCTTCTGATCCGCAAGCCCCACCAGTTCCAGCAATTCATCCACGCGTCGGCTGCGCTGCTCACGTGTGTGCTGCCCCGCCAGTTTTAGCGGAAAATCGATGTTTTCAGCCACCGTCTTTGCATTAAGCAGATTGAAATGCTGGAACACCATACCTACGCGTTGCCGCAACTGATGCAACCCTGTGCTATCGAGCAGCGTGATGTCTTGTCCGTCAATATAAACGTGGCCGCCGCTCGGCCTTTCCAGCAGATTCAGCGCGCGCAATAGCGTGCTTTTCCCCGCGCCGGAACGCCCTATGATGCCGAAGACACTGCCTTTGCGAACCTGCAGATTGATATTGCGCAAGGCACTGACGGACCGGCCGTCAACGGTATAATTTTTATGTAGCTGTTCGATACGAATCACTGATGCAGACCAAGAAGATGCGAAAGGCGCTCACTGTATCGAAAGAGATGCGATCTTTCCAATCATAAAAACTTATTTACATATTCACTTCTCCAGCATGAACAAAGAAGAAAAAAACATGAGCACGGCGGGGGTCGCCTGGCGCCGCTGGCCTGGAAAAAACGCATAGATTGAATCGGAATAAGGTAAGTTGGAATGCGTCTTTTACTTCGCGCCGGGAACCCTCTACCATCGCTACTTGCTATCGGATGCTGCCGGCGAATATCTCTGATGTTAAGCTTGCCGTTTTATCCAGATAGCCATTAGGGAAATCCATGCTCCACTTTGCCGGAAAAAAAATGATTATCGCGGCCGCGATGGCCGCCTCTGTTGCGTTGGCAGGAGCCGTGTCGCCCGCCGCATTTGCTGCCGATCTGAAGATAGGCCTGGCTGCCGACGTGTCCTCGCTGGATCCCCATTACCTGAATATCGCACCGAACATTTCCTTCGCGTCGCATCTGTTCGACGCGCTGGTGCATATAGATGCAAACGGCCACCTGATACCCGGCCTGGCAGTCTCCTGGAAAGCTGTCGATGCGACGACCTGGGAATTCAAGCTGCGCCGCGGCGTCAAATTCCATGATGGTTCCGAACTGACTGCCGAAGACGTGATCTTCTCGCTGGACAGGCCGGCCACGCTGACCAACAGTCCAGGCCCGTTCACCAGCTATACGAAGCAGATCATCTCCAAGCAGGCAGTGGATTCCTACACCATCAGGCTGAAAACCGCCAAGCCCTACGGCCCGCTGCCGCTGGATGTCAGCTCAATCTTTATCGTATCGAAAAAAGCATCGCTGCATGCGACGACTGACGACTTCAACAGCGGCAAGGCGCTGATAGGCACCGGCCCGTTCAAATTCATCAGCTTCAAGCGCGGCGACAGCATACAGGTGGCGCGTAACGACAGTTACTGGGGCGAAAAAGCCGCCTGGGACAAAGTCACTTTCCGTATCATTACCAGCGGTGCGCCGCGTGTTGCGGCGCTGCTGGCCGGCGACGTGGATGCAATTGACGGCGTGCCGCCGGCAGATATCGCCAAGCTGAAGACCAACGCCAAATTCAAGCTGGAACAGAAAATCTCTTGGCGTACGCTGTTCTGGGAACTGGACCAGCAAGCCCGGGTTTCTCCGTATATCACCGATAAGGCAGGCAAACCGCTGGCAGTGAACCCTTTGCGCGATGTGCGCGTGCGCCAGGCCATCTCCAAGGCAATCAACCGCAAGGCGCTGACGGAACGCACGCTCGAAGGCCTGGCTGTGCCGGCCTCGAATATTGTCGCGCCTGGCATCCTGGGCTACAACGACAGCCTGCAGGTGGAAGCTTACGATCCGGAAGGTGCGAAAAAATTGCTGGCAGCAGCAGGCTATCCGAACGGCTTCGCGCTGACACTGCACGGCCCTAACAACCGCTATATCAATGACGAACAGGTAGTGCAGACCGTCGCCCAGTTCCTGAGCAAGGTCGGCATACAGGCCAAGGTAGAGACGCTGCCACTGGCCGCGTATTTCCCCAAGGCGTCCAAGGGCGACTTCAGCGTTGCATTGCTGGGCTGGGGCACGCTGGCGACCGATTTCGGTCTGCGTACGCTGACCGGCACGCCCAACCCGGACACGGGCTGGGGCAGCTGGAACTGGGGCAAGTACAGCAATCCGGCTCTGGATGAATTGGTGCAGTCTTCGCTATCGTCAGTAGATGAGGCAAAGCGCGAGGATTTTGCCAAAAAGGCAGCAGCGCTGGCCTTGAAGGACTATGCGTTAATTCCTTTGCATCACCAGTATGCAACATGGGCGTTGCGTAAAGGCATCAAATATGCAGCCAGAACCGATGAATTTACGTTCGCACACCAATTTAAGCCTGAATAGGCTCAAATAATTTACATGATTTACGGCAATAGATGTATTTTAGATTTATTGCTGGAATATTGAAAACAGGATAGCAGTCGATGTGCCAATTATTGGGGATGAATTGCAACAACCCGGCCGAGATCACCTTTTCGTTTGAAGGTTTCTCGGAGCGTGGCGGTCGCACCGATGAACATAAGGACGGCTGGGGCATCGCCTTCTATCATGGCTCCGGCTGCCGCCTGTTCACCGACTACCTGTCTTCGATCACTTCACCGCTGGCGGAGATGATCAAACGCAATCCCATCAAATCCCGCAATGTGATCGCCCATATCCGCAAGGCGACGCAAGGTACCATCGTTCTGGAAAACAGCCATCCCTTCATGCGCGAACTGTGGGGCAAGTACTGGACCTTTGCGCACAACGGGGACCTGAAAGCCTTTCACCCTAGCTTAAACGGCATTTTTCATCCGGTCGGCGAAACCGACAGCGAACGTGCTTTCTGCTATCTGATGGAAGGCTTGCGCAGGCGTTTTCCGGAATGCAGCGCCAGCAAACTGCCGGGGCGCGCGGAGCTGTTTGATGCGATTGCCGCGCTGACACAGGAAATCGCCGCGCACGGCATCTTCAATTTCATGCTGTCCAATGGTGAAGTTCTGTTTGCCCACTGCTCCACGAATCTGCACTATGTGGTGCGCGAATATCCGTTCTCCACTGCGAACCTGGTGGATTGCAATCGCAGCATAGACTTCAGCCTGCACAACACGCGTGACGACAAGATTGCCGTAATCGCCACCAAGCCCCTGACCTCCAACGAAGTCTGGTCGGCTTTCCAGCCAGGTGAGTTGAAGATGTTCCTGGAGGGCGGGCTGGCCAGAAATGCCGCCATCCCGGTCGCATTCGAGGTACCGGCCGCGACGGAATCGGATGTGCGCGCACAAATCGCGGCAACCACCGAAGCCCCTGGCCGCAAACGGGAAAAGCCTTCGCTGGCACTGCATTTCGCAGTCGCAATTTAGACGCTTTCGTTTTTACTTTTTCAATAAAAAAGGGGCTGCCGTCACCGGCACCCCCCTTTTTTTTCACTATAGGGTGCGATCCATATCACACCCTGGTTCCATACAGTCAGGTTTTTACCTCGCTGAACACACCCTGGCATGCTGCCTTCTGCGGATCCGCGGATGGCAGTTTGCTACAGATGCCATCCAGCTGGCTGCGCACTTTTTGCAGCGCAACCTTGTGTTTGCCATCCTTGTTCCATTCGTTCAGTTTCTTGCCCATGCGTTCCAGCGATGAACGGTTGCGTTCGTAAAATGCGTTTTCTGTGCCGCCGATTTCCGTCAGCACGTTCTGCGTTGCCTTCTGTATCCGCGCTTCTTCCTGCGGCGCCAGATCGATCAGGCCGTTGACATAAGTTGCCCCCCATTGCAGGCGCGTGGCCGGTCCCTTGGCGGCGTTATAGGCTTGCTCATACCAGTTGACAGCCGCTGCCTTGTCGCCGCGCTTCTTGGCATTGGATGCCAGGCTCAGCATGAAATAATACGGCGAGTGCGAGCGCTTCAGCTCAGCCTTCAGCAGTGCATCCGATTCGTCCAGCAAGCCTGCATTGCCCAGCGCATGGCCAGCAGCGTTGATGACGGACTGGCGTTCATAGGCGTCAGTGGTTGCCTGGTCTATCTGCGCCACGCGCTTTTGCACGTCCTTGAGCAGGTTTGCATCCAGCGCACCTTTAGGGTTTTCCTGGCGAGCCAGCGCTACCAATCCATCTACCGCAGTCAGCCTGTCCGTCTTGGATAAGCTGGCGTCATCGGCCAGGCGCAGCAATGCGCTGTTGAACACGGTAATCAGCTTGCTGCGTGCATCGGTCTGCGGAGCCGTGACGAGTTCAGCCAGATCAGCCGGATAATTGGTGAACAGGTCCATGTTGTCCCGCGCCACGGCCTGGTCGGCCAGCGCCTTCTGCAATTTGTCCACTGCTACTGCCTTGTCCAATGCAGGCACTGGCTGGCCCGGCTTGATGCCGGCTATGGCAACCAATGCCTTCAGGTAGAGCCTGGTCGCCTCATGGCCTGCCGGCGCAATGCTGGAAAGACGCAGCAACGTGGAGGCGACATCCTTGCCTTCCACCAGTTTTTGTTCAGGGTCATCCCACGAATAATCGGCAAGCAGGCTCCACTCTTCCGCTTTCAGGTTCTTGCCGCCGGCGAGCGCCGACTTCAGGATGTCTTGCACGGAATTGGTGGTGTTCATCGCCAGCGCCAGCACTTGCAGGTAACGCTCGGAATCGACCTCACCCGGCAGACGGGTAATCTCGGTACCGTCCGGCTTGAACAGGATCATCGTCGGATAGCCGCGCACCTTGAAGCGCGCACCCAGCTTTTGCGCGCCCGGCGTGTCGCCATCCAGATAGACAGGCACGAAGTGCCGAGAGCGGTCGATAAAATCCTGGCGGTTGAAAATCGTTGCCTTTACCTGGTTGCACGGCGGGCACCAGCCTGCGCCCCAATACAGGAACAAAGGTTTGTTGCCGGCCTTGGCGCGTGCGAAGGCGGCATCGACATTATTATCCTTTTGCCAGTCTATGCCCGACTTCGCTGAACTGCTTGTGCTTGCAGCATGAACAGACATTGCGGGGATGGCGGCCGCAAGCAGCAAACCGGCGATAACAGCAGTACGAATTTTCATAAGCAGTAAATAAATGATTTCGAATGATTCCAACACCTTCATCGAAGGCGACAATGGAAATGCGGTAGGCAAGTGTAACAAGTAAACAAGATAAATTGTGGCCGTCGTTATTGCCGCGCGAGCGCGCAATTGCAGGGGCGTTGCCCGTTGGGAGCGCAGGTCAGGTTGCCATCCAGGTATTTCCACAAAGAGACAGCGCGTATACCTGATTTAACCTCACCTGAACGGCCCTCCAGATAGCCCTGGCGAAGATAAAAATCCCTTGCCGTGACCGTGCTGTCGATGGTGACGAAAGGCAGTTGCCATTCCCTTGCCCTGGACTCCATGCGCTGCAGCAGGGCTCTGCCCACACCTGTCAACTGCAGTTCCGGTTTCACGTAACATAGGGCAATCTTGCCTGCCCCGGTCAGCAAGCCCACACCGACGATCTCGGTGGCGGTGCCGGCAACCAGCGAGTAATTTCCTGAAGAGGCAAACCAGCTCGCGATGGTGCCCGGACTTTTATTGCCCAGCCAGCGGGAAAGGATGCGTGGATCATCGCGGTGATCCCTCTGGCAAGACTCGCTAATCGAGCGCCGGATGATGTTGCAGGCCAGTTCAGCATCAGAGGGGTGGGCGATCCGCACTTCTACTGCCGACGGCAAGCCCGGATGCCCAATGGCCTCGGCTCCCGGTCTCGCGCCCATTTGGGTGGCTATTTCATTTTCCATGCGTTTAGCAAACACAGGCAAACTCCACAAACTTGATTCAGCACACAGTAGTCGACATCACCGCGGCTGCCAACGAATGTTTTCAGACAAACTTATTAGCCCGGCGCATAAGGATCCGCCTCCTTGCCATAAGTTTATAAGGAATAATTCGTTTACCACGACGCGTTTTTTGGCGACCATGGCAGATTACCAAACTGCCATGGAGTTCAGCAATGCAGCAAACACTCGCCTTAGCCGGCCGCAATCAAACAACCAGCCGCCTGGTGAAGCTTGTTTCGCTCGGTCTTGCCGCCGGCGTCATGCTGTGTTCGCTTGCTCCGCCTGCGCATGCCGACACCACCATCCTCAACGCCTCTTATGATGTGACGCGCGAACTGTTCAAGGATATCAATCCTGCGTTTGTGGCAGAGTGGAAGAAAAGCACCGGCGAGACCGTTGTCGTCAACCAGTCGCACGGCGGTTCCAGCAAGCAGGCACGTTCCGTTATCGACGGCCTGGAAGCCGCTGTTGTCACAATGAACCAGGCCAACGACATCGATATCCTGGCCGAAAAAGGCCTGGTCGCCACCGACTGGCCCAAGCATTTCCCGAATGGCGCCGCGCCATTCTATTCCACGATGGTATACCTGGTGCGCAAGGGCAACCCCAAGCAGATCCAGACATGGGAGGACCTTGCCAAACCGGGTATCAAGGTCATCGTCCCCAATCCGAAAACCTCCGGCAACGGCCGCTATACTTATCTGGCAGCCTGGGGTTCCGTCATCAAGAGCGGCGGCAGCGAAGCACAGGCGCGCAGCCTGGTAGAGCACCTCTTCAAAAATGTGCCGGTACTGGACGGCGGTGGACGCGGCGCAACCACTACTTTCACGCAGCGTGAAATCGGCGACGTGCTGGTCACTTTTGAAAATGAAGTGCAATTGGTCCGCCAGGAGTTCGGCAACAACTTTGAAGTCGTCTATCCACCTGTCTCCATTCTTGCTGAATCCCCGGTGGCAGTAGTCGACAAGGTCGTCAACAAGCAAGGGAACCGCAAACAGGCCACAGCCTACCTGCAATTCCTGTACTCAGAAGCAGGCCAGGAAATTATCGCCAGGCACTACCTGCGGCCGCGCTCGGAAGCCGCTGCAAAGAAATATGCAGCATCCTTCAAGCCGATCAGGCTTTTTACAGTAGATGAAGTATTCGGCGGCTGGAAGCAGGCGCAAAAAGTGCACTTTGATGATGGCGGGGAGTTTGACAAGATTTTTCAGGCCAAGAAATAAGCGTATTGTCAAAGCCAGGGCCTGCTAACATTTAAATGGGAGGTCCATTCCAGCCCGAAGGCAAGCTGGCATGAATTAGGCGCCCTCTGTCCCCGCAAAACGGCGCGCCGCAAGGCAACGCTCCAGGCATGCACGTGATGCATGCTTTTCCCACTATGAAACCCCTTTCAATGATGGTGCGGCTGCTGTAATTTTTTCTCCATCCGCATCTGCACTGCTTCGAAGCAAAGACTCAAGCCCCAGTACACCAGCGCCGCCGCGATATACAAAGGCAATGGCCGGAACGTGGTGGCGATTACTTCCTTGGTAGCCAGCATCAGTTCGGTCACCGTGATGACCGACACCAGCGAGGTATCCTTGATCAGGCTGATCAAGGTGTTGCTCATCGACGGCACCGCCACCCGCAAGGCTTGCGGGATGACGACAAATCTCAAGGTCTGTGCGTAGGTCAGGCCGAGGCTGAAACTGGCCGACCACTGCCCACGGCTTACCCCCTGGATAGCTCCCCGGATACTCTCCGACAAATAAGCGCCGGCATTCAGGCTCAGCGCCAGTATGCCGGCCGACGTCGCGGAAAATTCCACGCCTATGCTGGGCAGGCCGTAGTAGATGACGAAAATCTGCACCAGCAACGGCGTGCCGCGTATCAGGCTGACGTACGTAACCGCCGGCCGGTTAAGCCAGGGCCAGGGCACGATGCGTGCGACCGCAATCAAAAAACCCAAAGCCAGGCCGCCTATCATGGAGGCGACGGCAAACAGCAGGGTATACGCCACGCCTTTGAGCATCACCGGCGCGGCAAGCTGTAACAAGTCCAGGAGTTCCATTGCATTCCCATAAAAAAACATCCCCGCAATAGATGCGGGGATGAGAAGACCGATGCATTAGCATACATCATCTGGACACGTCAGCGCTATCGCTGCGGAGCAATTACACTCCCGCCAGACAAACCAACGCACGTATCATCGTGACTACTGTGCCGTAGGCGGCTTGCTCACGTCGCGGCCGAACCACTTGACCGAGACTTTGCCGAAGCTGCCGTCCTTGATGATCGCAGCCAGAGCTTCGTTCAGCGCTGCCTGGAATTTAGGATTGCCCTTCTGGAAAGGGATACCGTTTTTAGCCAGTTCACCGATAGGTGCGCCTGCCTTGATCGGCAAAGCCGATGTCTTGACGAGGTAGGCAACCATGAGGCTGTCGTTCAAGGCTGCATCTACGCGGCCTGCTGCCAGGTCTTGCAGATATTCGGGCGCGCCTGGATAGCTTTTTACTTCCACGCCGGCAACGCTTTTTGCCTTCTCTTCGTAATTGCTGCCCTGGCCTACACCGAGTTTTTTGCCCTTCAGATCATCCAGGCTTGTGAAGTTGCGCGTTTCGTTTTTCCGTATGACCAGCTGGGCGGCCGAAATGGTATAAGGATCGGAGAAATCGAAGGTCTCCTGGCGCTTGGCGGTAATGCCCACCTGGTTGACAATGACATCGTACTTGCCGGCGGACAGGCCCGCCAGGATGCCACTCCATTCGGAAGTGACAAACTCCGGCTTGACACCGAGCTTGGCAGCCAGCAGTTTAGCGACGTCCACATCGAAGCCGTCAAGCTGGCCGGTTTTCTGATCCTTGAAGTTAAACGGAGGATACGTGCCTTCCAGCGCAATCTTCAATGTGCCCCGTGATTTGACCGTGTCCAGCAGATCGGCTGCAACAGCACCGAGCGACAGGCTGGCCAGCAACAGGCTGGCAAACAATTTGGTAACGATAGACTTGCGTGTATGACTCATGTGGACCCTTTTAGGTGATTAATTTCTTATAGACCAATGATATATAGCCATAGGCTATAGTTACAACGAAGTAATTTACATTTGTTTATACGATTACAGGTATGTAGCGCTGTCCTTCTGCCCATTCTGCTCCACGAACGGGCCGTAAGACAAGTCTCTTGATATAGATTGGTGCGGTTTAAAACCGCGGCAGGTCGCGCAGCTCAAAACCAGGCTGTTCATACGCCTCGGTGGTGATGCCGGCAGTGCCGTCGTCATTGGTGATGGACTTTACCAGTGGACCCATCGTGATGGAACCATTGATGCTGAACTTGGTAATGACTTCATCGCCGTTTTTGATGGTGTCTACGACGGCGGGAATATCGACTTCTTCCGGATCGGCAATAATTGCCGGTGGCGTGACTTCTCCGCCCTTACTCTTGCCCCAGCGCACTTTTTCAACACGCTCCCCGCTATCGTCAAATCTCACCGCTTCAATAAAGAAAAGTGCCATGGTATATCTCCTGATCAAATGACAGTAGGTTATGGAAGAAAATCTGGCGTAGTCCGGTTACCGGTGCTTCTGCTCTATGAATGGATTTCAGGCCAAAGAACCGCAGGACGAGGGAAGCCAATGCTCGCAGCTCGGCCTGGGGTCTGGCACCGGCCGTTGGACCGGGGTAGGATCAAGCGGCGGTGTATCGGCCGGTGGGATAGGGTCAGGGCGATGCATGCGAATTCCTTTCAGATTGGGAATTTAGGCGCATCCTAACATGAAAGAAGCGTGGGGTTTGTAGGTCGGCACCGATAGTTTAACCGAAAAATTTATATCCCTGCGGCCATGCGGGTTTCCATGCCATACACCCCGGAAACACGCATGGAAAGCCGCTGCTTGCAATCCTCCCTTGCATCTCCGGGGCGCATGCGAATGCCGTGCAATCAGCCTTCGTTATTGCGGGTCTGCATCTGGGCCTGCGTCACATTGCTGTCTGCCGGCACGCTCTGCGTCAGCCAAACGTTGCCGCCTATCGTTGATCCGTGCCCTATCGTGATACGACCCAGTATCGTGGCACCGGCATAGATGATAACGTCGTCTTCCAGAATGGGATGGCGTGGATTGCCCTTGATGAGCGCGCCGTTTTCATCGGCGGGAAAGCGCTTCGCACCGAGCGTTACCGCCTGGTACAGACGCACGCGCTGGCCGATGATTGCAGTTTCACCGATGACCACGCCGGTACCGTGGTCGATGAAGAAACTGGAGCCTATCTGCGCGCCGGGGTGGATGTCGATGCCGGTGGAGGAATGCGCAATCTCGGAAATCATGCGCGCCAGCAGCGGCGCGCCGAGTGTAAATAAAGCATGCGCCAGCCGGTAATAAATAATGGCGGTGGTCCCCGGATAGCACAGCAAAACTTCCGACACGCTGGAAGCGGCAGGGTCGCCCTGGAAAGCGGCCTGCAAATCGCTGACCAGCACGGCGCGTATGGCAGGCAATTGGGCCGCGAAATCGCGAGTAATCTGGGTGGCGCGTTCGTGCAATTCAGTTTCGCTCAGCTCAACCTGGCCGCCGACAAACAGCAGCGCCCTGCGCACCTGCTCCGCCAGCACATTCAGGCTGGTATTGAGCGTATTGCCAACGAAGTAATCGATGCTTTCGTCGGTCAGGCTGGGCCGCCCATAATGCGTGGGGAACAGCGCGGAGCGCAATCCGTCGAGGATTTCCTCCAGTGCGGCACGCGAAGGCAGTTCGCGGATATATCCCTGGTGTCTCACCTTGTGCGCGACCTCCCTGGAGGCCCGCAACTGCGCAGTGACGTTGCCGAGATCCCAGTAGTGCTGGTGTTTTTCTTGATGTTGCATGATTTGTCCATAGGGAGCTCCGGACAGAACCTGGAATGCCGCGGTCTGGAAAATACCGCAGGATCGCTCTGTCCGAAATGATCAATCGTAAGAACACAGCCTGATGCACCCACGCCGGTTCTGGTTACATATGCGATTCTAATGGAGAAACGGGATCAAGGAGTAAAGGCCATTGAAGCAACATGGGCAGCTGCAGTTCAGATTAGCTCTCCATGGCTCCTACAGCTCAGCATAGGGAAGAGGCACGAGAAAGGGAAGCACAGACAAAAATCCCCGACCATGTAGATCGGGGAAAATGTAACGCCTTATCCCAGCGTTTGCAGGTGCCCGGCGTTACGGGGAGAGTCGGGAAAAAAGATCCCGTACGGCTCAAGCACGGGATAAAGCTCAGGAACCGCTACGGATCTACGCCAAGCATGGGGTAAGGTGTACAGCGCCCCACACACATTGAGCGTCCACAGCATAGGTCTTTCACGGTAAACCCATAGTAATGAAACCGGACACCTGCATCTGTGCGTTACTTCACATTATGAATTTTTTATTCGACATTGCGACCCGCGCGGCATCCATCAGCGTGCGTCCCAGCGCACGACGGATTTCTTCTGGATTAGGAGGAGGACGATTGGCTGCGACTTCCCGTTTCAGCCACTCCCTCACCTGTTCCTTGCTTGGTTTTTTATCGTCCATGATAGGCTCCTGCGATGGTGAATATGCGGTTTTCTGCGTTTGATTTACGTTGTCTTCAGTGCTGACTTCAATGTAGCAAAGAATGCCGGTCCTGCCATCGGAAAAAAATCCGTGCTGCACATAGGCCGGAAAGAGGCAAGCTTGTAAGAATAGGCTGATGCAATAAACGCCGGCTTGCTCCATCCTTGCAGTCTGTTAGCTGCCTTACAGACGTTTCAAAAAAACAGCAGTACTATGGCTGCACGCACTAGCGGCGTTCAACAGCATCAAGGGGAAGCCAGCATGAAAAAATCAGACAAAGGTATCGCTGATCAGGCAGGAAACGCAGCCTCGCTGCCGCTGCATGTCGGCAGCGGCGACGACAGCCTGAACGGTACGAGGACGGAATCGGAGCTCTTACATGAAGAGTCCGCAGAGAACAGCCTGCCGCATGCGCAGGAAGAACAGCAGGTTTTTGAGGGCGTTGCAGATACACCGTATGCGCGCAAGGACAGGAATAATGTGCATGGCAATCCTGTTGCCCGCGACCGGCACTCGATTGAAGACACTCTTCCGGCAGCGGATTTCGACTACACCAAATAACGCCGGTACTACCCGCCGACCATGGCAAACCGCATCAGCGGCGTATTGTGCTTAAACGATTTCCCAGGGGTCGATCTCGGGCTGCGGAAATTTCTCTGTCATGAAATCGACAAAGCTGCGCGCCGTGGCTGGCATCAGATGCCGGTTCGGATACACCAGCGACACTGCAATCTGGTTGAAGCGCGTCTTCGGCAGCAAACGTATCAGCTTGCCGCTTTTCAGCGCTTCGGCCAGTGCATACGACGCGCGCAGCATCAGACCCATGCCGGCAATCGCACAGTTGCTGAGCAGGTCGCCGCTGTTGCAGATGATCTTGCTGTTGATGGGAACATCAATATCGCCGTCCGGCCCCTGGATAGACCATGAGTTGCGTAGCTGCTTGTAATCAAAGTTGAGGCAGGCATGATGCGCCAGATCCTTCGGCGATTTGGGTTCCCCATGACGGCGCAGGTACTCAGGTGACGCGCACAGGAAGACATCGGCCTTGCCCAGCTGGCGCACGATCATATTGCCTTCGATTTTTTGCAGGTCCATCATGATGCCGACATCAAAGCGGTCCTGCACCAAATCCACGCCGCGGCCGGACACCGTCACGTCCAGGGTCACGGCCGGGAAACGCTCCGAATATTCATACAGCAGGTTTGCCAGCTGGAACTGGGCAAAACTCTGATGCGAATACAGCCTCAGCAGACCGCGCGGTTCCTTGGATTGCGACGTGGCGATGGCGTCTGCATCATCGATCTCCGGCAATATCCTTTGCACCCGTTCCAGATAGGCCTGGCCGATTTCGGTCAGCGACAGCTTGCGCGTGCTGCGGTTCAGCAGACGCGTACCCAGATGATTTTCCAGTTCGGCCACATAGCGGGTCACCGCCGCATTGGATAAATCCAGCGCTTGCGCAGCACGCGCAAAGCTGCCCTGCTCCACGACCTGCAGGAATACGCGCATTGATTGCAATCTGTCCATCGCCCCTCGCCCCTTCGTTTCAATAACTGAAATAGTGCATTGCAGCATAGCCTATTTTTTTCAGATGATACAACAGATACACTGTGCAGCATTAACGGGCCTTCCCTCTTGCAGCAATGATTTAGTGGTTTAAGCTTTTGAAGCCACAGCTTATGACATTTCTGGAGATATTGAGCTCGCTCATTCCTCACTTACGCGTTCGTCACAGAAAGCTCATGAAAACCTCCGCCGGCAGAATCCCGTTGAATCCGTTGCTCCCATTGCATACGCAAACCCTGCCTGGACTCAAGCGGTGTGGGATGCTATTGCTCGCGATCCTGGCCGTGGCGCTCGCCGGCTGCGCCGACATGAAGGGCATCTCGCCACAAGCGAAAATGACGGATAGCAACACCTTGGCTGCAGGAGCAGCCATCAACAGCGCCAATATCGACGCCAACTGGCCCAAGGCGGCCTGGTGGCAAGCCTATGGCGATCCCCAACTGAACAGCCTTGTGCAGCAAGCCATCAGTGGCAGCCCCACGCTGAAGATCGCTCGGGCACGCGTGGAGCTGGCTGGCTCGCTGGCGGGTATTGCCCGCGCAAACACGCTGCCGCAGGTAGGCGCCAAGGCAGAAACCACGCGCGAACTGTTCACCGGCCAGGGCCTGGTGCCTCCTCCTTTGGCAGGCAACTGGGACTGGTACAACGAGATCACTGTAAAAGCCGGTTATGACCTCGACCTGTGGGAGAAAGACAGCAATGCCTTAAAAGCAGCGCTGGACACCGTACACGCCAGCGCCGCCGAAGTACGCGGCGCACAGCTGCAGCTGGAAACCACGCTGGTGCGCAGCTATCTGCAACTGGCCTTGCAGTACCGCTTGAAGGATGTTGCCCTGGCCAGCCTGCAGCAACAGGAATCGATCGCCAATATCGCGCGCCGCCGCCAGCGTGCCGGCCTGGGCACGCAGCTGGAAGTAAGCCAGGCAGAAACGTCGCTGCCGGTTGCGCAATCCAATATAGAACAGCTGGACGAATCCATCAGCCTGTTGCGCAACCAGATTGCCGCGCTGACAGGCCAGGGTCCCGGCGCGGGCGATGCCGTGCAGCGGCCGCGCCTGCCGATTGGCCTGTCGGGAGCTCCGCCAACGACCACAACGGCCACAGCGGCCACAAGCACTACGCCGGCAACTGCCGCGTCATCCAGCCAATTGCCGATCAGCCTGCCGGACTATGTGCCGGCCAACCTCGTGGGCCGCCGTCCGGACGTCGTGGCCCAGCGCTGGCGCGTGGAGGCGGCGGGCAAAAATATCGAGGTCGCCAAGGCCGGCTTTTATCCCGATATCAACATTAGCGCCTTCCTGGGGTTCCAGTCGCTGGGCTTTGCCGGTCTGCTGAGCGGCAATTCCATGGTGCGCGGCATCGCTCCCGCCATATCGCTGCCTATCTTTGAAGGCGGCCGCCTGCGCAGCCGGCTGGGCGCGGAAACCGCCAGCTACGATGCCGCGGTGGAAAGCTACAACGGCACGCTGGTGACGGCACTGCAATCGGTGGCGGACCAGATTGTGCGGCTCAAGTCCAGCGAGAAGCAGAAAGCCCAGATCGCCCAGGCGCTGGTGCTGGCTCAGAGGTCGTATGACATTGCGCAACGCGGCTTCCATTCCGGCATCAGCGAATACCTGACCGTGCTGAACACACAAACCGTGCTGCTACAGCAGCAGCAAAGAATGGAGCAGGTGGATGCCGCCTACCTGGACGCATGGGCACAGCTGATGCAGGCGCTCGGCGGCGGCCTGGAAGAACAGGCGGCACCGGCCATTGCGGATAGCAGGCCATGAATGCACCATCCAGCCCCGACTCTGCACCGGCGGCACCCTCTTCCCCAGCCTCGGCTGCACTATCCTCCGTCACCGGCGGAGCACGCAGGCTGCTGGCGGAAACCAGCGCCTGGATCGCCTTGCAGGCGCCGGTAATCGTACACATGATCAAACTGACGGTGGCGGTACTGCTGGCCATGGGGGTGACGCTGCGGCTGGACCTGGCCAAGCCAACCACGGCGATGCTGACTGTCGTCATCGTCATGCACCAGCGTAGCGGGCTGGTGCTGGCCAAGAGTTTTTACCGCTTCTTGGGCACGATCGCGGGCGTCATCGTCTCTATCGTGCTGGCCGCCTTGTTTTCGCAGGAAGCGGTGCTGTTCATTGCAGCCGGCGCCTGCTGGCTGGCCTTGTGCACCGCCGGATCGGCCATTTTCCGCAACTTCCAGTCTTATGCTTTTGTGCTGGCAGGCTATACGCTGGTTATCGTAGGCCTGCCGGCGGCACTGCAACCCGATCAGGCTTTCGACATTGCCGTGATACGCCTGACCGAGGTCATGCTGGGCATACTCTGCGCAGGCGTGGTCAGCGACCTGATCTTCCCGCAACGGGTAACGGAAACCCTGCTGGCGATGGTGCGCCAGCGCTTCACCAATTTTGCCGACTATATCGGCAGGGAAAATACCGACCCTGCCGCTTCCGAACGCACGATGCTGCGTTTTATAGGGGAAGTGATCTCATTTGAATCGCTGCGCTCGGCATCCATTTTTGAAAACACATCGCACCCTTCGCACGGCACGCAGTTGAGCCTACTGAACACCGCCTTCATGACGGTCTCCACCACTTTTCATACGCTGGACTTGCTGATGTTACGCCTGCAGCGCGCCGGCAGGAAACCGGCGCTGGACGCCCTGCAGGAAAAGTATTGCATGATCATTTCCCTGCTGAAGGCGGAACCTGCCGTTGCCGAAGAACGGCTGGCGGCCTTGCGCCAGACGCTCCCGGCACAGCTGGCTCAGGCCCGCGCGCAGGTATTGGAAGTAGTCGGCGCAGACGTGAATAAAACCGCGCTGATCGATTTCGATTCTGCGATTGAACTACTGCTGCGCTTTGCCGGCGAACTGCAAAACTATGCGCGCATCCAGGCTTCCGTGCTCAGCGGCGGCTATCTTCCGGAAAAAGAACTGGATGCCGCCATCGACTATGTCGCCGCGACCGATCCGCTGGTCGTTGTTTTTGCCGGTTTGCGCAGTGCGGCGGTATTTATCGTGACCAGCGCTTTCTGGATCCTTTCCGGCTGGGCATCCGGCGTGGAAGCGGTGGTGCTAGGTACTGTATTCGGCGGACTGTTTTCCGCCGCGCCCTCGCCCTCCAGGGCAGTCAGGCAATTCGTCGTGGGGGCGCTCAGCGGCGCACTGGCGGCATTCGTGTGCGCCTACTACCTGCAGCCCTACGCGGAAAATTTTTCCATGCTGTGCCTGGCCATTGCGCCGTTCCTGATGATAGGCGCATGGCTCTCCAACCATCCCAAATACGGCGGGGTCGGCGCCGGCATGCTGATCTTTTTCCTGTCCTATGCGGCGATAGACAGCGAGTATGTGTTCGACTTCCTGGTCATGCTCAATAGCGTCATCGGCGGACTGATAGGCGTGGGCGTTGCCAGCCTGATGTACATGATCATCGACCCTGTGGACAGCCGCTGGGTCCGGCAAAGGCTGGCCCGCGCGCTGAGGTTGAAAGTGGTCGGTGCCTGCAACCGGCCGCTGCCAGGCCTGCTGCCGCTATTTGAAAGCGCAACCCGCGATCTGCTGCAGCGTTTTATCGCGGTTCACGTGATGGAAAATGAAGACGACCGCGAGGTGCTGGCATGGCTGCTGTCGGTGCTGGAAATTGGCCGCGCTGTCATTCATTTGCGGCAAGACCTGGACAGGCAACCTGATCTACCCGCAGAAGAGCTGGCTGCGGTACAACGCTGTATCGCAGCCATCTCGGAACTGTTCGGCAGCCCCGACCAGGCCAGGCGCCAGGCTGCCGTCGATGCGGTATTGCAGGCACTTGCACTGTGCAACGCGCATGCAAGCCTGCTGGCACACCTGCACCTAATACGCGCGTCGCTGCTGGACGAAAAATCCGTGCTGGCAAACTATGCGCCACCGCTGATATCGGCTGTCCCGCCCGCATCGGCGCCGCCTGCTCAGCCTCTGCCGCAACCTATCCTGCAGCCGACAGAGAAAGTAGAACCCCATGCCTAGAGAAATAGCCCTGTTCGATGCGCTGGTGCCAACGCTGCTGCTGGTGTTTGTTGCCGCCATGCTGTTGCAGGTCGTGCTGGACCGCATCTTCGCCTACCTTGGCGTGTACCGGTATGTATGGCATGCCGGCCTGTTCCGCGTAGCCCTGTTTGTGTGCGTATTTGGCGGCCTGGCGCTGCTCCTGAATGTAGCCTGAAATTAGTCCGAGAAAAAAATGAAAATCACGATCTCGCTCAAAACCCTGTTGAGCATATTGATTACGCTGGCCATGGTTGCCGCCGCCTATTTTATCGGCGACGCCCTATGGAACCACTACATGAATTCACCATGGACGCGCGACGGCCGCGTGCGGGCAGATGTCATCAGCGTCGCGGCCGACGTGTCGGGGCAAGTGGTGGAAGTACCGGTGCACGACAATAGTTTCGTGCACAAGGGCGACCTGCTGATGAAGATAGATCCGGCCCGCTACCAGCTGGCGCTGGCGCAGGCCGAGACGCTGATCTCGCAGCGCAAGATCAACTACGACCTCAGGCTGCACGATGCAGAACGGCGCGCCAAACTGGACGGCGACGTGATCTCCAGCGAAAACAAGGAAAATTCCAGTTCCACCGCCAGCGCCGCCAAGGCCGCCTATCAGGAAGCGGTAGTCATGCGCGACTCCGCCAGACTCAACCTGGAACGCACCGAAGTGCGCGCGCACGTGGACGGCTGGGTGTCCAACCTGAATGTACATGCCGGCGACTATGCACAGGCAGGCGTGGCCAAGATGGCGGTCATTGATGCGCAGTCTTTCTGGGTATACGGGTATTTTGAAGAAACCAAGCTGCCGCTGCTGAAGGAAGGCGACAGCGTCGATATCCGCCTGCTGGGCAGCACACAGCTGCTGCAGGGACATATCGACAGCATTTCGCGCGGCATCACCGACCGCGACAACCCCACCGGCGGCGGCCTGCTGGCCAATGTGAACCCCAGCTTCAACTGGGTACGGCTGGCGCAGCGCGTGCCCGTGCGCATCAACATCGACCACATCCCCGACGGCATCACGCTAGCCGCAGGGATGACCTGCACCATTATCGCCAAACCAGGCCAGGCGGTCGCCAAAGCCAAGTCCTGACCGCCGGCGGCACGCCTATTGCGGAAAGCCGGTGCTGAGGGTGACTTCTTCCCACTCGCGGAGTTCCGTATCCAGCGATTCCAGCTTGCCGCGCACGACGGACAGTGCGTCCGCCCCCAGCAGCAGGTGTACCGGTGGATTCTCCGAGGCAGCAGCCAGCATGATGGCCTGCGCCGCCCGGGCCGGATCGCCCGGCTGTTTCCCACTCCTTTCCAGGCGTGCCTGGCGCAAGGGTTCGAACATGGCGTCGTAATCGCTTATCTTCCTTTCGCTGCGCGTCATTGAGCCGCCCGCCCATTCGGTGCGAAATCCGCCCGGGGCCACTGCCGTGACATGGATGCCCAATTGCTTCACTTCCTTGGACAACGTTTCTGAAATGGCTTCCAGCGCGAACTTGCTGCCGTGATAGATGCCCAGGCCGGGAAAGGTCACGTGCCCGCCCATGGACGTGATATTGAAGATACGGCCACGGCGGCGCGCGCGCATGTAAGGCAGCACGGCTTGCAGCACCGCGACAGGGCCGAAGACATTCACTTCGAACTGGCGGCGGATATCGTCGAACCCAGCTTCTTCGACGATGGATTCGTAACCGTAGCCGGCGTTGTTGACCAGCACATCGATGCCGCCGCCGGCCTGTTCCGCTGCGGCGACAGCACGATGCACGGCGGCGTGGTCGGTCATGTCGGCGATGAATGCCGTCGCCTTACCCGGCGCCAGCTGTTCGAAATCTGTTTTTGCCTGCTGCGTCCTGACAGTGCCGGCAACCTGCTTGCCTTGCGCCAGCAAGGCAATGGCGAGCGCGCGGCCGAAGCCGCTGCTGACGCCGGTAATGAACCATGTATTCATATTATTCTCCTATTGTTTGCCAGGGTCTGCAGCTTCTGGCCGCAGACTCAAGGTTATGCATTTAATTTCAATCGAATTTCGCTCAATTCCAGTCTGACGCGCAGTTCAGGCCGCTGAAAAATCCGTTGAAGCAGCAACCGTCTTCCATTGCTGTAACTCTTCATTGACATAGGCATGCTTTTCGGCGATGCGGCTGATCGTGTCGGTGCCCAGCGGCAGGCGTACCGGCGGTTTGGCCGTATGGCCAAGCTTGATGAAGGCGGTAGCCAGCTTGTCGGGATCGCCAGGTTGCTGGCCGTTGACCTTGCTGGCAAAACTGCGCATTTCGCCGACGGTGGCGGCATAATCTCCGATGCGGTTTTTGGTTTCCACCAGCGAATTGCCTTCCAGGAAATCGGTGCGGAAGAAGCCGGGTTCAACGACGGTTGCATAAATACCCAGCGGCGCCAGTTCCTGCGCCAGGCCTTCGGTCAGACCCTCCACTGCAAACTTAGTGGCGCCATACACGCCCCATCCTGCATAAGCGTAGTAACCGCCTATCGATGAAATATTGATGATGTGGCCTGCACGACGGGCACGCATGTATGGCAGCACGGCGCGGGTGACGTTCAGCACGCCGAATACGTTGGTGTCGAACTGGTGTTTGACCTCTTCGTTGCTGGCTTCTTCCACTGCGCCCAGCAAGCCGTAGCCGGCGTTGTTGACCAGGATGTCGATGCGGCCGAAGCGGTCTACCGCTGCCTGCGCCGCAGTAATCGCCTGCTGCCCATCGGTGACATCCAGCGCTACCGCCAGCAGGTTGGCGTGGCCGCCGAATTCCTCTGCCAACGATTGAGGATTGCGTGCCGTAGCGACGACTGCATCGCCTGCCGCCAATGCTGCCGCAACAATTTTTGCGCCGAAACCGCGGGAAGCACCGGTGATCATCCAGACGCGCTGGCTAGCAATATTGATTTCCATGACTGACTCCGTAAAGTAGATATCTTAAAAATGAAAGAAACAGGTTTGACCCCTTTGTGTGGCGGTCTTCAGGCGCTTGCAAGCATGACTGCACTATAGGGTGGCACGATGTGTTGAACTAGCCCATAATCAACTGATTAATAAGCAACGAAAAGTTGTTAATAGATTTCACTTAGTGCTGAAAAGAGGTCATCCCATGGACGAAATGCGCGCGATCACCACCTTTATCAAAACGGCAACTCTGGGCAGTTTTCGCCAGGCGGCCATTGACCAAGGCATCACGCCGCAAGCGGCTAGCAAGGCGGTGATGCAGCTGGAAAAGGAATTGGGCGTGCGCTTATTCCACCGCACTACCCGCAAGCTGAGCCTGACGGAACAGGGCCTGCAGTTCCTGGAGTCAGCGCGCCCGGGGCTGGATACGCTGAATGAGGCGGTGCGGCAGGTAAAGCAGGCCACCGAAGAAATGGAAGGCAGTCTCAGGATCAGCGGCCCGCGCTCGCTGGGACTGCAAGTGCTGATGCCGCAATTCTTGCAATTTGCGGAACAGTATCCGGATATACGGCTGGACATCCAGCTGGACGACCGTTTTTCCGACCTGGTGCCGGATCGCATCGACGTCGGCTTTCGTGCCGGTGCCGTGCCGGACGGCCGCATGATCGCCCGGCGCCTGATGCCCATCCAGCACATCATCTGCGCCACACCGGCCTATCTGGAAAAATACGGTACGCCGTTGAATATTGCCGACCTGATGCGGCACCGGTGCACGGGATTCCGGCTACCCAATACCGGCAAGCAGATGCCGTGGGAATTCCAGGTAGGCAGTGAAATCCATTACCGGGACATCCCCGCTACCATTTACTCCAATGACACGCAGGCGGAAGCCGATGCGGTGCTGGCCGGCCTCGGGATAGGCCAGCTCGGCAGTTTCACCGCCGTGCCGCTGATACGCAGCGGGCATCTGGTGCCGCTGCTGACCGAGTATATTACCGAAAGGATGTCATTGCATGTGTATTACAGTAACCGCGCCAACATGACGCTCAAGGTACGCACCTTTATCGATTTTGTGGCAGCGAGGCTCATCGGTAACAAGGAATTTTATTTCTCGCTTGAGGAAGCAACCCCTGCCTGACGTCGGAATGTTGCAAAAATAAACATATTGCGCCTTCTTCCTTAAATATTTACATAAAGCATTTAATCGGCAGGAAACCACGGTCGTCTTGTGTTGTTGAGGCTAGCTGCATTGCTGCCCGAATTGAACCATACCCAAGAGGAGTTATTCCATGCTTAGTTTACACACCAACGCAGCAGCATTGTCCGCACAGAATTCCATCGGCGCCACACAATCCAGGCTGTCCACTTCGATGACGCGCCTGAGCACCGGTTTCCGCATCAATTCCGCCATGGATGACGCTGCAGGCCTGCAAATTGCAACCCGGCTGAAAGCACAAACCAGCGGCATGGCCATGGCGATGCGCAACACACAAAACAGTATCTCCATGATGCAAACCGCCGAAGGCGCGTTTGATGAAGTCACCAACATGCTGGTCCGCATGAAGGATCTGGCGACACAAGCTGCCGATGCATCCTCCACGACCGCCGACAAGACAGCGATGCAATCCGAGTTCGACGCGCTGACCAACGAACTGAGCAACGTCATGGGCAATACATCCTTCGGTGGTTCCGCACTGCTGAAAGATACTTCCGGTACTTTGTCCACAGCTGGCGGCGTCAACTTCCAGATCGGCGCCAGCACAGCTGAAACCATGACATTCGACGTCAGCGGCTCCATCGCCACACTGCACGGCAGCCTGCTGGCTGCGAGCGCGGAATATTCCTCCACCGGTACCGCATCGACAACAGCCGGCGCTGAACTGACAGGCGCCGCATCTGCCACTATCGACTTGCTGTCCACGGCAATCGACGATGTCGGCACAGTGCGTTCCGCACTGGGCGCAGCGTCCAACCGCCTGGACCACGTGTACAATAACTTGTCCAACATCAGCACCAACACACAAGCTGCGACCGGCCGCATCATGGACGTAGACTACGCTTCCGAAACATCCAACATGACATCGCAACAGATGTTGATGCAAGCAGGTACAGCAATGCTGAAACAAAGCAACAGCATGTCCTCCCTGGTCATGTCCTTGCTGCAGTAATTCTCCGGAAATACCGGGCCCGGACGGCTGCTTCGTTCTTCATTTCGACGAAGCAGCCGCCCGGCGCACAGGGAGCCAACCGTTACGGCGGTTGGTTTTTTTTTACATATCGGGAACAGCCATGGCGGTAGGAAGAGTAACAGCAGTCATATTGCCGCAAACCGCCAGAAACCAGCCAGGCGCCAACGGGCCCGGGACTCAGTTCAGCGTAGGCGAAACCATACAGGTTACGTTGGGAGATGCCGCCGCCAGCGAATTGCTGGCCCGGAGCGCGGACGGCTTGCCGTTCAGGCTGACCGGGCTGGCCGGACTGGAACATCTGGCCGGAAGCCTTTCGCCCGGCGACATACTGCAGTTGCGTGTTCTGGCTACCAGCCCGCAACTGGAACTGGCCGTGTTCAGCCCGGAAGAGCGCGGTTCTTCAAGCGCGGGAGCAAGCCCTGAAAGCAGCAACGGTACGAATGCCGCTGCCATGCAGCTGGACCAGGCAGTGCTATCGCGCCAAGTCAATTGGCGGGCGCCGGATGCCGCAACACTGGCGACCTCCTGGCGGGTGATGGTGCTGTCTTTTTTTCAGCAGCAGAACGCACTGCGCGAACAGGCGCGCGGGCTGCACGTACCGGGCAACCTGCTAATGGCAGACCCTTCGGCCAGCGCGCTGCGCGACAACTCCAGGATACCCGCCAGTATCGACGCCGAATCCTGGCTGTTTGCCGCCTATACATGGAACGGCCAGAAATTGATGCTGAGGGTGCTGGGTACCGACGAAGATGAAGCCTCCTACAGAAAGGGCCGGCGCGGCAAGATTGCCCTGAGGGTGGAGTTACTGTTGCCGGGCGTAGGCCAAGTCAGCGTGCAGATGGAACTGGCTGCCGGCGGCGTCATGCTGGACCTGGCCGCCGAGCAGATGGACACCATGCAGCATCTGCGCGAAGCGCTACGCGGCCTGGCCAGTGCGATTGCCCGTTCCGGCCTCAGCATCGTACGCTGCAGGCTGTTGCGCAGCTTGCCGCCGATCAGTCCGCTAAACAGCATGCGCGCAGAAGCAGGCATGGAAGAGATGCGCCCGGAACTATTCAGGGCAATGGCGGAAGTAATCGGGTTTCTGATCCAGCCGGGGGCTTGAGGCAGCAAGCGAGCCAGCGATAGTGAGCAGCGCCCTCTTTCGATATCAGCCCACCGTACCGATGATGCTGACCTCGCGGTTTTCGGGAATTTCGTTATACGACAGCACATTCAGGCCCGGCGAGAACAGGCGCGCATACCGCGCCAGCAGAGGCCTTATCTGCGGCATCACCAATAGCAGCGGCGGCGTCGCCTGCTGTTTCATCTGCTCCCGTGCGACCGGCATATTGACCTGCAGCTGCGACAGCAGATGCGGATCGATAGGATAATTATCCAGCGGCACCTTGCCGTTCTGCCTGGCCTGGTTCAGCGAGCCGAGCAGCATGTTTTCCAGGTCGCCGCCCAGGTTGAAGGCTTTCATTTCGGGCTTCTGGCCGAATATGCCGGAGACAATCTGGCGCCGCAGCGTGCAGCGCACTTCCGCTGCCAGCAGGATCGGGTCCTTGGTGGTTTCCGAGCTGTCCAGCAAGGTAGTTGCGATGGGCACGATATCTTTCAGCGAGACATTTTCCGCCAGCAGTACGCGGAATACCCGTAGCAGCTGCGTATGGGTCAGCGCCTTTTCCAGCGCGGCGGACAGCTTGGGCGCCAGCATCGTCAGCCTCTCCAGCAGCGCGGGCACGTCCTCATGCCGCAGTATTTCGGACAGATGCTCGCGCACCAGCTTGGCAACGTGGGTCGCAATGACACTCGGGGCTTCCACGACCTGGAAACCCATGCCCAGCGCATGCGCCTTGTCTTCCAGCGTGATCCATGTCACGGGCATGCCGTAGGCCGGTTCCACACCGGGGATGCCGTCTATCTGGCCATAGACATTAGGCGAAGGTATCGCCATCAGGCGGTCGGGAAATACCTCCGCCTGCGCCACGACACTGCCGCTCAGTATTACTGAATACTGCGAAGGCTTCAAACCCAGGTCGTCGCGCACACCTATCGGCGGTAGCAGCAGGCCCAGGCTCTCGCTGAGGCTCTGCCGCACTCCCTTGATGCGCTTGACCAAGGGCGCGCCCTGCGCCTTGTCGATCAGGCTCACCAGCTTGTAGCCCACCGCCACGGAAAGCTGCTCCACGACCGGCAGGCTTTGCCAGTCCAGCTCCGCCACCCGCTCTTCCAGCAGGGCCGCTTCAATAGCCGCCATGCTGGAAGAGTCCGGCTTGGCCACCCTTTTACCAAGCTTCCATGCAACATAAGCCAGCACGCCTGCGAATGGCAGAAACATCGGCCAAGGCATGCCCGGCGTTACCGCCAACGCCACCATGATGCCCGCGGCGCTGTACAGCACGGCCGGTGAGGCCAGCACCTGGTCGCTGACCTGCTGCTCGAAATCGCCTGAGTCGCTGATGCGCGTCACCAGGATCGCCGCGGCGGCGGACAGCAGCAGCGCCGGTATCTGCGCTACAAGGCCGTCGCCGATAGTCAGCAGTGCATATTGGCGGAAAGCATCGCCAAAGGACAGGTCGTGCATCAGCGCACCGATCGCCACACCGCCGACCATGTTGATGATCAGGATCAGGATACTGGCAATCGCATCGCCGCGCACGAACTTGGACGCGCCGTCCATCGCGCCATAGAAGTCGGCTTCGGCGGCGACATCGCGGCGGCGCGCCTGGGCTTTTTCCTGGTTGATGAGGCCGGCATTCAGGTCGGCGTCGATGGCCATCTGCTTGCCCGGCAGCGCGTCCAGTGTGAAGCGCGCGGACACCTCCGAGATACGTTCAGCGCCCTTGGTCACCACCGCAAAATTGATGATCATCAAGATCACGAACACCACCAGGCCGACGACGAAGTTGCCGCCGATGACCACATTGCCGAAGGCCTCGATCACCTGCCCCGCCGCATGCGTACCTTGGTGGCCGTGCAGCAACACCACGCGGGTGGATGCCACGTTCAGCGTCAGCCTCAGCATCGTGGTCGCCAGGATCACCGTCGGGAATACAGAGAAATCCAAAGGCCGCTTGGCCGATACGCTGACCAGGATGACGATCAGCGCCAGCACGATATTGAACGTGAACAGCACATCCAGCAATATCGGCGGCAGCGGCAGGATGATCATGGCCAGTATCACCAGCAGGAACAGCGGCGTGGCGAATTTGTGGCGCCGCAATTCAGCGACAATGCGGTTCAGGAAGTTCATGAGGGAATAACCTCGCTCAGATGAGTCGGTACAAACATTTCATTCGGGAAGTGCGGCTGGGCCGTACGTCGGCCATTGCGGAAAGCCTGTAATTGCAGCACATAATTCAATACCTGCGATACCGCCTTGTAGAGCGGCACGGGAATCTGCTGATTCACTTGGCTGGTGTTATAGATCGCCCGTGCCAGTGGCGGCAGCGACAATGTCTCAATGCCATTCTCGGCGGCCACCTGACGGATATACAAGGCCATTTCGTCCACACCCTTGGCGACGACAAAGGGCGCTTCGGCGCGGTCTTCGTCATACTTGAGGGCTACTGCATAATGTTCCGGGTTGACGATCACGACATCGGCCGTGGGCACTGTCTTGCGCACGCTGCGGCGGGCAATCTGGTGCTGCAGCTGGCGTATGCGTTGCTTCAGCTCCGGCCGGCCCTCGTTGGACTTGTGCTCTTCCTTGACTTCCTGCTTGCTCATGCGCTGGCTGCGCATGAAGAAAAAGGCCTGAGCGGGAACGTCGATAATCGCGAACAGGATGAAGACCGAACATAAGGCCATTACGCCATCCAGCATCAGCCCGCCGCCTTCGGACAAAGCTTGCTCCAGCGGCTGGTTTTGCAGCCGTATATAGCTGTCCGCACCGGCACGGCTGACGTGGAACAGCACCGCGCCCAGCATGCCGGCTTTCAGCATGGACACCAGCAGTTCGAAACCGTGCTTGGGACTGAGCAGCCGCCCCAGGTTCTTGGCCGGACTCAGTCTTTCCATTTTAGGCATCCAGTGGCTGGTGCTGATGATCCAGCCGCCGGGAATCAGCGAGCCGAGCACCACGCATAGCGGCACTACGAACAAGGGCGCCACCATCTTGACCAGCAGCCCCATGGCGGTATCGAAGATGACGGACATGCCGTTATCCAGCGCGCCCTCGCTTCCCAGTGGCAAAAAACTCTGACGGAACAGCGAGCGGAAATCCTGTACGTAGGATGGCAGCAGCCATACGAACAGTTTCAGGCTGACCAGGATACCCAGTGCGGTGGAAAGGTCGCGCGAGCGGACTACCTGGCCTTCTTCGCGGGACTTCTTCAGTTTCTGCTGCGAGGCCTTTTCGCTTTTATCTCCTTGCCCGGTATCAGCCATGGGCTGCTCCCTGCATCTGCTGCTGCAGCATGTCCAGCACCCTGCCCGTCATGCGAATATAGTGGTCAGGCACGAAACGCGCCAGTTGCGCCAGCATGAACAGCCCAAACATTGTGATCACCGAAAAACCCAGCGAGAAAAGATTCAGCGAAGGCGCGACCCGGTTCAGGAAGCCGAAACCCAGCTGCACCACGATGGACGAAAATGCAATCGGCACCGTCAGCAGCAACGCGGCGGCGAAGATCCAGGAAACATTGTAGGCAATGGCCTGCAAGCTGATCAAACCGAAACCGCCTCCGATCGGCCAGGCCTTCAGGCTGGCGCCGATCACGCCGGTCAGCACCAGATGGCCGTCGATAGAAAAGAAAACGATGATGCACATGATGGACAGCATGCTGGAAACGACGTCGGATGAGGTGCCATTCATAGGGTCGTTCATGACTGCCATGGACAGGCCCATCTGGCTCGACACCAGAAAACCCAGCATCAGGATGACGGACATGCTGAACTGGAAAGCCAGCCCGAGCACGCCGCCTATCACCGCCTGCTCCACCGCTGCTGCCACGCCCTGCATCGAAATCGGGTCTATCGCGACCGCCTGGTGTGAAATCGGCAGCATCACGACCGCCAGCACCAGAGACAGCAGGATACGCACCGGCACCGGCACCATGCCGTCGCCGATGATGGGGGCGGCGCTCAGCATCGCAAGGATGCGGCAGAATGGCCACCATAAGGCGCTGAGTAAGGGGATGAGCTGGCTGAAGACAGGTTCCATGGCATCCTTGCGTGCTGGCCGGTTATCCGACCAGCGTTGCCGCCCGGTGGAAGATGGAAACGCAGAAATCCATCAGGTAGCCGACCATCCAGCGTCCCATTAGTGTGACCGCGAGCAGGGTCACAAGTAGCCTGGGCAGAAAACTCAGTGTCTGTTCATTGATCTGCGTCGCGGCCTGCACCAGCGCCACCAGCAAGCCCACAATGAGGCCCGGCACGACCAGCACCACAACCAGCAGCATGACAATATGCAGGCTTTCGTTGATGAGGTCGGCAGCAATTTCGGGCGTTATCATCAGTAGGCCTGCACGCTGGTAACAAGGGTATTGACGGTCAAAGTCCAGCCGTCCACGAGCACGAACAGCAGCAGCTTCAGCGGCAGGGAAATGACCAGCGGAGACAGCATCATCATGCCCATTGCCATCAGCACCGAGGAAACGACCAGATCGATAATCAGGAAGGGAATGAAAAGCATGCAGCCTATCTGAAACGCCGTCTTCAGTTCGCTAAGCACAAAGGCCGCCAGCTTGACGATGAAGCCGTGATCCTGCGGCTTGCTGACAGCACCCTCGCCGGCCAGTGCCGATATCTGTGTCAGCGCTGCCTTGCTGGTCTGCGCCAGCATGAAGCGCGACAGCGGCGCCTCGGCAATTTTCAATGCCTGCTCCAGGCCTATCTGGTCCTGGTCGTAGGGCAGGAAGGCTTGCGTCCAGATCTGCTCACCTATCGGGCGCATGACCAGCAGCGTCAGGATCAGCGCAATACCGGTAACGATGCGGTTGGGCAAACCCTGCTGCAAGCCTAGCGCCTGCCGCAGCAAAGACAATACAATCACGAAGCGGGTGAAGCTGGTCATCATCATCATCATCACGGGCAGCAGCCCGAGCAGGGACATGATGATCAGTATCTGGGTCTTGACGGTATATTCGGCTTTTGCGCCGTTGACCGAAGAACCCAGCAATTCAACCGTTCCCGCCCAGGACGGCCGGCATGCAAACAACAGCGCCAGAGCCAGCACGAGCAACAATGCCAACGGTGCGCTAGGCGCCATCCGGCGCCGCGGCCTGCTGCCTGACTGCAGGGAGATCATGGCGCCATCAGATCCAGGTTGAGGCCATCGAGATCAATGACTTTCAAGCCGTAGTTCTCACCTGCGACAACCACTTCGGCCCGCCCTATCGGCGTGCCGTTAACCTTGATCACCAGCGGCTCGCCTGCCAGCCTGTCCAGCTCCAGCACGCTGTCGGGGGCGATCGACATCAGCTCCTGCAAGGACACGCGCGCGGAACCGACTTCCAGCGTCAGCGTTACCGGGATCTTGCGCATCATTTCAGGAATATTGCGGCGCAGGCCCGTGTTGGCGGCATCCGCCGAAGGCTGGTTCACGACCACATCTTCCGCCATGTCGTCCAGCAGCGTTTCCACTGAAGTTTTTTCGGTAAGGTTCATATCATTCAGCACCTTCAAAAGAGGTTAGACACAGGTTTCCTTTGTGCTCCGTCACTGCTGCGGTGAACAGCCGGGAATCTTCCAGCAGTACATCTGCCTTGCCCAGGTTGACGGGGATCACGTCGCCGACGCGGATGTTCAGCAGTTCGCCGAGCGCCACCTGCTGATTGACCAGCCTGCCGGTCAGCTTCAGTTGCAGGCGTGAGGCCAGCGGTCCGCTGTTCTGCGGCATTGATTTTGATTTCGCGGTGCTTGCCAGCCCGCGCAACACGCTGGACATCAGCGCATGGTCGAGCCCGAAATGCAGCAGACCCGTTTCGCCGGTGGAGATATCCAGCACCGTCACGGCAACCACCCAGCTTCCCTTGGCCGGCGCAGCAGTAAGAGCGGCCTTTAGCGGCGACGGGAGCTGCAGGGCTTGCAACTTCGCCGTACTGCCCTCGGCGCCTGCCGCAGCCATAGCTGCCGCAGACAGGTTTGCCTCTATCCGTGCTGCCAGCAAGCCCGACAATTGCTGGCCTAGCGTCACCGCCAGGCGCTCTTCGGTCGCGGTGATCCTAACAGGCATGTGCGATGCAGCCACAGCGCCTTGCGTCTGCCCGTCCTGTGCATGCAGGCTGCCCGGCGATTTATCGTTGCGCCGGCCGTAACGGTAATTCAGCACGCTCAGCAACACGGCGCGTTCCAGCGAAAAGGAGATGCTGCCGCCAGGCGCGGTATAGGCGATCCAGCGCTCCTCGGTCGCTTCGTCGTTGCGTCCCATGGTCACGCCCTCTATCTGGAACGACGCCCAGTAGCGACGGTTTGGAGCAGTTTTGAAAGCGCCGGTGAAATCTTCACGCAGTTGCGATGTGAAGGTGTGCAGCAGATGGATGGGCCGCCCCAGGAGACAGGGGTCCAGAACCTGATGCTGCAGCAGTCGATCTGTCTGTTTTGTCTTGCTCATAAAGGCAAACCTGATAGTTGGATGCGGCGAAGTCCCTACCGGCCCAATACGTATTTGTGACCGTATCTTGATGTAGGAATCAAATGCCATGACTACTTCACTGTGCACTGCAATTTGTAGGCCGGAAAAACAATAAGTAGGACTACCTCTGTATTCAATAATATCGCAATACATGAAACATTGCCACACATAAATATTCATATACGAAACAATTCTTTACATCTAAATTACCGTACGGTAATATAAATGCAGATAACCAAGAAATTTATCGCATCGCAGCAAGATTTTCACAGAGCGACAATGCTAATTTTTCTTTGTAAAATCAATGAAATAGAAATGTTAAGAATAAATAGTTACCGTAAGGTACTAAATAAATTTCGTAAGCAAAAGTAAATAAAAACATTTAATTTTCATTCGTAATTTTCGTTTAAATAGTATTTAGTCTTACATTTTTTTGTAATATTGCTGACATATTTTGTAGGCACTATTGGCGAAAACCGGAAACCATATTGCTGCAGGTATGCAGTCGGATCTGGACCTGTTTTAAGCGCCCAGCGCCCTGGATTGAGGTTTGCACCTCAAACAAACAAGGATGGATAAATGGCACACGAAATGACGAGCTTGATCCGTGCAGATTTGGCTTCATTAAAAAATGACGCGCTGAATCTGAAAGACAACGAGGTCGCACCGGCCATGCAGATAGGCGACGCAGGCTTCCAGCAGGAAGCGTCTTTCGCTCAGAGCATGAAGGACGCCATCGGCAAGGTGGACGGCAAAGAACAGCTTGCCTCCGACAAGATGGCGGACGTCGACAGCGGCCGCAGCGATGATCTGGTGGGAGCGATGCTCGCCAGCCAGGAAGCGAGCCTGTCGTTTTCCATGCTGATGCAGGTCCGCAACAAGGTCATGGGCGCGGTTGACGACCTGATCAAGCTTCCTCTCTAACCCGACCGGATATCCCAGTGATTACCACCCTCAAGTCCGGCCTGGCGCGCTTGCGATCCCATACTCCCGCCGCCCTGCCCGCCGCTTCTTCCGCCGTACTCAAAAACCTGATCCCCATCGTCGTGCTCGCGATCGGCCTGACCGCGCTGGCAATGATGTATTTCTGGCGCGACCAGTCTGCTTACAAACCGGTCTTCGGAGGCCGCGAAAAAATCGCTGTGTCCGACATGATGACTGCGCTGGACGCAGAACATATTCCATACAGGGTGCATCCGGACAGCGGCCAGGTGCTGGTGGCGGAAAGCATGCTCGGCAAAGTACGCATGATGCTGGCCTCCAAGGGAGTCACGGCGCAATTGCCGGCCGGCCTGGAACTGATGGACAAGAATGACCCGTTGGGCGTCAGCCAGTTTGTACAGGACGTCCGCTTCCGGCGCGGCCTGGAAGGCGAACTGGCGCAGAGCATCATGAGCCTGGATGCGATCTCTTCCGCGCGCGTCCACCTGTCAATTGCCAAATCAAGCTCCTTCGTCGCAAGCGATGGCGAAAAATCCTCGGCTTCGGTAGTGGTGGCATTGAAGCAGGGCCGAACCATGGCGCCCGAGCAGATCGCTGCCATCATCAACCTGGTGGCAGGCAGCGTGGCTTCGCTGGCGCCGCAGCGCGTCAGCCTGGTGGACCAGGCCGGCAACCTGCTTTCTTCGCACGTGGACCTGAGCGAAGGCTTCGACGCCGGCAATAACGGCGATGAAAGCGCCAAGCGCTTTCAGGACGAAACCCGCCGTAATATCCGCGACCTGCTGGGGCCGGTCCTCGGTGAAGACAATTTCAAGGTCAGCGTTACCGCCGCGGTCAACAACGACAGGGTGGAAGAAACACAGGAAAAATACGGCGACAACCCAAAGGTAACGAACGAAGCAATGCGCGATGAGCAGGACCGCAACCGCATGGCGCTCGGCATCCCCGGTTCGCTCAGCAACCGCCCTCCTTCTTCGGTTGCGGATACGGAAAAAGCTGCGGATGGCGACAAGGACAAGACGGCAGACCAGGGCAGCGCGCGCAAAAATGCGACCACGCGCCAGTATGCTTACGACCGCAGCATCACGCAGATCAAGCATAGCCGCGGACGGCTGGATAAACTCAGCGTAGCGGTAGTGCTGAACAACAATGCGGCACCGGTTCCCAAGACAGGCTGGACTCCGGCAGAGCTGTCAGGCATAGACAAGATATTGCGCAACGGACTGGGCATCAACGCGCAACGCGGAGACAATCTGGCGGTATCGGCGCTGCCCTTTCCTCCGAAGCAAGCACCTGTTGCATGGTGGCAGGAGCGCGACAACGTCGTCGACATGGGCTCCTGGGCCAGCTATGCGCTGGCGGCGGTGCTGGGCTTCTTCCTGATAGTGCGTCCGATGATGCGGCTGGCGACGCAAAAACTGGCCCCACCGATGTTGCGCTCCGCCGACGTTCACCTCAACAACAGTGCTTCTGCTGCGCAGGCCCTTTCCGCTTCCAGCGCGGAAGGCAGGACGCAATCAGAACCCAAGCTCGCCGGCGCCATGCCGGTAGTGCCGCTGCTGGAGAACTACGACTTGCCCCCCGCCGGTTCCGCTGTGGACGTGATGGTGGACCACCTGAAGGTGCTGGCAGGCAAGGAGCCGGAACGCGTGGCTGAAGTCGTCAAACAATGGATGCAAAAAAATGGCCGAACTCAATAACCCTTCCGACCCGGCGCTGCCGGCCGCAGTCGCGCTCAGCCCGGTGGAGCAGGCCGCCATCGTGCTGCTGAGCATAGGCGAAGAGCCAGCCGCAGCAGTGCTGCGTTGCCTGTCTCGCGAAGAACTGCTGGAAGTGACACAGGTGATGTCGCGCATGAGCGGGTTGAAGGTAGAAACCGTCAAGACGGCAATGCAAAACTTCTTTGACGACTACCGTCAGCAGAGCGGCGTGCACGGCGCGTCGCGCTCTTACCTGAAACGTTCGCTGGACCTGGCACTGGGCGGCGACATCGCCAACACCGTGCTCAATAGCATTTACGGCGATGCCATCCGCCCGAAAATGGCAAGGTTGCAGTGGGTATCGCCCAAATGGCTGGCCGACTATATCGCCAATGAGCATGTGCGCATGCAGGCAGTGTTTCTGGCTTTCCTGCCGCCCACACTGGCCGGTAGCATCATCGACGCGCTACCGCTGGAAGGGCGCGACCTGGTGCTGCTGAACGTTGCCCGTCTGGACGAGATCGACAAGGACCTGCTGCTGGAGCTGGACGAGCTGGTTGGCCGCTGCCTGAACAGCCTGGACATGCAAAGCACCAGCATAGAAGGCGTGCGCCAGGTAGCCGAAATACTGAATCGCGTGACCGGAGACCGCCAGCAGCTGGTGGAACTGCTGCGCGCCCACGACCCCGAAGTGGTCTCCGAAATCGAATTCAGCATGTACGATTTCTTCATCCTGTCGCGCCAGCCCGAAGTGGCGATCATGCGCATCATCGAGGAAGTGCCGCTGGAACAATGGGCCATCGCGCTCAAGGGCGCGGAGCCGGCGGTGCGCGACGCGATCCTGAAAACCATGCCACGCCGCCAGGCGCAGAACTTCGAAGACATGATGCGGCGCGCCGGCCCTATTCCCCTGAGCCGCATAGAACAGACACGCCGGGAAATCATGGCGCAGGTAAAAGCGCTGGCCGATGCGGGCGAAATAGAAATCCAGCTGTTCGCTGAAGCGGTGGTTGAATGAAGCAGTTCCGTCCTTACCGCTTCCCGCCGCTGGCACAGTTCAAGGCTGCCAACGAGCGTTCCGCAGGCACCGAAGACCAATGGCAGATTGCCGTGTCCGAGGGGTTCCAGCAGGGGCAGAAGGACGGGTACGATCTGGGGCTGGAGCGCGGCCGTCAGGACGGCTACGAGGCCGGCCTGCGGCAAGGCACGCAACAGGGCCGCGACGAAGGACGGCGCGAAACCCTGGTGTCGTTCGACACACTGGCCCGTCCGCTGGATGCGATGCTGGCCGGCCTGGAAAAAATCGGCAGCGACTACCGCGAAGCGCAACGCAAGGAAGTGGTGGACCTGGTGGCCAAGGTTGCGCGCCAGGTGATTCGGGCAGAGCTGGCACTGCAGCCCGTGCAGTTGCTGGCCCTGGTCGACGAAACCCTGGCTTCGATGCCGCCTACGCGCGATGAGATTGAAGTATTCCTGAACCCCGAAGAGCTGCAGCGCATCAAGGAACTGGACCCAAAGCGTGCGGCACGCTGGACGCTGATACCCGATTCCCGGCTGGACCTGGGCGAATGCCGGGTCAAGGCCGGCGACCACGAAGCCGATGCAGGCTGCCAGCAGCGCCTGGCTGCCTGCCTGGAGCAAGTCAGCGAACAACTACAGAACGCAGCGGATACTCCGGACGAGGAGGCAGCGTCATGATCTCCGCTGCGCTGCGCAAACTCGAACTCGGCGCCGTGCCGGTCGCCACGCCCACCGGCAGGCTGGTGGGCGCATCCGGCCTGCTGCTGGAAAGCGCGGGCTGCCCTTTGTACACCGGCCAGCGCTGCCAGATCGAAACCGTGTCCGGCGAATGGCTGGATGCACAGGTAGTGGGTTTCCGTGAAAAATTATCCTACCTGATGCCGTTCAAGAAAGCGGCGGGGCTGACGACCGGCGCCCGCGTGCTGCCCAGCCCGGAAAAAGCCAGCCTGCAGATCGGCCCTTCATGGCTGGGCAGGATGGTCAACGGCCTGGGCGAACCGATAGACGACCTGGGCAGGCTGGGCGGAGAACACGTGCTGGAATCCCATCCGCCCAAAGTACACCCCTTGAGGAAAAAACCGGTCAGCGAGCCGCTGGACGTGGGCGTACGCGCCATCAACAGCATGCTCACCCTGGGCAAGGGCCAGCGCGTCGGCCTGATGGCGGGCAGCGGCGTGGGCAAGAGCGTGCTGCTGGGCCTGATCACGCGGCAGACGGTGGCGGACGTGGTCGTGGTCGGCCTGATCGGCGAACGCAGCCGCGAGGTACGCGAATTTGTCGAACTATCGCTCGGCAAGGAAGGCTTGAGCAAGGCGGTGCTGGTCATCGCTCCGGCGGATGAGTCGCCGCTGATGCGGATGATGGCCACCGAGCTCTGCCATTCGATTGCCGCGCATTTCCGCGACCAGGGCAAAAACGTACTGCTGCTGGTGGATTCGCTGACACGCTATGCGATGGCGCGCCGCGAAGTAGCGCTGGCGCTGGGCGAACCGCCTGCGACCAAAGGCTATCCGCCATCGGTATTTTCCGCCTTGCCTCAACTCGTGGAGAGCGCTGGCAACGGTGAAAACGAACAAGGCAGCATGAGCGCCATCTATACCGTGCTCGCCGAGGGCGACGACCAGCAGGATCCTGTGGTGGACGCCGCACGCGCGATCCTGGACGGCCACATCGTGCTGACGCGGGAACTGGCCGAACGCGGCCACTACCCTGCGATCGACATCGGCGCATCGATCAGCCGCTGCATGGCGCAGGTAGTCGGCAAGCAGCAGCTGCATGCAGCCCGCGACCTGAAAAGCATGCTGGCCCGCCATGACAGGGTGCGTGATCTGATTCCCCTGGGCGCTTATGTGCCGGGGGCAGACCCCGTTACCGACCGCGCGGTCAACCTGAATCCGCGTATCGAAGAATTTTTGTGCCAGGGCACGCATGAGGCCGCGCCAATGGGGCCGTGCGTCACCCAGCTTGAGGAGTTGATGGCATGAGCAAACGCTCGACGATAGATAGTCTGGATACCCTGGTCACGCTGCGCAGCCGCGACGTGGACCGGCTGCAGGCCGATTTGTCCGGCAAGGCCGGCGTGCGGGACCGCTACCGCGCCAACCTGGAGCGCCTGGCCGGCCTGTGCGCCGACAGCGGCGCCAGCGGCGCGCTACCGCTCGTACTATCGATCAATTGCGCCAACTACAAGCAGGCCGTCATGCAGATAGCGGACACACACCGCAACGACCTGGACCTGCACGAAGCGGACATGGCAGTCACCCAGCAGGCGCTCAACAGCGCGTGGCGCAAGCGCGAGGTATTGGGCCAGGTGCTGGAGCAAAAACGTAACGACTTAAGCAATGAACAACAAAAGCATGATCGCAAGCAGCAGGATGAGCTGGCCATCCAGGCGTGGCACCGTGGAAGGCAGCCATGACATCCGCACATCGATTTCAGCCGGGAGCAAAAACGGTCGCCTTGTACCTTGGTAATAATACCAAAACAGGAAACCAGGCCACCACCTCCCCCTTTTCAGAAAGGAAACTGACATGACCAGCACATCCAGCACCAGCGGTTCGACCCCAAAATACGATCCGGACACCACCGCCAAGCAGCTTGCGACTGCCTATACGGCAGACCGGCAGACCATGCTGACCAACCAGACCAACGCAGCAAAAAGCGCGGCGGATGGATTGACGAAACTGCAATCTGCGCTGACCACCTTTGAATCCGCGCTCGACGGCCTGTCGAACAAAAACGGCGTGCTCGCGCAGACCGCCACGTTCAGCAACAGCGCCGTCGGCACGGCAACCGCCAATGCCTCCGCCGTTCCGGGCAGCTATTCCTTTTTCGTTGAAAAACTGGCAAGTGCCAACCAGGTGGTCTATAGCGGGCTGACCAATGCCAGCGTCACCGGTGGCGATACCTTGAAAGTCACGCTGGCCGGCGGCACCACCTTCAATGTCAACCTGGCGGCAGCCGATACCAACGGCGACGGCCTGACAGCGAAGGAAATCGCCGCGGCAATCAATACCGCGACCGGCAATAACTCCACCGTTACCGCCTCCACCGTTACCGTGGGCGGACAATCGCAACTGGTGCTGCAATCAAATGCTACCGGCCTCGACGGCAAGATCACGCTGGACACCAGCCAGGTTGCTTCCGGCCCGCTGAAAACAGCGCTGGATGGCGGTAGCGAACTGGTGCCGGCGCAAGACGCCGTCGTCTGGCTGGGCGACCAGAATACCGGCATCAGGCTGCAGCAGGCATCCAATACCTTCAAGGCCATCGACGGCGTCAGCATGACCTTCACCAAGGCCATGTCGGCAGGCGATCCGCCTGTAGGCTTGACCATCGCGTCCGACACGGCGGGCACGGCTGCAAACATGCAGTCTTTCGTAGACGCATATAACGCTTTGCAAGGCGTGCTCAGCGGCCTGACCACCGTAGGCAACCCTTCAAAAAATATCGCCGCCGGCACGTTTGCCAATGACACCGGCCTGGGCGTGCTCAACAGCCGCATGGGCAGCGCAATACGCGAAAGCCTGAACGGCCTGAGCCTGGCCAGCTATGGCGTTACCGCAAACCGCGACGGCACCTTGTCGCTGGACCAGACCCAGCTGACCAAAAAGCTGGCGACCGATCCGGAAGGGCTGGACAAGCTGCTGGGTACCACAACGCTGGGTTCACAATCCGGCATCCTCGGCGATATGAACAAGTATCTGGAACTCTGGACCAACAGCGCCACCGGTCAGATTACGCAGAGGCAGAATTCGGTGACTAATCTGCAATCCTCGCTGGCCGACCGCCAGACTTCGCTGGATGACCAGTACAACAGTGCCTACAACCGCTATCTGCAGCAATTTACCCAGCTACAGACGCTGCAGGCGCAGATGGACCAGACCACGAATATTTTCGATGCCCTGTTCAGTAACAGCAACTAACAGCAATTAACGGCAACCCATAGTAACGAGCAGCCCTCCGGCCATCCAACCAGTGAGATAACGATGTTGAATTACGAAGCTTATAGCAGTTACCACGCAGTCAATCTCGATGCACAGACGGCCAGGGCCACGCCGGTGCAACTGGTGCTGGTGCTGATGGACGGTTTGCTGGAGGAGCTGGCCCGCGCGCGCGCACATATCGCTGCCCGCCGCTATGAGCTGAAGGCCGGCAGCCTGGACAAGTGCGTGGAAATATTGAACGGCTTGTCCAGCGCGCTGGATTTCGATACCGGCGGCGAAGTGGTTGCCAACCTGGGTAAGTTGTACGACTACTGCGCGTGGCGACTTTACAAGGCCGGCGTGGAGCTGGAGCCGGCGATGGTCGATGAAGTCGCCACCTTGCTGACAACCATCAGGCAAGGATGGCAAGGCGTGCAGGCTAAACATGAATAGGCACATCGACAGTCAAACGAGCCGGCAACAGCAGTTGCTCGCCATGGCAGCGCGGCTCAAGGAAGCCGCTGAAACAAAAAACTGGCCGGCGCTGGAACAAGCCGACAGGGAACTGGGCGCCAGCCTGCAGCGCCTGGCGGCCGCAGGCGCGTGGAGCCGCGAGGAACGCGCCGGCCTGTTGAGCCTGCGTGCCACGCACAGCGAGGCTTACCAGCATTGTGCAATGGAGTCCGAGCGACTGAACAAACATCTGGCCACGATGCAAGCCAATAAGGAAGGCTGGATGGCCTACGCACTGAATGGCGCAAACGACTTGAATGGAACTGAAGCATGAGCATCGCACTGAACAGCAACGCACCATCCACCCGCGACCTGCCGTCCGCCGGCGCCGTCAATCCTGTCAGTCCCGCCATTGCCGCCGCATCTCCGTCCACTTCGGCGAATGCAGCGCCTGTACCGGCTCCGGCAGCATCTTCTAGCCAGGCGGGTCAGCCACCGGCCGTCAACAGTGGCTTGCCCAACGACGTCTGGTCCCAGTTTTCACGCATTTTCGGTTCCGCGAGGACAACAGGCGCCGAAGCGAAAGCGGACGAAAAAGAAGATACGGAAACTCCCGCTAAAACCCAGGCACACGGCGAGGCCGACAGCGATGCGCAAAAGGATGCCGGCCTGCCGGCGATGGCGCTGTCGCTGATGCCGGTGATCCTGAATTTCCCCATGGCGCCGGCACTTGCCCCGACAGCCCTAACGCTGTCCCCTGCCGTCGGCGGGCAGCCTACCGACGGCACGTCGGGGGATGCAGAAACCGCGGCAATATCCGGCGCAGCCGAAGCAGCCGAAGCAGCCAACGCAGCCGCTGCACCGGATATGCGCCAATCCACGGCTACCGCCCTTATCGATGTTTCTGGAACGCAGGCGATGGCTACGGAGTCCGGCCAGGCAAATTTTTCCAGCCTGCCCGATACGGCAGGCCAAGCAACGCAGCCCCAACAGCCAGGCAATCTGCGCATGCCTGCAGAAATTCCGCCGGCAGCAGACACAAAGGCGACGGCAGGCGCTACGCGTGATCTACCGTTCTTTGGCAGCGACAGTAGTGCCGACCGCAGCCAGGCCGGCGGCGCTACGTTGCCTCCGGCCGGCAATAGCACTGGTGTGTGGTCCGCAGCCGGCCTCGGCAATCCGACCGCAATGCCGGCAGATACAGTCAAGCTGGCTGGATCGCCCACACAGTGGCAACAGCCGCTGAGGGAAGCGCTGGGAGACCGCCTGCAAATGCAGCTGGGCAAAAACAGCGAGCAGGCAGTCATACGGCTGGACCCGCCGATGCTGGGCCGCATAGAAATTTCCATACGCCACGAGGCTGGTGCGCTACAAGTCAACATGAGCGCCACCAACAATGAAGTGCTGCGCCAGCTCCACAGCATCGGCGACAGCCTGAGACAGGACCTGAGCCAGAGCCATCGCCAGTACAGCGACGTAGCGGTAACGGTGTCTGCACCGTCCCGTAGCAATGCCGGCGGTAATGCAGGCAACGGCAGTGCAGATGCAGAAGGCCGCCAGCAGCAGGCAGCCAGGGAAAGGGAAGAAAACCAGCCCGGCCGTGCACTGGCCGACGCCGAGCAAGAGGCTGGCAGTTTTGCAGCACCGGCAGACAAGGGTTAAGCGGACATGAAGAACAACCTCAAACTGATACTGGCTTTCGTTGCGGTGGGCTTGCTCGCCGGCGGTGGCGCCGCGGCGGCGATGTGGTGGAGCATGCCCAAGCCCGCAGCGGCAAGTCCTGCTGCCGCTGCGGCCAAGCTTGCCGCCGATACCAAGGTCTACAAATACCTGAGCCTGGAAAAAGTGGTCGTCATGCTGCGCCGCAGTCCGGGCGAAACAGTCACCCACTATATGTCCACTGACCTGGTGATCAAGGTCGCAGAGGACAAGGAAAAGATAACCAAGGAACACCTGCCGCTGCTGCGCAGCATCGCAGTGAAATCGCTGTCTTCCTTTCCCATGGAAAAAGCGGAGTACATGACGGTGGACCAGTTTGCTACGGAGATCAACCGCGCGTTTACGGAAAATTACGCCCGCGACCATCACGAAAAACCGTTTGCCGAAGTCATGATAGGCAAGCTCATCATTGAATGATGCGCCGAATGAAACATTCGATATATAGCAGGAGCTTACGTGGAGTGTGATGTGGCCTATGTAGAGGAGTACGCCGAAGCCGGCGCTGCCCTGTTGCAGCACAGCGCGGATGAGCAAAAACATCTGCTGGCGTACGTGCCGCTGGTGAAGCGCATCGTGCGCCAGTTGAACTCGCAGGTGGCCGGCGCAATCGACCGCGACGACATGGAACAGATAGGCCTGATGGGCCTGCTGGAAGCATTGCGGCGCTATGGCGAACCGGATGCCGGGTTCGGAGGTTATGCCAGCCTGCGCATCCGCGGCGCCATCCTGGATGAATTGCGCCGCCAGGATTGGCGCCCGCGCGCGGTGCGCCAGCAAAGCCACAAGCTGCGCGACGGCATCCGCGAACTGACCAGGCAGGTCGGGCATGAGCCGACCGAGAACGAAATCGTCAAGGCATTGGGAATCACCAGCGAAGCTTACCGCGAGCACCAGATGGACGAAAACGCGGAATCGATCGCCAGCTTCGACGAACTGCTGCTGGAAATGGGAGGCATGCACGCCGACGTTCCCAGCCCGGAAGAACAGCTGATGAACAAGCGCAGCCTGGAACAGGCCCTGATGAATCTGGATGAGCGCGAGCAGCGAGTCATACAGATGTATTACGAATACGAACTGAGCTACAAGGAAATCGCCGCCGTTCTGGATCTGACCGACGCCCGCGTGTGCCAACTGAACAAGGGCGCGCTAAGGAAGATGCAGGATTTTCTGGAAAACGGCCGCAGGAACCCCGGAGTCAAACCATGATGCAGAACAGGAAATCAGCATGCAACAACTAGTCGGCATCCTCATCGTAGTGGCGTGCGTCTTCGGCGGCTTCGGCTTCATGGGCGGCACCGCCAGCGCCATCTGGCAGCCGGTGGAACTGATCATTATCGCCGGCGCGGCGCTGGGTGCGCTGGTGCTCGGCAATCCGCGCTATGTGCTGTCGGAAATGCTGGGGCAGCTGCGCAAGATCGTGATGAAACGCAAGCACGATTCGGAATTCCAGCGCCAGCTGCTGTTGCTGATGTATGAATTACTGCAAACGGCAGCCGGCGGCCTGAAGGCGCTGGACGCGCACGTGGAAGCCCCGCGCGAAAGCGAGCTGTTCAAGCGCTACCCGCTAATCCTGGAAGAACCCAAGCTGCTGGCTTTCATCGTCGACAACTTCCGCCTGATGGCGATGGGAAAGATCAGCTCGCATGAACTCGAAGGCGTCCTGGAGCAAGAACTGGAAGCCATCCATGACGAACTTTCACAACCGTCCAAATCGCTGCACAAGATCGCCGAAGCCATGCCGGGATTCGGGATCCTGGCTGCCGTACTGGGTATCGTCATGGCGATGAACACCGTCGGGGAAGGCGCCAATGCCGCAGAAATTTCCGAGCGGGTGGCGGCGGCGATGGTAGGCACCTTTATCGGCATCTTTTTTTGCTACGGCGTGCTGGATCCGCTCAGCAACATGATGAAGCAGCTGGTCAACCAGGAGGCATCGACGATGGAATGCGTCAAAGTCGTGCTGGTCACCCATGTGGCGGGGAAACCTGCGCTGCTGGCGATTGACGCCGGACGCCGCCTGGTGCAACTGAACATCAAGCCCAGTTTTGCGCAACTGGAAAGCTGGATCAACGCCATGGAAGGCAATGACGGCGAAGAGCAGGATACGCCGCAACGCCGCAACGGAGACAGACAGCGTGCAGCCTAACAAGCATGACAAACACGGCGAAGCCGTCATCAAGCGAGCCGCGCGCAAGCATGATGATGACGGCCACGGCGGCGCCTGGAAAGTCGCCTTCGCCGATTTTTGTCTGGCGCTGATGTGCCTGTTCCTGGTGCTATGGGTCATGGCTGCGCGCCAGCAGGAAAGCATACAGGAAGTCATGAACGATTCGCACGGCGGCAAGCTGGACGAAGGCCAGGGTGTCATGGCGGAATCGATGGGCGGTCCGCGCGGCAGCATGATAGAACGCAATCCTTTGTCGCGCACCGGCGATTCAGAAACGGCAGGCAGGCAGCTGACCGTGGGCGATACCCATCCGGCCGATCCTGCAGAGAAAGCCCGCGACAGCAAGATCCGATATGAATCGGCCAGCGAGCTGGCTGCCTTGTCGAGAGCGCTGGCCAGCATGAGCGCCGACGCAGGGCTCAGCAGCAACCTGCAGTCCATCATCACGCCGTACGGCCTGCGCGTGATGCTGCACGACACCGATAAACAGGGCATGTTTGTGCGCGGCAGCGCGGTGCCGACGGACCGTTTCAAGAATCTGCTGCGCAAGATGGGGCCGCTGTTTTCACGGATGGAGAACCAGATGCTGATCGTCGGCCATACCGACTCGCTGCAATACGCCGATACCAGCTATGCGGCCTACTCCAACTGGACTCTGTCCAGTAACCGCGCGATGTCGGCCCGTTCGCAGCTGCTGGCCGGCGGCATGCCTGCACAGAGCGTACTGCAGGTGGTAGGCATGGCGGACCGGGCGCCGCTGGATACCAAAAACGCCGATGCAGGCGTCAACCGCCGCATTGAAATCCTGGTGCTGACCAGCGGCCAGGCGCAAAACATCGCCGCGATGTTCGGCATGCCGGGCGATACGCAACCGATCAGCAAGGATGTGGATACGGAACTGCCGGACCGCGACTTGCTGAAACGGCTGCGCGACAAACTTCTTCCAGTGAAAGGACGCACTGCGAACGGAAACTAGGCGGGAAATGCGCTGCTTCGGCGGTGAATCACTCTTGCCGCACAACCGGTGCCAACATGACATGCAAACCAGACCAAGAGGCAATCGTATGAGAATTTCAACCGGGACCGGCCCCGCAAACACAGCCGCCGCCGAGACGTCCGCAGTCAGCCGCGTTGCCGAGACTGCAGCCGGCGACGTTGTATCCACCAGTGCCACCAGCACCGCGGGCGAGGCGCCGGCCTTGCAGTCCTCCGTATTGCAGCCTGCGCTGGCAGCAATGCGCGACATGCCGGAAATAGACCAGGCCAAGGTGGCGGCGCTGCGCGACGCCCTGGCCAAGGGAGAAATCACCTTCAACCCCGCCAAGCTGGCGGGGTTGATCCAGCGTTTCCACGGAAGCGACAAATGAAAGCACTGCTTCCCGGCAGCAATCCCACGCATCCGCAGCAGTTGAGCCTGCTGATGAAGGGCGTGGCCGAAGACGTCAAGGCTTACCGTTCGCTGCAGTTACTGCTGGACGATCAGTTCAATGCCGCCTTGCGCTACCAGGCGGCGCAGCTGAACGAACTTGCCGCTCAGATCACCGGCTTGGTGGACATGATGGAACAAAGGCGCCAGCAGCGCGTATTCCTGATTGAAAATCTGCTTGGAGCAGACGGCACCATGGCAGTAGCGATAGGCATATTGACCGGTGCGCCGCGCGACGCGCTGAAATCCGGCTGGCAATTGCTGGAAGAACTGGCGATTGACTGCAAGCAGCGCAACACGCGCAATTGCAGCCTGATGATGAACCAGCAAAGCATCATGCAAGCAGCATTGCATGGCGAGGAACAGATCTATGCGCCAGGCTGACTTTCATACCGCGCCGACACCGGGCCTGCAGCAAAGGCTGCCGGCTACAGCTCCGGCAATTGCGACGGCAATGGCAACGGGTTCGCCGGCGATGCCGGCCTCCGGCAGCAACAGTTTTGCCGCGCTGTTCGGCGATGTTCGCAGGGATGTCAGCGACTTCATCGAGCACGGTTCTGCGGCATCGGACTCTTCCGCGATGTCGATACTCAGCGCCGAAGGGCAGGCCCACCGTGCGCGCCTGCAATCCGGCATGCAGGCAGATAGCAGCACCGGCGCGGATATCCCCGAAGGGCAACAGGATTTCCTGGAATCAATTGCGCCGTGGGCGCAAGAAGCCGGCCAGCGCCTGGGCGTGTCGGCCGACCTGGTCGCCGCGCATGCCGCGCTCGAATCCGGCTGGGGCCAGCGGCCGTTGAGGCAGTCTGGCGGTGGCGACAGCAACAACCTGTTCGCGCTGAAAGCGGGCGGCAGCTGGCGCGGCGACGTGGCCAACTCGCTGACAACGGAATATGAGAACGGCAGCGCCGTCAAGAAAACCGAGGCATTCCGCAGCTATCCCGACCAGGCCAGCGCCTTCAAGGACTATGCGCAGATGCTGCTGAATAATCCGCGCTATCGCGCCGCGCTCAACACCGGCAGCGATGCCCATGCATTTGCCCAGGGTCTGGCGCGCGGCGGCTATGCCACTGATCCCGCCTATGCCGACAAGCTGGCCCGCGTGGCAAACCGCATCCAGGCCGGCCGCGGCGCATCAACGCCTTCAAACGGTCATTCGGGGGATTGAGTGGACAAGGACGTGCCAACAGGCTCCACCATCGCCGGTCCGACTACACGGGCGCGGATGATATTGCCGGTGGATACATTGCGTACCCGTACCTGTGCATCGCGCGCGCCGGCTTCCATTGCCTCGCCTGCGACGCTGATTTCTATCTGTTCCCTACGCACCACGATGCTTACCGCCTCTCCCCGCCGCACCAGCAGCGGCGCAGCCAGCAAGCTCTCCCGCAATACATCGCCGGCGCGCAGTGCCCGCCGGCCCGTCATACCGACGGCGCGCTCCAGGTCAGAGACGGGATCCGGCGTTGCCGTGACATCCCGCCTTTCCAGCGTCAGGTCGGCTGCGGCATACGGCTTGCCGGCCGGCAGCGCCGCAACGGCAACCGCCACGCTGGCAGATACATGGGCGCGCACGACGAATTCGATTCTCCATGGCGTATCCGTACGGCATGCCGCTGCGAACCGCATGCGGCTGGGCGTGCGGGTATCGATGCCCTCCACCTGCACGGGTTCGCCGCAGGCAGGCACCGGCTTGGCGCTCCTGATGACCTCCACATCAAATAGCGGCTCGCGCAAACCCGCGTTTTCCGCCTGCCTGAGCAAATGCCGACGGGCAGTGTCCTGGATCTGTGCCAGCAGTTTGTCGCTCGTTCCGCCGGCGCCGGCCACTGCTCCGGCAAGACCCGGCGCAAGCAGCAGCGTGAGCGACAAGAGTTCGGCTGTACGCCGCACGGCAAGACAAGGGAACAAAAAAGCATCTGGAGCGGAAGGCATAGATAAGGCTTTCAATACGGGGCTTTCATTACAGGACTTTCAACGCGGGACTTTCATTCAGTGCAATTCGGATGTCAGGCATTTTACATCGGCAGTTCAACCACGGAAGGTGAAGCATGAGTATTAATTTCAAGGATGCGCTGGGTGTGCACCCGGACGCCCTCAAGCTGCGTGCGGAGCGAACCAGGATACTGGCGTCGAACATCGCGAACGAAAACACACCCGGCTATGAAGCGCAGGATATGGATTTCAATGCCACGCTGCAGCAGGTCATGGACAGCGACGGCAGCGGCTTCAGCAACGGCCTGGGCCTGGACACCGATGGTGTAAGCGGCGATCCGCTGTACCGCGTGCCCTACCACCCTACCCGCGACGGCAATACCGTGGAAATAGGCGTCGAGCAGGCAGCCTTTTCTCAAAACGCGTCCGATTTCCAGACCAGCCTCACTTTCGTCAATATGCAACTCAAGGGACTGGCAAAAGCAATTGCCGGGCAATAACCATGACATTCAGAAATATTGCAGACATCGCCGGTTCCGCCATGGCCGCCCAGACAGTGCGGCTCAATACCATTGCCAGTAATCTGGCCAATGCCGACTCCGTTGCCGGCAGCGAAGCCGGCACCTACCGCGCCCGCAAGCCCGTGTTCGCGGCCGTCATGGATGCCGGTTCCGGCAGCACGCCCCAGGCAGGCGGCCGTGTACAGGTGCTGGATGTGGTTCAAAGCGCGGAACCCTTGCGCAAAACGTATGAGCCTGGGAATCCCATGGCGAATGAAGAGGGGATGGTGTTCTATCCCAATGTCAACCAGGTGGCGGAGATGACCGACATGATGTCGGCTTCCCGCGCTTTTGAAACTAATGTCGAGGTGCTCGGCCGCGTGAAGGCCATGCAGCAGTCCCTCCTCAAACTAGGAGAATCTTGATCATGCAAACCGGTCTCTTGAACAATAACAGCGGTGCCTCCGGCAGTAGTGCAGCACAACCGCCCGCCGGCAACGGCAACGACGTTTCCGACATGTTCACCAAACTGCTGGTGGCGCAGATCAAGAACCAGGATCCGCTCTCGCCGACGGACCCCAGCCAGTTCGTCAACCAGCTGGCCCAGCTGAGCCAGACGGAATCCTTGCAAAACCTGGCCGGCCTGACCAGCGCCAGCACCAGCGTGCTGCAAAGCATGCAGGTGCTGGCGCTCGGCGGGCAGGTAGGCTCCAGCGTCACCGTCAGCACCAACAGCATCAACCTCGGTACGGACAGTGTCAGCGGCGCCATCACGCTGGCCAGCGCTTCGTCCAAGACCACGCTGGTGCTGACCGGCAGCGACGGCAAGAAACACAATGTTGAACTCGGCACGCAGGCGCCGGGTTCCGTGCCTTTCACCGTCAATCCCGCAGCACTGGGACTGCCCGCCGGAAACTACACGATGGAAGTGCAGACCGACAGCGGAGAAAAACCGGCCATTGACGTTGCCGGGAAACTTAACGGTGTGCGCCTGTCCAGCAGCGGCAGTGTCGTGCTCAACGTCAGCAATATAGGCGACATCGATCCTGCAGCCGTCACCGGTTTCAACGGACGCCCTGATGCCGCCCAGGCATCCCATTAATTCACTCTTTCACTGAAAGGAATTCACCATGAGTTTCGATATCGCTTTGTCAGGCATCCAGGCCATTAACAACCAACTGGACACGATCAGTAACAACATTGCCAACTCCAGCACCTATGGCTTTAAATCCGGGCGCGCCAATTTTTCGTCGATGTATGCCGGCACGCAGCCGACAGGCACGGAAATCGGCTCAGTAACGCAGAGCATAGAACTCAACGGCGGCGTGCTCAATACCGGCCGTCCGCTGGATGCGCTGATCAACGGCCGCGGCTTTTTCGTCAGCCGCGATTCCAGCGGCGCGATGCTGTACAGCCGCGTAGGTATTTTCTCCAAGGACAAGGACGGCACGCTGGTGGACAGCTCCGGCCGCGTCGTGCAAGGCTATGCGGTTGTTCCGGGCACTACCACGCTGGGCCCGATGGGGGACCTGACCATCCCTACCGGCCAGGTTCCTGCCGTGGCCAGCACCAAGATGAATTATGTCGGCAATCTGTCGGCAGACTGGGCCCCGCCGCTGAACCCTACTTTCACACCGGGCGACACGCAGTCGTATAACATGTCCGCGCTGACCGTTGCCTACGATTCGCTGGGTACCCAGCATAGCGTGACACAGTACTTCGTCAAGAACGGAACCGGCGGTATCGATATCCATTACACAGTGGATGGAGGCGCCCCGCTGACACCGACCACAACGCTGACATTCAATACCAGCGGCCAACTCACCTCGCCGCTGGTGCCGGGGACATTGCCGCTGACAGCAGCCGGCGCCGCCGCCGCGCTGACCGTGAGCGTGGATTACACCGGCACCACGCAGTTCGCCGGCGATTCCACCACCACGACCAACAAGGCAGACGGCAACGCCTCAGGCACTTTCATCGACGTCGCATTGGCCAAGGATGGCTCATTGATTGCGCAGTACAGCAACGGCGCCAAGCAGACAGTAGGCGTCGTCGCGCTGGCCACCTTCCCGGATGAAGGCGCACTGACGGCCGTCAGCGACACCAGCTGGACCAGTTCCACCGGTTCAGGCACGGCACTGTATTCCGCTCCCGGCACCGGCATGGCAGCCAGCCTGTCCACCGGCCAGCTGGAACAGTCGAACGTGGACGTCACCTCGGAACTGGTAGGCCTGATGACTTCGCAGCGCAACTACCAGGCCAACTCCAAGGTGATCTCGACCGAGAGCGCCATGATGCAATCGCTGATGCAAGCGATATAACCGGAACAGGCCACGACTATGGACGCGCTGATCTATACCGCAATGAGCGGGGCCGAAAAGGCCCTGCATGCCCAGCAGGTGCACGCAAACAATCTCGCCAATATGGAAACCGGCGGTTTCCGCGCCAATCTGGAACTGGCCACCAGCCAGGCCGTGCCCGGCTACGGCTACGACGACCGGCACATGGGGCAGATGCAATCCAACACCGTGGTCACCCGCCAGGGCACGGTGAAGGAAACCGGGCGCGACCTCGACGTGGCAATCGACGGCGACGGTTACCTCGCCGTGCAGGGGCCTGACGGCGCAGAAGCCTATACACGAGCCGGTGCGCTGACGCTGGATGCCAGCGGCGCACTGAGCATCAACGGTTATCCGGTGCTGGGCGACGGCGGCCCTATCGTGCTGCCTGAATTCACCAGTGTATCGATAGGCCAGGACGGCACGATCTCGGTGCAGACCGTCGGCCAGGCCGACATGCAGCCGGTAGACAAGCTCAAGCTGGTGAAGGCCGATGCCGCCGACATCACTAAAAACGAAACCGGCCTGATCGTCAGCCGTAATGGCGATACGCTGAATACCGACCCAAGCGTACTGGTGCGCGGCGGCCATCTGGAAGGCAGCAATGTATCGGCAGTGGAAGAAATGGTGGCGACGATGAACCTGAACCGCAGCTTTGAGGTACAGATGAAATTGTATCAGGCCGCAGATTCCATGACGCAGACAGGCAACCGCCTGATCAGCGCCTAGCCTGACCAACGACCCGATATAACCCGATAGGCCCAATAAGCCCATTAAGCTCGATAAGCAGCAGTTCGCAGTTTGCTTGCCCTGCGCCGCAGGCGGCACAAATGAAATTGAGGAGTAGACCATGAATCCAGCAATGTGGATCAGCAAAACCGGTGTGCAGGCGCAAGACGCCAAGCTGCAGGCTATCGCCAACAATCTGGCCAACGTCAACACTGTGGGCTTCAAGCGCGACCGCGTCGTATTTGAAGACATGTTCTACCAGATTGACCAGCAGCCCGGCGCGCAGCGCGCGGATAATACGCTGTCGCCGTCCGGCGTACAGCTGGGCAACGGCACCCACATGGTGGGCACGCAAAAGGTGTTCACCACCGGTAGCCTGCAGACGACCAGCCAGCCGCTGGATGTCGCCATTACCGGCAACGGTTTCCTGCAGGTGCGCCGCCCCAATGGCGACCCGGCGTACACACGCGCCGGCCAGTTGCAGCCCGACCAGAACGGCCGCCTGACCAACGCCCAGGGTCTGCCCGTGGTGCCGGAAATTACCCTGCCCGCCAATACCACCGGCATCACCATCGGTGAAAACGGCGTGGTATCGGTGACAGTGGGCACCAGCGCCATTCCTACTGAAGTCGGCCAGCTGACACTGACCAGCTTCGTCAATCCAGCCGGCCTGCAGGCGCTGGGTGAAAACCTGTTCCAGGAAACCGCGGCCAGCGGCACGCCAACCGACGGCAAACCCGGCGAAGGTGCATTAGGCAAGTTGAAACAGGGCGCGCTGGAAGGCTCCAATGTGCAGGTCGTCGAGGAAATGGTCGATATGATCGCTGCGCAGCGCACCTATGAAATGAATACCAAGGTGCTGAGCGCAGCCGACAATATGCTGCAAACCCTTTCGCAGGCAGTACGGTAATGAAAGCCCTGTTCACCGCCCTGGCGGCATTGCTGCTGGGCGCCTGCGCCGCGCCATCGCAGCCCCCTGTCATCCCCGGCCCCAGCGACGATCCGCCTCCGACGATACAGTCGATGCAGCGCAAGGGGCAGGCGGGCGGCGTCTTTGTGCAGGATGCCTCCTGGTCACTGACGTCGGACAGCCGCGCCTTCCGCACCGGCGACGTAGTGACCGTCGTACTGGAAGAAACGACACAGGCCAGCAAGAAGGCCGACACCAGTTTCGACAAATCCGGCAATGTTGCGGTCAAACCCGTTGTCGGCTTCGGGGGCAAGACCTTGAAGACCGATCTGGGCGCTGGCGTGCAGCGCGACTTTGCCGGCACATCGTCCAGCACCCAGCAAAATACCTTGCAGGGCGCAATCACCGTGATCGTGCAGGAAGTGCTGCCCAACGGCCTGCTACGCGTCAACGGTGAAAAAAGCCTGTACCTGAACCAGGGTGAGGAATTTGTCAGGTTGCGCGGCTATGTGCGCTCCGCCGATATCGATGCCGATAACCGCGTGTCTTCGCAGCGCATCGCCAATGCCCGTATCGCCTATTCCGGCACTGGGGTACTGGCCGACGCCAACTCGCCCGGCTGGCTGACGCGTTTTTTTACCGGCCCCTGGATGCCTTTCTGAGATTGTTGAGATTACGACCATGACGCTGAAGCTATTCCGCCCCACTCTTTTCTTGAACTGCCTGATGCTGGCACTGCTGTCCGGCGCCGGTGGCCAGGCGCTGGCAGCATCGGCACAGACCTTGCGCAATCTCGTCAGCGTCGAAGGCGTGCGTGAAAATCCGCTGATCGGCTACGGCATCGTCGTCGGCCTGAACGGCAGCGGCGACAGCACGCAGCTCAAGTTTGCCAGCCAGTCAGTATCGAATATGCTGAAGCAGTTCGGCATCAAGATGCCGGACGGCACCGACACCAAAAGCAAGAACGTCGCTACCGTCATGGTCAGCGCCGTATTTCCGCCGGGTTATCGCAAGGGGCAAAGCATAGACGTGACGGTATCCTCGCTGGGCGATGCCAAGAGCCTACGCGGCGGCACGCTGCTGCTCACACAGCTACGCGCGGCGGACAACGAAGTCTATGCACTGGCACAGGGCAACCTGGTCGTCGGCGGCCTGAGTGCGCAAGGCAAGAGCGGTTCCAGCGTTACCGTCAATACCCCGACCTCGGGCCGCATTCCTAACGGCGCCAATATAGAACGGGAAATTGAAACCGATTTCGATACCCGTCCGACAGTCAGGCTGAGCCTGCGGCATCCGCATTTCCAGACCGCGACCAATATTGTGGACGTAATCAACCGCCGTTTCGGCGACATCGCCAGCACCCGCGATGCCACCAGCATCGACGTCATCGCGCCCGGCAATCCTACGCAGCGGGTCGCTTTCGTGGCCAAGCTGGAAGCGCTGAGCGTCGATGTCGGCACCGATGTTCCTAAGGTGATCTTCAATTCCCGCACCGGCACGGTCGTCATCGCAGAAGGCGTGACAGTGCGCCCGGCGGCGGTCTCGCACGGCTCGCTCAAAGTGGTCATTTCAGAAAGTTCAGCAGTCAGCCAGCCGGCACCTTTTGGCAAAGGCCAGACCGCCGTCACGCCGCAGTCGCGGATCGCCGTGGATCAGGGCAACGGCCACATGTTCAAATGGCCCGCCGGCGCCAAGCTGCAAGTGATCATTGATGTCATCAACAGCATAGGCGCCAGCCCGGACGACATCATGGCGATTCTGCAGGCGCTGGATCAGGCCGGCGCCATCGAAGGCGAACTGGTCGTCATCTGAGGACTTACAGGTACTTTATGAACCCTACCCCATTTCCACTCCCTCTCGGCAGCCCGGCCGCCCCCATCAATGCAGTGGCGGAGGACAAACCGGCCATCGCACTGAACCCAACGGCCAGCGCTGGCAGCGGTGCCGATGCCGACTACCGGGCCAAGGCAACCGATGCCGCCATCAAGTTTGAAGGCTTCTTCATCGCAAACATGCTGCACAAGATGCGCTCCGGCACACGTGAGCTCGCCGGCCAGGACAGCGTTTTCAAGGACAAGGCCAACGGCGACATGCTGGATATGGCGGACACGCTGGTTGCCGAAAAAATGGCCGGCCAGCGCGCCTTCGGTATCGCCGATGCCATCCTGCGCCAGCTATTGCCGCCCGTAGGAAAACCGGAAACCATTATCAATAATGAAAATATTGGTGCGGGCGCAGACACAGGCATGGAAACAACCGCAGCGACGGCAATTCCGCGTGCCACGGAATAAATTAACAGCCACCGCCGAATTTCATTTAATCCGCTTCAATAACCGGTCGCCTCTTTACATCAAGGCTGAATCGCTGCCCTCATCCCGGCGGCCAGCTTACTCCGCAGCACCTGCAGTCTTTACCAGGAAAGACCCGGCTCCATGAGTATTATGAATAATGCACTGTCTGGTGCACTTGCCGCCCAGCTGGCATTGAATACCACCAGCCAGAACGTCGCCAACGTGAAAACGCCAGGCTACACGCGCCAGGGCATACTGCTGTCCGCGCTGCCGCCTGGCATCGGCCCGATGTCGGCCGGAAATGGTGTCGCCGTCTCTTCGCTGCTACGCTTTAGCGACAGTTACAAGAGCCAGCAAATGTGGCGCGCCGCGTCCGAACTCGGCCAGCACACGGAACCGCAGACCTATTTTACGCAGCTGGAACAGGTGATGGGCGATGATGCGTCCAGCATCAGCAGCGGCATGGACGATTTTTTCAAGGCACTGAATGCCGTCAGCGTCGATCCCACATCGACACCGTTGAGGCAGGCCGTCATTACAACCGCCAATTCGATGGCGCAGCGCATCAACAGCATCAACGACGTCATGAGCAACCAGCGCCTGTCGATACAGCAGCAGCGCACCGCCACCGTACCGCAGGTGAATGTGCTGACCAAGAATATCGCCGACCTGAACCAGCAGATCGCCTCCGCACAATCCGGCGGCACCAATACCTCGGCGCTGATGGATGCGCGCGACCAGGCCATTGATACTCTGGCCGGCCTGGTATCGCTGCAGACGGTGGACCAGCCTAACGGCGCGCGCGACGTATCGCTACGCACCGGCCAGCCGCTGGTCGTGGGCGGCTCATCATCGACGATGACGATACAGGGCAATGCCAGCGGCGGCCAGACACTGAGCCTGAAATTCGGCAACCAGTCCTTCAGCCTTGACGGTGTCAACGTCGGCGGGCAGTTGGGCGGCCTGAACGACTTTGAAAGTAATATACTGCTGCCTTTGCAGCAATCCGTCTCCGATATCGCCGGCCAGATGGCGGCCAACGTCAATGCGCAGCTGGCACTGGGTTTCGCGATGGACGGCACGGCAGGTACACCGCTGTTTGTATTTGATGCCACAAGCAGCAGCGGCATGCTGAAGATCTCCGGCGCTGCCACGGCGGCCAATCTCGGTTTTTCCGCCGATGGCACGCCCGGCAACAGCGCCAACCTGCAAAAAATCATCGATCTGAAAAACCAGCCCATCACTATCGCTTCCATCGGCTCGGTCATCCTGGGTGATGCCGATACCCAGCTGGTGGGCAAACTCGGCGTCGACAGCCAGCAAAACCAGGCGCTGCTGGCCACCGCCACCACCGTGCGCAACCAGGCCGTAGACGACTGGAACTCTACCAGCGGCGTCAACTCAGACGAAGAAGCTGTCAACCTGGTTGAGTATCAAAGGATGTACCAGGCCAACATGAAGGTCATCTCCGTCGCCAACACGCTATTCGACGCCACCCTGGCGATGATGGGATAAGGAAAATATTATGCGTATCGCCAGTTCCCAGTATGAATCAACAATGCTGCGTTCCCTGCAGCTGAACCAGGGTAAAACCTCCTCACTGACTGCGCAGATGGCCTCGGGCCAGAAAATCATGCTGCCGTCAGACGATCCTATCACCAGCGTGCGCCTGTCGCGCCTGACGCGCGAAGAAGCCGCCGTATCGCAATACCGCGACAATATCGGTTCGCTGAAAATCCGCCTGCAGCAGGGTGAGGCTTACCTGACCGGCATGACCAACGACATGCAGGAAGCGCGCGACCTGCTGGTATGGGCATCGGACGGCGGCAATGCCTCGGCCGATCTGACCTCGATGGTCAACTCCATGCAGTCACTGAAAGACAGTATCTTCTACACGGCAAACAGCCGGGATACCGAAGGCAACTATGTGTTCTCCGGCACCGCGACGAACCAGCCCGCGCTGAGCTACGACCCCGCTGCGCCTGTGGGCTCGCGCTACACCTACACCGGCAACAGCGGCCAGCAGGATGTGGCCGTGGGTAACGGTATCACACAGACCGCCAACACCAATGTGCAGGGGCTGGAAACATTGCTGAACCAGATGGATGCGACCATCACTACGCTGCAGGTACCCGGCGTCACTCCCAACGACCCGGCAGTGCGCGCGGTGCTGGCCGCCAACCTTGACGGCATGGACACGGCAATGGGCTCGGTCAGCATCAAGATCGCCACTTTCGGCGGCACACAGAATATCCTGTCGACACTGGACACCAACCACAGCAACGTCAGCCTGTCCAACAAGACTGCGCTGCTGGACCTGGGCGAGCTTGACTACAGCGCCGCGGCTATCGACCTGAACGGCTATACGCTGGCACTGCAGGCCACGCAGAAGGCGTATGCCAAGGTCAGCGGCCTCTCATTGTTCAACGCGCTCTGATCCATACTGAACGGCATGCAAATCGTCCCGTCGAACTCCCCTCCTGGCATGGCGACCGGTAAGGCACGCAGCACCGGCCTCACCGACAGCCTGGGCATCGCCGCCGCCGGCAGTGTGGGAAATACCGGCGACATGCAAGCGCCTGCGGCCGGCACGGCAGTTTCGGCACGCAGCCTGCGCAGCGGCCTCAGCCACTGGGATCAGGGTCTGAACGGTGAACTAGCCGACGCACAGCAGGCACTGGATTTCCTCGACCAGAGCGCCAGCCAGTTGCAAAGCCTGAAAGCCGAACTGAGTTCCAGACTTGCCGGCCAGCAGGCACGCAATGCCTCGCTTTCCGAACCGTCCCAGTCCAGCCAGCTGGATACCAAACTGCGGCAGTTCAGCGCCACCTGGGACCAACGCCAGACCCGTTCGGGCGGCAGCCTGAACGCGCAACTGGCCTACAGCACTCCTGCGCCAGCCGCCCAGCGCTTCAGTATTCGCGGCCTGAACCTGAAGGCATTGCAATCCGGCCCCAAGGAGACGCTGTCTTTCTCCATAGGCGGCACGGGACAGCCCCTGCGCTCCGTCAGCATCGCCCCAGGCTTGTCCGACGAAGAAATCGTCCAGCGTTTCGACCAGGCGCTGGCACCAGTAAATATCCGCGTCAGCGCGGACGACAGTGGAACGCTGGTCTTCAGCACCAGCGAAGCCAACTGGGCCTCCGTCCGCGATACCCTGTCCATCAAAGGCGACGGCATACGCTATCCGACCGGGCAGTTGAACCGCGTCAAGGCAGATGCAGAGCCGGCCGCGATCCAGCCCGCCGGTTGGCAGACTTCGGACGTGGAAAACATGCGCCAGACGCTGCAGCAGGTGGTGCAGGCGCTGAACCGCGTGCTGCATGCGCGCGAAGCGGTCAGCCGCGCGCTGGCGGCGGCCAACAGCCGTGTCAACCAGGCGGCACCTGCGGTCGATGCCGCGACACTGGCCAGCCTGGCGGAAAAATTCGCCAGCAGCGCCGCCCAACCCGGCTACGATTCCTTTTCTTCCATGACCGCGGCGCTGCTCGGCATCAGCCGCGACCGCGTGCTGTCGCTGCTCAGCCTACGCTAGCACGCCCGCGCGTGCACGTGGGCGCATCTATTCCCCCTGCAGTTTCCCAGTGCGTATTCATCCAAAAAAACTCTTGACCTTCCCTCCATAGCAAGGTTTATGCTGGGATCTTTAACGTTTCAGGAGTAAATCATGGTGGTACTTCAAGTGGAAGAAATGAGCTGTGCGCATTGCGTCGGCGTGGTGACCAAGGCCGTACTCGGCGTGGACAGTGCTGCGCGAGTCAATGTGGACCTCGCAGGCAAGCAGGTGAAAGTGGAATCGCAGGCCGATGCCGCTGAGATTGCCGAGGCCATCAACGAAGCCGGCTACCCTGTCAGCAGCAGTGAAGTCGTGTGACCGGGATAAAAAAGCCCCGTGAGCTAAGTTCACGGGGCTTTTTGCATCCGGACAGCAGCACGGAATTATTGCATCAGTGCTGCACCGCCTTGGGGTCGGGCAGGAAAGCCGCAACGATACCCAATAAAGGCAGGAACGCACATATCTGGTACACAAAACTGATATTGGTCGTGTCAGCCAGCATGCCAAGCACCGCGGCGCCTATGCCGCCCATGCCGAACGCAAAACCGAAGAACAGTCCAGACACCATGCCGACCTTGCCGGGTATCAGTTCCTGTGCATACACCAGGATGGCTGAAAACGCCGACGCGATGATGACGCCGATGATCACCAGCAGGACCGTGCTCCAGAACAGGTTCGCATACGGCAAGGCCAGCGTAAATGGCGCAGCGCCCAGGATGGAAACCCAGATAACGGCGCGGCGGCCTATCTTGTCGCCTACAGGGCCGCCGATTACCGTACCCGCCGCCACCGCAGCCAGGAAGATGAACAACTGTACCTGTGCATCCTGCACCGACAACTGGAATTTGCTGATCAGGTAAAAGGTGAGGTAGCTGTTGATGCTGGTCAGGTAGAAGTATTTGGAAAACACCAGCAGCATCAGCAGGCTGACGGCGGTAATCACTTTTTTGCGCGGCAGCGCTGCCTGCAATCCGGCTGCATGCGATTTCTTGACGGCAGGATGATCCCGGTACCAGCGGCCGATCTGGAACAGGATGAACATCGCCACCAATGCAGCGACCGACACCCATGACAGGCTATGCTGGCCGTGCGGAATAATCAGCCATGCGGCAAGCAAAGGCCCCAGCGAAGAACCGAAATTGCCACCCACCTGGAACAGTGACTGCGCCAGTCCGTGGCGTCCGCCGGAAGCCATGCGGGCAACGCGCGATGCTTCCGGATGGAAGATCGAAGAACCGCAGCCGACCAGCGAGGCCGCCACCAGCAGCATCGGAAAGCTGGACGCCACCGACATCAGCAACAGCCCGCACAATGTAAAGCCCATGCCCACCGCGAGGGAAAACGGCTTGGGGTGCTTGTCCGTGTAATTGCCGATGATGGGTTGCAGCAGCGAGGCGGTGACCTGATAGGTCAGCGTGATCAGGCCAATCTGTCCAAAACTGAGGCTGAAGTTTTCTTTCAGCATCGGATAAATCGCCAGGATCAGCGATTGCATCATGTCGTTCAGCATGTGCGACACGCTGATGGCGCCCAGCACGGGGAAAATAGTGACGCCGGCTTTTGCCGTCGCACCGGTGCCTGCGCTGGATTTCGGCGCCGGAACAGCGTCCGGAACCGGAATGCCGATTGTGGTTTGGTCTGCAGTTTGCATGGGCTTGCCTTTCAAGCGGAACAGATAATTCTGATATAGCCGCTATTATTTCTTATTGGGACAATACGATCAGGACAAATTTTATCTTTAGACTGACATTTTCCGCTGCAAGGCTCTTTAAAATGGTGATTTCATCAACAAATTAGTATAAACGGTACTTTTTGTGCGGTAATCTCGGTTTTTGCGCTGAGATTACCTACTGCGTCTACTTGATGTCTAGTTGATGACGACTAGATGTCTACCTGGCGACTACCTTACGTTACAGGCGCTTGCGCAAGCTAAACTATGATAAAGCCGGCGGTGCCGCTAACGCGGCTTCGATCACCGGCATGGCCCCACTTACAGATGAAAAAATGACATCCAGCAAATCTGATCCAATAAAGAGCGCAGTGATGGACCCACAGACGCCGGCCAGGCATGGACCGTGGCTGGTAGCCGACATAGGCGGCAGCAATGCACGCTTTGGCATGTCGGCCGGAAAAGGCGCGGAAATACAGCATATCCGCACGCTTGCCGTGCACGACTACCCTGGCCTGGCCGAGGCCGTCAAGGCATACCTGGCGGAGCTTGCCACCTTGCTGGGCCAGCAATTCCAGCCGCCCTGCCGCGCCGCATTTGCAGTGGCCACACCGATCACCGGCGACCATGTGGAAATGACCAACAGCCCCTGGGGATTTTCGCGCGCGGCGGTACAGGCACAGTTGCAGCTCGATTCTTTGCTGGTGCTGAATGACTTCGAAGCATTGGCGCTGTCTCTGCCGCGCTTGCAAGCCTCGCAACTGAAAGCGCACGGCACGCTGCCGCGCCCCCATGGCGTGCTGGCCGTCGTCGGCCCCGGCACCGGCCTGGGTGTGGCCAGCGTGGTCCAGACCCGTAACGGCTGGGTGGCGATCCCGGCCGAAGGCGGCCACGCAACGCTGGCGGCTGCCGACGATTTTGAAGCAGAGTTGCTTGCCTACGTGCGGGACAGGTATGCGCATGTGTCCGGCGAACGCTTGCTGTCCGGCATAGGTTTGCCGCTGCTGTATGAAGCAGTGGCAGCCGTCGCCGGCACTGTGGGTGCAGTCCCCATGAGCACAGAACACATCGTCGAGTACGGCCTCGCCGGCAGCGATGCAGTATGCCGCCGGACCCTGGATGTATTCTGCGCACTGCTAGGCACCGTGGCCGGCAACCTGGCGCTGATCCTCGGCGCGCGCGGTGGCGTCTATATCGGCGGCGGCATCGTGCCTAGACTGGGGGACTATTTCTTCGCGTCCCGTTTCCGTGAGTGCTTTGAGGCAAAGGGACGCCTGCGCAGCTATATGGAAGAAATTCCAACCGCCCTGATTACCGACACGCTGGCGGCGCTGACAGGTGCGGCCGTGGCGCTGGAACAGGAACACATGTAATAGCAGCAAAAAAGCCAGCTTTCTGCTTTCTCACTACCTAATTACCTTAAAACAATTCTTGCCCCTGTCCGGTATTTTGCTAAATATCGTCAAAATCTGACTTGACACTTTCTGACTAGTCAGCTATATTGAAATCACACGGAGGTTCTGATGAAGTTCTATACGAAAGACAATTACGATCCGACAACCAGCGTCGGTTTTGCCCTCAGCAAGGCAAGGAATGTGATTCTCGCTGAGATGGATCTGGTCATGAAGGATCTGGACATCAGCGGCCAGCAGATGGGCATCATCCTTTCCATGGCGCGCAATGTAGCCAGCACACCTTTCGAACTGAGCAAGTTGCTGGAAATAGATACGGGTTTGATGACGCGCATGCTGGACAAGCTGGAGCAACAGGACATCCTGGCCAGGACCCGCAGCGTGGAAGACCGGCGCATGGTCAACCTGCAATTGACTGAAAAAGGACGGCACATCGCAACGGAAATTCCTAAGCGCGCGCCGGAAGTATTGAACAAAAGGCTGGAAAATTTCAGCAACGAGGAGTTTCTCGAATTCCGCCGGCTGCTGACGAAGTTTCTTAGGGCATAAGTGCGTGTCCTTTTTTTTAAACAATTAACTGACAAGTCAGATTATGAATAATCAGATAAAACCCAATCACAGGCAGTTTCATGTAGGTAAACTGCTGTTATCGCTGGCAGTTGCGGCGGCGCTGCCGGGATGTGCCAGCTTTGCCGATCTCGGCAGCAACCAGCATATTGCCGCGACACACAGCACGCAGGATGCCACTAGCCTGCCGTCCGAACACGGGCACTGGCCCGCAGCGGATTGGGCTGCGCAGTTCGGCGATACCCAGTTGAGCGCGCTGATTGCCGAAGCACTGCAGCAAAGCCCAACGCTGGGCCAGGCCCGCGCTCGCGTCGCCGCCGCATCGGCTTTCACTGAAACGGCACGCTCCAATACGCAAGCCAAGGTCGGCGCCGACTACACAATGAGCCGCCAGCAATATTCGTCCAGCGCGCTGGTCCCGCCCCCTTATGCAGGTTCCTGGCAGACTGAGAACAAGGCGGTTGTCAGTGCCTCGTATGAGCTGGATGTGTGGGGCAAGAACAGCAGCGCACTGCAATCGTCGGTTTCCAAATTGCGGGCCAGCGAAGCAGAGCAGGAAAAAGTCAAACTGACGCTGAGCGCCGCCATTGCGCGCAGCTACAACGAACTGGCACGCCTGTATGCACTGCGCGACCTGGCCGGCACCGAACTGGAACAAAGGCAGCAGCTGCGCCAGCTTACCGACAAGCGCGCCGCCTCCGGCCTGGATACCGAGGTGGAGCAGCAAGGCACGCGTAAAAATCTCGCCGGCAGCAAGGCATCGATCACTGCGCTGGACGGCCAGATCCTCGATGTGCGCTATCAGCTGGCGGCACTGCTTGGCGCCGGCCCGGACCGTGGACTGAAGATCACCCGCCCCGCCATGGGCGCCGGCGATACCGTCGCCCTGCCCGACAACCTGCCTGCCGACCTGGTATCGCGCCGCCCGGATATCGTCGTCGCGCGCTGGAACGTGGACGCTACTACCAACGACATCAAGGTGGCCAAGGCAGATTTTTACCCCGACATCAACCTGACTGCCGCCATCGGCCTGGATGCCTTCGGTTTCGGCCGTTTCCTGAATGCCGCCAGCCGCACGGTGTCTGCCGCGCCCGCAGTCCACCTGCCCATCTTCGATGGCGGCGCATTGCGCGCCCAGCTCAAAGGACGCTATGCGGATTTTGACTACGCCGTCGCCAGCTATAACCAGACACTGGTCTCGGCCTTGTCGGAAGTAGCCGTACAGCTGGCAAACGTGCGCTCCACCGATGCACAGCTGGCAGATGCGCAGGCCGCCAGCGACGCTGCCAGCCGTACTTACCAGCTGGCCGGCATCCAGTACAAAGCAGGCCTGACAACGCTGCTGAACGTATACCAGACCCGGATCAGCGCGCTGGCCAGCGAGCAGAACGTCACCAACCTGCGCATGAACCGCCGCGACCAGCAGATCGCACTGTCGGCAGCACTCGGCGGCGGCTTTGTGGATACCTCCGGCTCCGTTTCCAACAACGCAACCGCCAGCCAGGCCGCGCGTCGCCCCGCTGTCGCAGCCCAATAAACCAAACGCTCTCTCCCTCTCACAGGTGCAATCATGAATGACAATAACAACGCAGCAAACGCAAACAATACTAATAATGCCAACAACCCCAGCAACGCAGGCAACCCGGGCCAGGCAAAACCGCAGAACGGCAAACGCAAGGCCATGCTGGCACTGCTGGGCGGCGGCACGCTGCTCGCGGCGGCAGCCTACGGCGCCTACTACTTGACCTACGCCCGCTATTACGAAGGCACCGACGATGCTTATGTGACCGGTAACCTGGTACAGCTCAATGCACAGATTCCCGGCACCGTCATCGCCATCAACGCAGACGATACGCAAGTCGTCAAGGCAGGCAGCAGCATCGTCAGCCTGGATCCGGCCGACACCAAGATCGACCTCGCCAGGTCGGAGGCGGCGCTGGCGCAGACCGTGCAACAGGTCAGTACGATTTATGTGAACAACCGTGTGCTGAAAGCGCAAATCTCGCAACGCCAGGTGGATCTGGCGCGTGCCGAGGACGACCTGCGCCGCCGCGTGTCGGTGGAACAGACCGGCGCCGTTTCCGCCGAAGACATTGCCCATGCACGCGATGCCGTAAAGGCACAGAAGGCAGCCTTGCAGACAGCGGAAGAACAACTGGCGTCCAACCGCGCGCAGACCGGCAAGACCACAATCGCTGAACATCCGAACGTCCTGGCGGCCGCGGCCAAAGTCAGAGAATCCTATCTGGCCTATGCCCGTAACACCTTACCCGCCCCTGTCACTGGCTACGTCGCCAAGCGCTCGGTGCAGCTGGGCCAGCGCGTGGCCGCCGGCACGCCGCTGATGGCAATCGTTCCATTGGACGGCGTCTGGGTCGATGCCAACTTCAAGGAAAGCGATCTCAAGGAAGTACGCATAGGCCAGCCTGTCAAACTGACCGCCGACCTGTACGGTTCCGACATCACCTATCACGGCAAGGTCATCGGCTTCTCAGCCGGCACCGGCAGTGCGTTCTCGGTGCTGCCCGCGCAGAACGCTACCGGCAACTGGATCAAGGTCGTGCAGCGCCTGCCGGTACGTGTCCAGCTGGACCCGGCCGAACTGCGCGCGCACCCTCTGCGTATAGGCCTCTCGATGCAGGTGGAAGTGGATATCCATGACCAGAACGGCACCCAGCTCGGCGCAGCGCCGGAAGTCGCATTCCAGACCCATGTCTTTGACCAGTATGCAAAAGAAGCGGATGCCGAGATCGACCGCATCATCGCCAAAAGCCAGTTGAGCGACTGAACCCACACCGGCAGGCCGCCGCCTGAAAACATGCCGGCGGCCACCCTCTTCCCATCCTGACTACTTTGAGATTGCCATGGATACTACAAAAAAACCTGCGGAGCTGCCTCCGCTGACCGGCGGCAAGCTGGTACTGGCAACGCTCGCCGTAGCGCTCGCCACCTTCATGAACGTGCTGGACTCCTCCATCGCCAATGTGGCGATCCCCACGATCTCCGGCAACCTGGGCGTCTCGGTGGATGAGGGTACCTGGGTGATCACCCTGTTCGCCGCAGCAAACGCAATATCGATCCCATTGACCGGCTGGCTCACGCAGCGCGTAGGCCAGATCAAGCTGTTTGTGATTGCCATCCTGCTGTTCACTTTTTCTTCGTGGCTGTGCGGCATCGCGCCGACATTGCCCATCCTGCTGGCCGCGCGCATCCTGCAAGGCGCTGTTGCCGGTCCGCTGATCCCGCTGTCGCAGGCCATCCTGCTTAGTTCCTACCCGAAAGCAAAAAGCGGCCTCGCGCTGTCGCTGTGGGCGATGACTGCCACTGTCGGCCCTATCGCCGGCCCCGCGCTGGGCGGCTGGATGACAGACCGTTATTCGTGGTCATGGATTTTCTACATCAATATCCCCGTCGGCATTTTTGCTGCCGCCGTTACCTGGGCCATCTTCAAGACACGCGACTCTGCCACCAAGGTCATCCCTATCGACAAGGTCGGCCTGGCATCGCTGATCGCCTGGGTTGCATCGCTGCAGATCATGCTGGACAAAGGCAAGGACCTGGACTGGTTCCAGTCTCCCGTCATCATCGGCCTTGCCGTGTTTTCACTGGTCAGCTTTATCTTCTTCATCATCTGGGAATTGAGCGAGGACCACCCTATCGTCGATCTCAGGCTGTTCAAGGGCCGCAATTTCCTCGGCGGCACGGTCGCCATCTCGGTAGCGTACGGCGTCTTTTTTGCGAACCTCGTGCTGTTGCCGCAATGGATGCAGCAATACCTCGGCTACCGTTCAGTGGACGCCGGCATGGCAACCGCACCGCTGGGTATTTTCGCCGTGTTGCTGGCGCCGGTCATGGGCAAGCTGATGCCGAAGTCAGATACACGGGTACTGGCAACGATGGCCTTTATCGGATTTGCGGGGGTATTCTTCATGCGCTCCGTGTACACCACCGGAGTGGATACCTGGACACTGGTATTGCCCACGCTGCTGCAAGGCATACCGACCGCATTGTTCTTTGTGCCGTTGACTGCGATCGTATTGTCCGGCCTGTCGCCCGACAAGATTCCCGCCGCAGCAGGACTGTCCAACTTCATCCGGGTTTTTACCGGCGCAGCAGGCACCGCCATCGCCAGCACCGCATGGAACAACCGCTCGATATTGCACCATGCCCGGCTGATCGAACAGACCAGCATCAACAACCCCAATTTTGTAGAAAGCATAGGCTCGCTGCAATCCACACTGGGCTTGCCGCTGCAACAGGCTTACGCCAGGTTTGAAGCAACGTTGAATACGCAGGCGGCAATGCTGGGCCTGAACGACATCTTCTGGATTTCCGGTGTGATCTTCATTGTCATCATTCCGCTGATCTGGTTCACCAAACCCGTCAAAGGCAGTGCCGACGCAGCAAGCGTGGCTGCACACTAAACAGCTAAGAAGCAGCAAAGAAACGACAAAGAACAGGCACCGCATGATAAAAATACGGCGCCGCAGGAGAACCGATATGAAACCAGAAAGCATGCTACGCCGCCAGCAGGTGCTGAGCGGAAACCCGACAGATTTCAAGGACTTGCTACAGCAGGCACACCATGGCTTCATCAGTCTGCTGGAAAAAGAACTGGCGCCGCATAATATTACCGCGGCGCAGATTTTCGTTGTGGTCGGCATCGTCCAGGGATGGGCGCATACGCTGACGGAGTTTTCAAGCTACATGGGGCACGATGCAGGCGCAATGAAACGCCTGCTGGACCGTGTAGAGAGCAAGGGCATCATCCAGCGCGCGCGTAGCCAGCAAGACCGGCGCTCCATGGTGCTGGAACTGACCGAGCAAGGCCGGCAACTGTATCCCTACATCACGGATGCAGTCGCCAGTGTCAACGCCCATCTGCTGGCCGAATTTTCCAACCTGGAGATAGCGCAGTTCCGCTTTTTCCTGCTCAAGCTGATCAACAATACAAAGCAATGAGGGCCTTGTCTGCACAGCCTGCCGGTCCGGGGTGGAATAAAAGAAAGGTCCTGATTTTTCAGGGCCTTTTTATTTGCGGGGGAAACTCACGCGCCCAAGGGACTTATTCCGAGTCAGGCTGCGCATCCGGATGCGCCCGCGCAATTGCCTCCACTTCGGCGCAATGACGGTCTATCTCTACAAGGGTCGGATAGGCGGCCAGGTCAGTATTGAAACGCCTTGCATTGAACAGCTGGGGCACCAGACAGCAGTCCGCCATAGTCGGGCTATCGCCGAAACAGAAGCGGCCGCGTTTCGGCGAGCGGCTTACTTCTTTTTCCAGCGCAGCCAGGCCGGCTTCGGTCCAATGGCGGATCCATTGCATTTTTGCTTCCTCCGGCAAAGCCAGCGGGCCGGTCAGAAATTTTAATACCCGCAGGTTGTTCAGCGGGTGGATTTCACATGCCATTTCCAGCGACAGCTGGCGCACATAGGCGCGGTCTCCAATAGACCCGGGCAGCAGCGACGCCGTGCCGGGGTAGCGTTCCTCAAGATATTCCATTATCGCCAGTGACTGGCCGACCTGCACGTCATTGTCCGACAACACCGGCACCATCGCCTGGGGATTCAATTCCTTGAAACTGTCGGCAAACTGTTCACCGCCATTGCGGTTCAGGTGTACCGCCACATAGCGGTAGTCCAGCCCTTTCAAATTCATCGCGATGCGCACGCGGTAGGACGAGGAACTGCGGAAATAATTGTACAAAACAGGAGTCATTGTGGCTCTTTCTACAAAGAAGGTTTTGCCGCCGGAAAGCGGCTGATAATGAATGCACAGATACCGGCGATGAAGACGGGAATCGCACCGATCAGGAAGACCTCATGCGTTTCCCATTGCAGGGACAGCAGCAAGCCGCCGGCAATGGGGCCGATGATGGAGCCTATGCGGCCTATTCCCAGCGACCAGCCCACACCGGTGGCGCGGATTGCGGTCGGATAGGATTTTGCGGCCAGTGCGTTGGCGCCGATCTGGCCGCCGACCACGCAAAACCCGGCGCCGAAAATGGTGATGACCAGCATGGGAACGGAATTACCTACTGTGCCAACCAGCACAATGAAGCCGGCCGCCAGAAAATAAATCACTGCCAACGCGCGGAACGGCGATACCTTGTCGAATACCCGTCCCAGCACCAGCGTGCCCAGCGTGCCGCCCACCTGCAGCATGGCCGTGATGAGCACGGCGGGGCCGACCGCAATGCCGGCGTCGTTGACGATGGTGGGCAACCAGTTGGACAGGAAGTACAGGTCCATCAGGCTCATGAAAAAGACCACCCACAACAACAAAGTCAGCAAGGCGCGCTTGTCAGAAAACAGCTGGCTGACAGGGAATTTTTCAGACTGTTTTCCATCAGCGACGAAACGAATGGCAGCGCCATCCACAAAAGCCGGATCGAGCTTGCTGAGGATGCTGAAAATTTTTGCGTCGCGCTTACCGCTCACCACCAGGAAGCTGACCGATTCAGGCAGACAAAACCATAGCAGCACTGCCGCCAGGCAAGGCAGCACGCCGCCGACCACGAATACCGACTGCCAGCCGAAATCCTTGATCAGGACGGCGGCCACCAACCCGCCCAGCGCGGCGCCCAGCGAGAAGCCGCAGAACATCACCATCACGGCGGTGGAGCGCGTCCGTTCCGGCGAGAATTCGCTGGTCAGTGCAATCGCATTCGGCATCACGCAGCCCAGCCCCAGCCCGGTCAGCAGGCGCAGCACCAGCAAACTATTGATCGACGTTGCGGCCGCAGTCAGCAGCGACATCACCCCGAAGAACATCAGGCCGGCCAGCAGCACAGGACGCCTGCCGAAACGGTCGGACACCGGTCCGCCCAGCAAGGCGCCCAGCATCAGCCCGACCAGGCTGGCCGAAAATACCGGGCTCAGCGATGCCCTGCTGACCTGGAAGGATTTGATGATGGCAGGCGCCACATAGCCTATTGCCTGTGTATCGAATCCATCAAGAAAAACCACGAGTGCGCACATCGCCGCCACGAGAAACTGGAATTTCCCGAACTTGCGCTCATCGATGAAACTGCGAACGTTAATTGTATGAGCCATATCCATCGGCGTCTCCGTTATATGTTTTTATGATCTATTTTTTTTGGCAGGGGTACGGCAGCAGCTTAATAACCTGTCAGCCCCTCAGCGTATAGCAACGCTCAATTGCCCCAGGCCTTCCACGCCGCCCGTCATCACGTCGCCGCTCTGCACGGCGCCCACTCCCTCCGGTGTGCCGGTATAGATCAGGTCGCCCGGGTAGAGTTCGAAATATCGGGAAAGATAGGCTATCGTTTCATTGACGTTCCAGATCAGCTTGCGCACGTCGCTGTCCTGCCTTTTGGCGCCGTTGACATCCAGCCAGATGCGGCCGGCGTTAACCTCTCCGCTCGCTGCCAGCGGTGTAATCGGTCCTATCGGCGCAGACTGGTCGTAGGCCTTGCCTAGCTCCCAGGGGCGGCCGGCCTTGCGCAGATCCATCTGCAGGTCGCGCCGGGTCATGTCCAGGCCGACGGCGTAGCCAAAGATGTACTGCGCCGCATCGGCCTCGGCAATATCGGAGCCCTGTCGTCCGATCGCGACCACCAGCTCAATCTCGTGATGCAAATTGGCGGTTTGTGATGGATAGGGAATGGCAACGGTTTCGCCCGGCTTTACAACGACGATGGAATCTGTCGGCTTGGCGAAAAAAAATGGGGGCTCGCGGCCGGTAAAGCCCATCTCCTGTGCGTGTTCAGCATAGTTGCGGCCGACGCAGTAGATGCGGCGGACTGGAAACAGGCTGTCGCTGCCGGCAACGGGCACGGCGGTGATGGCGGCGGGTTCAAAAACATAGCTCATGATGGTTTCTATTCTTAACAGTATCAAAAAAAATATTCTGGAAAATTATCGGGATGCCAGTTGCTCTTCCCTCAGGATGCCCAGCGCCTGCTGCACCGGACGGTCGGAGAAGCTGAACAGCACGGTGTCGGCATCGGCTGCCAGTTCTATCGTGTGCCACGAAGGCAGCACGAAGTGGTCGCGCGGGCCGAACTCATACGACCACGATTGCTCGCCGCGTGAAATGGTCGCCCTGCCCCTGCCTTCGACAACGGAAAATACTGTGCCGTCCGTACTGCGATAAGGCTTGCCACTGAAGCCGGCGGGCAGCAGCTGCATGAAAGCGCCTATGCTGGGCATCGGCCAGCCGCCTGTCGCAGGATTCACGTAGCGCAGCTTGGCGCCATGCCATGCGTCCAGCGGGCCGTCGTCGGCCAGCTTTTGCAGCGCGCTCCGGCTGCGCTCGTACGGATAGTTGAACACCGGCGAAGTCGCGCCGTACGGCGCATCGTATTTCACCGGCAGCATATTGGCGCCAAAACGCGCAAAGCTATGGCCTTCCGGGCGAAGTACCGGCTGCACTGCTTCGGGGTAGTTTTCGGCGAAGCCGGCATCGAAGAAACGCAGCATGGGAATATCCAGGCCATCCAGCCACACGACAGCTTCTCCGCCATCCTGTTGCGGCAGGTTGCCGTGGTCATGGAAAGTCCATGACGGCGTGATGATGAAATCGCCGGGATGCATCGCCGTGCGTTCGCCGTCCACCGCCGTGTAGGCGCTGGAACCTTCCACGATGAAACGCAGTGCGCTTTGCGTGTGCCGGTGGCTGGGCGCGACTTCACCCGGCAGTATCAATTGCAGGCCGGCATACAGGCTTTGCGTGATGCTGGACTGTCCCGGCAGTGCAGGATTTTCCAGGATCAGCACACGCCTTACTGCCTCTTCTGCAGTAATCAGTTCGCCGGACCGTTTCAGGTAAGGCCGCAGCTGCGCATAATTCCACAACTGCGGTACGCAAGGCGTGCTTGGCTCTTTCGGCACCAGCGCATGCAGTGATTCCCACAGCGGCGTCATGTGCAGGCCGGATATCTCTTGGTAAAAAGCCTCGCGCTGGTTCATGGCGCCACCGTTCCTCTCTGGTTCAGAATGTCAAGGTTCAGTCCCGCAACATTTTTATACCGGTTTGAAATATCGCTCAGCGCCTGCTGGCTGATGACATCGTCGATGCTGCCGAAAGCCTTGCCGCCGGTACGTTCATGCACTTCCTGCAAGATGGCATCCGGCGGCGCCTTGCGGTTCATCAGCACCACCTCTGCGGTCGCCGTGCGGCGAATCTCGTCATAAGCGCTCAATGCCTGCGGATTAATGCCGTGCAGCTTGAACTGCTCCACCAGGCAAGGTCCATCAAGGATGGCCTGGCCGGCGCCGTTGGAACCGCGCGGCACCATCGGGTGGGCAGCGTCGCCCAGCAGGCTGACACGATCGAAACTCCAGCGCGGCAACGGGTCCTGATCCACCATCGGATACTCCAGGATAAGATCGGTCGCCTTGATCATTGCCGCCACGTCCAGCCAGTCGAACGACCAGTCTGCAAAGGCAGGGAAAAAGTCTTCCAGGCGTCCTTTATTGTTCCAGTCGCGCCTGGCCGGCTGCGGCGCCTCTATTTCAGCCACCCAGTTGACCAGCTGGTTGCCATCGGCATCAATGGCATCGCGGATCGGATAGATCACCATTTTCCCTGTTGTCAGCCACCCTGCGCGCACCATGCTGGCGCCGCTCAGGAAAGGCTTCCAGGCAACCGAGCCGCGCCACATGTTGACACCGGAATAGCGCGGTGCCCCTTCCTCCGGATACAGGCTCTTGCGCACCACGGAATGAATGCCATCGCAGGCAATCAGCACCGTGCTGCGCACTTCTGCACGAGGGCCGCCCTTGCCGTCGTCAAAATAGGCGGTAACGCCTTCGGCATCCTGCTCATAGCGCAGGCAGCGATGGCCTTCCAGCACAGCGTCGTGCCCCATGCGCTCGCGCACTGCTTCAAGCAGCACCATCTGCAGGTCGCCGCGATGGATGGAAAACTGCGGCCAGTGGTAGCCTGCCAGGCGGCCTGCGGGTTCGCTGTACACAAACTGGCCGTGGCTGTTGAAGAATGCCGACTCCTTCGTCGTAACAGCCACTGCCGCCAGCTTGTCCAGCAGGCCCAAACGCTCCAGCTCGCGTACGGCATGCGGCAGCACATTGATGCCCACGCCCAGCGGCCTGATCTGCTCCGCCGCTTCATAGACGCGGCAGGAAATGCCGGCCTGGTGCAAACAAAGCGCCAGCGTCAGTCCACCCACCCCTGCGCCGATAATCGCTACCTCACACTCTTTTTGCATCTCGTTTCCTTTCAATTCTCGCCCCTGCCTCTTCCACCGATGTGGGCCATGGTCTTGGTTTATATCGCCTGCTTGATCCACCTGCTTTATCCCGCCTGCTTTACAGTCCGGCGCGAAGAGCCGTCATTACACACCCGATTCTGCTATTATGGAAATTTGAATATGATATGAATTAACAATTAATGTTTATGAGTAGGCCGCTATGAATATCTCGTCCCGGCAATTGAAAGCCTTTCTGCTGACCGCAAGGCTGGGTAATTTCACCCGCGCGGCAGAAAAAATGCACCTGACTCAAGCCGGCTTGAGTGTGATGATGCGTGAATTGGAAGCCCAGCTGGACGCCAGGCTGTTTGACCGCACCACCCGCACCGTGACGCTGACGGGGGCCGGAGAAAAATTCCTGCCGGCGGCAATGCGGGCGCTGGAAGCGATAGAAGCCGCAGCCGTCCAGATAGGTGAAATAGGAGAGCAGGCCCGGCACACGCTGCGCATTGCCGCCACGCCGCTGGTAGCGTCCAACCTGCTGCCGGCCATCTGCCAGCGTTTTCGCCTGCTGCATCCTGAAGTGGCGATTCATCTGGTCGACTGCGATCTGAAGCAGGTGCAGGCACTGGTGGATAGTGGCGAGGCGGATATGGGAATAGGCTTTTTTTTCAAGGCGGCAAGAGGCATAGAACGCAGCCTGCTACATTCGTTCCAACTGATGCGGGTCAAACCCGCCGATGGCGCGAAGGCAGGCAAAGTCGGCACAGTCCGCTGGCCGATGTTAAAGGACGACACGCTGATCAGCCTGCCCGCCGATAATCCGATACAGCAGCTGGTGGAAAGCCACCTGGCAGCGATAGGCCGCGGCAATGAAGACAAGCTGACCTTCAACTATTTTGAGACGCTGATTGCAATGGTGGCGGCCGGCATGGGGGTGGCCATCGTCCCTTCGTTCGCCTTGCTGGCCAGCCGTCGGCATCAGGTGCGCTGCGACCTTCTCACCGAACCGGCCGTATCGCTGGGCCTGTACCGCATTACCAAGCGGGGCCGCAGCAAAAGCCCCGCCATGGCAGAATTTACCGATACGCTGATGTCCACGATGTCCAGCCTGATGGGAGAAGCTGTCGGCCGGGATGCCAAGACATAATTGGTTTCCCCCTACTGCTTCGCCGGCTTCGTCTGGCGTATGAAAGCGCGCACCACCGGAGACTTCTCATGCCGCCGGCTGACGATGGCAATTTCGGACGGGATTTCTTTGCCCGCAATTTCCCGGAATACCACGCCGGGCATACGGATGCGGTCCACGACAGAGGCCGGCACGATGGCCACGCCCTGTCCCAGCGACACCAGTGTAATGACTGCCACCAGCCCGCCTGCGTTTTGATGCGTGCGCGGGGAAAAGCGCCCGCGCCGGCCTACCTCGATCGTGCCGGATGCCTGTTCAGGCAGCACGAACAGTTGCCCTGCCATGTCGGCCGGACGCAATGACGGCAAACGCGCCAGCGGCGACAGCTCGGGCAATGCCGCGACAAATTTCTCATGCAGCAAAGTGGACATGACGGCGTCGGCAGGTATGGCGATCGGCGGACGGACAAAGGCCAGGTCCAGATTGCCATTGCTGACCATCAGCGGCAAAGTATCCATTGCGGCTTCGGCCAGATTGATGCTGACTTGCGGATACGCTTTGCGGAAGCGAGCAACTTCGGCCTGCAGCAGCCCGGAGTAAGAGGCGGATGCTACATAACCGATTTCGATGCGGCCGATTTCTCCACGCCCTGCCCGCCGGGCGACATCCTCGGCGTGTGCCGCCTGCTCCAGCGTACGCCGCACCTCTTCCCAGAAAACCTCGCCGGCGGACGTCAGGCTGACGGAACGCTTGGTGCGCAGGAACAGACGCACTTCCAGCACGCGTTCAATCTCCTGTATCTGCTTGGTCAACGCCGGCGGCGAAATACCCAGCTGTTCAGCCGCGCGGCTGAAATGCAGGTTTTCTGCTACTGCGGCGAAGCAGCGAAAATGCCGAAGCTCCAAAGTCACACCCCTTGATTATTAACTGCAGAGAAATTAAAACACGATTAATGTGTAATAGGGATAATTATAGCCAGGATTAGAATACGTCCCATTTTGATCCCAAGGAAAAGATATGGCCATTGAGCAAGCCGCCGACAAGAGCGCCAGCCGGCTGGTACTGCTGACCTGTTCCAGCGTGTGCGCACTGATCGTGCTGGACACCAATATCGTGGCGGTCTCACTGCCTTCGGTGGCGCGTTCGCTGCATGCCGGCTTCCGCGATATTGAATGGATAGTCAGCGCTTATATGCTCGCATTCGCGTCGCTGCTGCTGCCCGCGGGCAGCCTGGCAGACCGCTACGGCCGCAAACGGGTGATGCTGACCGGGCTGTCCATTTTCGGCACCGCCTCGCTACTATGCGGCCTGGCCTGGTCTGCGGACGTATTGCAACTGGCGCGCGCACTAAAGGGCGTGGGGGCGGCTTTGCTGCTGACGTCCGCGCTGGCAGTGATAGGCCATGCCTTTCATACGGAAGAAGAACGCACCAAAGCCTGGGCCGTATGGGGTGCCTGCATGGGCGTATCGATGACGGTCGCGCCATTGCTCGGTGGCTTCATTACCCAGCTATTTGGCTGGCGCTGGATCTTTTTGCTCAACCTGCCGGTGTGCGTGCTGTTGGCGGCGATGGTCTTCCGACACGTCAGTGAATCCCGCGATCCGGGCGCAGCCCGCATCGATCCCTGGGGCAGCCTGCTGCTGAGCGGCGGCCTGTGCTGCCTGATCTGGACGCTGATCAACGCCAGCGCTGCAGGCTGGGGCAGCCGGACTACGCTGCTGGGCTGCCTGGGCGGCGTGTTGCTGCTGGCCCTGTTCGTACCGGTGGAGCTGCTGCAAAAACGGCCGATGATCGACCTGCGCCTGTTCCGCGCGCCGCGCTTTGTCGGTGCGGTGCTGGCGATGTTCGGTTATGCGACATCGGCGCAGGTGATGATGACTTTCCTTCCTTTGTACCTGCAAAACGCGTTTGCATTCTCCGCCATTGCTGCAGGACTGGCGATGTTGCCTTTTGCCGTGGCGATGATGCTGTTCCCTCGTGTCGGCGCCGTGCTGGCGCGCTATATGCCGCTGCATGACGTCATGGCGCTGGGCATGGGGCTGGTGTGCGCTGGCAACCTGCTGATCGCCATCGCCGCACATGTTTCTTCATATATCCTCGTCACGCTGGGCATGCTGGTTGCCGGCAGCGGCGCAGGCCTGCTGAACGGCAACACGCAAAAAGGCATCATGAGCTGCGTGCCGCGCGAGCGTGCCGGCATGGCATCCGGCATCAGCACGACGACACGCTTTGCCGGCATCGTGCTTGCCATTGCCTGCCTGGGCGCAGTATTGACCGAGCGCACCGGCAGCTATCTGCAGCAATCATTGAGCGACGCAGGGCTGCAATTACCCGCCGCCTTCACCGATACCGTGCAAAGAATCATGGCGGGAGATGCGGAAGCCGCCTCGCAGGCTCTGGGACACAGCAAAGCCGCGCTGGCGCTGGCCCAGCAGAGCTTCGCTCAGGCGTTCTCTGTGCTGATGGGCCTGGCAGCATTGATAGCGGCCGTCAGCGGCGTGCTGGTCTTCATCCTGATGCGCAGTTCCGATTCGGCAAATTACGCCTTGCGACCAACCGCGCAGGACGGCGTAAATCCCTGAGCGGCACGCCCTGGGCATCTATCACGGACAGCATGGCTGGATATGTGGCTAGAATAGGCATTTTCTAGCCAAGGGGCCGAATATGAGCATAATCCTGGTCACCGGCGGGTCCGGCTTCATCGGTAGCCACGCTATCCTCCAACTGCTGAATGCGGGCCATACGGTGCGCACCAGCGTGCGCAGCCTGAAACGCGAGAGCGATGTACGCGCCATGCTGAAGCAGGGCGGCGTGGAAGTCGGGCAGCGCCTGAGCTTCGTCGTCGCCGACCTGGAACAGGATGCAGGCTGGACGGAGGCCGCAGCAGGCTGCGATTATGTGCTGCATGTGGCGTCGCCCTTTCCCGCCGGCGTACCCAGGCACGAAGACGAGCTGATCGTGCCGGCTCGGGAAGGCGCATTGCGCGTGCTGCGTGCCGCCCGCGATGCCGGTGTCAGGCGCGTTGTGCTGACCTCCTCATTCGCTGCCATCGGCTACGGCCACGCACCGCAGACTACCCCTTTCGACGAAACGCACTGGACCAATCTGGACAGCCTGAATCTGCCGCCTTATGTGAAATCGAAGACGCTGGCGGAGCGCGCCGCATGGAATTTCATCGCCGCCGAAGGTCGCGGCCTGGAGCTTGCAGTCATCAACCCGGTGGGCGTATTCGGTCCGGCACTGGGGCCGGATTATTCCACGTCCATCCTGCTGATACAACGCCTGATGGACGGCGCCATGCCCGGCTGCCCGCAGCTTTACTTCGGCATAGTGGACGTGCGCGACGTGGTGGACCTGCATATCCGCGCAATGACCGACCCCGCCGCCAGCGGTGAACGCTTTCTCGCCGTTGCCGGCAACAACATGTCGGTAGCCGAGATTGCCCGGCTGCTCAGGCAACGCCTGGGTGCAGCCGGGCGCAAAGTGCCAGTTAGGGAATTGCCCAACTGGCTGGTGCGCGTCGTTGCACTGTTAGACCCTATGGCCAAACAGATCGTGCCCGAACTCGGCAAGAACAAGAACGCCAGCAATGACAAAGCCCGTCGCATGCTGGGCTGGTCGCCACGCACCAATGAGCAAGCCCTTATCGCTACCGCCGAAAGCCTGATGCAGCTGGGACTGGTAAAAAACAGCACATAGAAACCTGGTGTCATAACCCCCCTCACGGAATGGCGCAGAAAATCGGCGCCTTCCGGTTTTGGCGTCCCCAAGGGGATTCGAATCCCTGCAAATTTTACGCATCAGCATTCCCATACCACTAAAATTTCCTTTTTCTTCTAGGTGGATAGGCAAACCATCTTATCTAAACCGTGCCCTCCCTGCTTTACACCGGCACGCCCATCCTGCTAAGATTGACGGCGAACGATGGAAATATATTTCACCATGCAGAACTGCATCATCGCCGCTCCGGCATCCCGCCTTGCGTGCAGACGCCCTCTTCCCCAAGCAGAGGGCCGCGACACGATGCAGCCAAGGCCAGCCCGGATCCTGCTGTTCACTGCATTGCGGAGGGTGTCATGGGTGTCAAAGAATTATTCAGCCTGGAGGGGCGCGTTGCCCTGGTAACCGGCGGTTCGCGCGGGCTGGGCCTGCAGATGGCCGAGGCGCTGGGCGAGATGGGCTGCAAGCTGGCGCTGACGGCGCGCAAGGCAGACGAGCTGGCTACCGCCAAGGCCCATCTGGAACAATTGGGTTATGAAGTCCTGACCATTGCCTGCGACCTGGCAAAATCCGAACAGATACCCGGCCTGGTGGAACAAGTGGTGCAGGCCTTCGGCACCATCGACATCCTGGTCAATAACGCCGGAGCCACCTGGGGCGCACCCGCAGAGGATTATCCCGACGAAGCGTGGCGCAAGGTGCTGGGCTTGAACGTAGACTCCGTCTTTTTCCTGTCGCGCGAAGTGGCGCGCCGCTGCATGATCCCGAAAAATGCCGGCAAGATCATCAACATCGCCTCGGTCGCCGGCCTGCGCGGCAGCGCCACCAATATCAGCACCATCGCCTATCACACGTCCAAGGGCGCGGCCGTGAATTTCACGCGTGCGCTGGCCTCGGAATGGGGCAAGTACAATATCAACGTCAATGCGATATGCCCGGGATTTTTTCCATCCAGGATGTCTGCAGGCCTGCTGGAAAAAGTAGCCGAAGGCGTTATCGCGCGCGCACCGCTACACCGCATCGGCGGCGATGAGGACCTGAAAGGCGCCGTCGTGTTCCTGGCCTCGGAAGCATCGCGCCACATCACCGGCCAGGCGCTGGCAGTGGACGGCGGCATCAGCGCGGTATGATATTGGCATTATATTGGTATGATATTGGTATGATATTGTTCGGCCGCCGGAGATTTCCGGCGGATGCGCCTCACGCACACACGTAATGGATTTTCACCCATGTCAAACCGTCATTTTGCTTACTGGCCCGTCAACCATTCGCAGCACATTACCGTGCCTCAGACGAATCTGTTTTACAACGTGGAAGTATCCGCCACCCGCTTTCCCGATAAACCCTACATCCTGTTCTACGACACGCCGGTAAGCTTTGCCGAGTTCCGCGACGAGGCCGAACGCATCGCCGGCTACCTGGAACAGGAATGCAAGGTCAAGCGCGGCGACCGCGTGCTGCTGTACATGCAGAACAGCCCGCAATTCGTGCTGGCCTATTACGGCATCCTGCGCGCCAATGCGGTGGTAGTGCCGGTCAACCCGATGAACCTGACGGAAGAGCTGCGCCACTACGTCAAGGACACCGGTGCAACGGCAGCCATCATCGCCCAGGACCTGTATCCGCAGATGCAGCCTTTGCTGGAAGAAGGCCTGGAGAATATACTGGTCGCCGCCTACTCGGATTACCTGAAACGCCCTACCGATCTGCGGGTGCCGGAATTCGTCCAGGCGCCACGCAGGCAGATCAGCGGCAAGGGCGTACGCCTGTGGAGCGATATGCTGGAGAGCGCCTTGCGCCCCGGCCCGCTGACGGCCGGCCCGGACGACCTGTGCGTGATGCCCTACACCTCCGGCACCACAGGCAACCCGAAAGGCTGCATGCACACCCACCGTAGCGTGATGGCCGGCATCGCCGGCAGCATGCAGTGGTTCAATGTGAACCAGGATACGGTATCGCTATCGGTGCTGCCCTTCTTCCATGTCACCGGCATGCAGGGCAGCATGAGCGGGCCGCTGTACCAGGGCGGCACCATCGTGCTGCTGCCGCGCTGGGACCGGGAGGCGGCGGCAGAATGCATACAGCGCTACAAGGTAGGCAGCATGCAGCTGATCTCCACGATGGTGGTGGACCTGCTCGCGCATCCCGGCATAGCAGACTATGACCTGTCCAGCCTGCGCGTGATACGCGGCGGCGGCGCGGCAATGCCGGAGGCCGTTGCACAAAAGCTCAAGGACGTAGTCGGCGTTGCCTATATCGAAGGCTACGGCATGTCGGAAACGATGGCGGCGACCCATATCAATCCGGTAGCGCGGCCCAAGAAGCAATGCCTGGGCATCCCTATCTACGGCGTGGAGTCGCTGGTAGTGGACCCTGCCGATTTCCATGAACTGCCGGCGGGCGAAGTCGGCGAAGTGGTCATCAGCGCGCCCAACCTGATGTCGGGTTACTGGAACAATCCCGATGCCACGCGCGAAGCCTTCATCGACATCGGCGGCAAACGCTTCCTGCGTACTGGCGACCTGGCGATGATAGACGAAGACGGCTACTACTTCATGATGGACCGCCTGAAACGCATGATCAACGCCTCCGGCTACAAGGTATGGCCGGCGGAGGTGGAAACGCTGCTGTACCGGCACCCCGCCATCCAGGAAGCCTGCGTCATCGGCGCGCTGGACGCCAAGCGGGGCGAGACGGTGAAAGCCGTCGTCGTATTAAGGGAGGCTTATCGCGGCACCGTCAGCGAACAGGACATCATCGCCTGGGCGCACGACAATATGGCCGCGTACAAGAGTCCGCGCATCATCGAGTTCGTCAATGCACTGCCGAAATCTTCCACCGGCAAGCTGCAGTGGAGGGAATTGCAGGAGCGAGAAAGAAGCCGCGCCTGAACCTGGCATCTGAGATTTGAGATTTGAGATTTGAGATTTGAATGCGGGCACCAGGCGCGGCCGGCAACATGGAAAACATAAAAATACATTCAAGGAGACAGGCATGCGATTTGAAAATAAAGTAGCCATCATCACCGGCGCCGCCAGCGGCATAGGCCGTGCCGTAGCAGAGCGCCTGGCTGCCGAAGGCGCACGCGTCGCGCTGATAGACCGCAACCAGGAGGGGCTGCAGGCAACGGCGGCCGGCTTGCCGGACCAGTCCAGGGTATGGCTGCGCGCACTCGATATCTCACGCGAAGCAGAAGTGGAACAATGCGTGGCCGATGTGCTGGCAGCCTTCGGCCGCATCGACATCCTGTGTAACAACGCCGGCATCGCCGGCGGCGATTATTCGCAGATCACTGAAACCGACACTGCGGTGTGGCAAAACATTATGGCCGTCAATGTCATGGGGGCGGTGCATTTCACCAAATATGCGGCGCGCAGCATGCGCGAGCAACGCAGCGGCGCCGTCGTCAATACAGCGTCGGTAGCCGGTGTGCGCTCCGGCGCGGGCGGCAATGCATACAGCGCATCAAAAGCTGCCGTCATCAATTTCACGATGACGACTGCGTGTGATCTCGGCGAATGGAATGTACGGGTCAATGCGGTCTGCCCCGGCCTGATCGAAACCGGCATGACCGCGCCGGTATTCGCCCGCGCACGCGCGGTGCAGAAAGAGGAAAAACTGGGATCACGCTGCGAATTGCGCCGTTACGGCCGGCCGCAGGAAGTGGCCGCCGTCATCTGCTTCCTGGCCAGCGACGACGCCAGCTATGTCACCGGCCAGGCCTTGCCGGTGGATGGCGGCAATACCGCATCGCTCAACCTGCCGGGCATGAAAGTCTGACGGCATGATTCCGCAGCAGCGCCCCTAACGGAGCCCTGCTGCGGAAACTGCTTTGTTATTTGCCACTCTTCAGATGGTTGCGCCGCCGTCAACGACGATCGCCTGCCCGGTGACAAAGCTGCCGGCATCCGAGGCCAGGAACACGGCAGCGCCAGCAATTTCATCCGGCTCGCCGATACGGCGCAGCGGCGTGGTGGACGTCGCGCGCTTTAACGTATCCGGATTTTCCCACAGCGCGCGGGCGAAGTCGGTCTTGATCAGGCCCGGCGCGATACAGTTCACACGCACATTATGCGGGCCGTATTCCACTGCCAGGTTGCGCGCCAGCTGGAAGTCTGCCGCCTTGGACACATTGTATGCACCGATCACCGGCGAACCGCGCAGGCCGCCGATGGACGATACGATGATGATGGAGCCGCCATTGCGCTCCACCATTTGCGGCGCAGCAAACTGGATCAGCCAATGGTTCGCAATGACATTGTTTTCCAGGATTTTGCGGAACTGGTCATCTTCAATGCCGGCCATGGGGCCGTAGTAGGGATTCGATGCGGCATTGCATACGAGGATATCGATCTTGCCAAAAGCCGTAGTGGCAGCTTCAACCAGCTGCTTCAGGTCTTCCTTCGATGAAATATTCGCGGGCACGGCAATCGCGCTGCCTGCGCCATGCGCCGCATTGATGGCAGCTGCCACCTCCTCACAGGCCGGCGCCTTGCGTGAAGAGATCACCACCTTTGCGCCCTGCTCCGCCATGCGCTCGGCAATCGCCCGCCCTATGCCGCGCGATGAACCGGTAATAACGGCAACTTTTCCACTCAGATCGAATAATGACATTGGCATTCCTTATCAAGGTAAGCGCCGCCTATGGCTGCGCGACAAATAATCCGTTTTTCCGACAGCAGCAAATAAACTGAAACATGTAAACCTGAACAAGCAATGTATAGCGCTCTACGCCGCGCAGTGTCAATACCGCATTCACTAAAAATGAAAATGGCGCATGAAAAATTTTCAGGCAGCGGAAGATATCCGCATTGAATGCGGCCCGGCAAGAAATCGCTATCGGAGAATCACGAAGCCAGGAAATCAAAAAATCAGGCTTCGAGTATGCCGAAGAACAGTGGGCGCACAAACAGCTCGGCCGCATTGTCGGCCGTGACATCCGGCACCCAGCGGTCCAGCACCACCGAGGCGTTGATCATGCCAGTAATCAGCGACGCAGCTATCGTCTGGTCCATGGGGCGCACCGAGCCGTCCTTCATGCCATCCACGAGGAAGCCGACAAAACGCTGGCCGAGACGGTTGATGGTCTTGAATTTGCTGTCGCGGAGTTCGTCCGGCAGTTCGCTCCAGGCCGACATGCGCAGCAAGGGGCCATGCTCGGAAAACTGGTAGCGCACCAGCTCGCGCGATACCGCGCACACCTTGTCCCAGCCGGAGCCTTCGCCGGCCTGCGCCAGTGTCTGCATGCGCCGCATGACCGAAAAGGTACGCTCGAAACATTCCGAGATCAGGTCTTCCTTATTGGAGATATGGTGGTAGAAAGAGCCTTTGGTGACATTCAGCCGCGCCGAGATGCGGTCCACCGATGCGCCGCGGTAACCCTGCTCGTTGATCAGCGCGGTCGCCGCGCGCAGGAAGCCGTCATAGGTGCTGTCGCCATCGCCAGGCGCATGCGCCAGCGCATTGTCCAGCCGGGCGTGGCCCCACTGCGCGGTTTCCGATGCAATGCCGCCGATCAGGATATCGCTCATGCGGCTGGCAACCGTCTCATAGTCTTCCGGGTCGTAACGCGAGCTCCAGCTCATTGCACCCAGTGTCAGCGTCAACAGCAGATGGCTGCGCGCGTTCAGCGACAGGCGGTTGCCGCTGGTCACGGCATCGCCGGCGAGCAGGCGCCGCACGCGGCGGAACATGTCGGTATAGGCCGCAAAAACAACTTCGGCATGCGGGCTGCCCAGCACCTGCGTGTCGCGGAAGGTCATCAGCTCGGGCGCCTCATTACCCTGGATTTTTGCCAGGCGGACAAAGAACAGGCGGATGAACGAACGCACGCGCTGTTCTGCGCTATCCGCTTCCGCCGCCAGCAGGATGATGTCGTTGATGACTTCGGTGGAGCGCAGCAGGCAGGCCACCACCAGGTCTTCCTTTTTTTTGTAGTAGTAGGTGATGCTGTTGGTGCTCAGCTCTACCATGCCCGCAACGTCGGACAGCGTGGCGCCCTTGACGCCATGCTGGTTGAACAGCTGCGCCGCCGCATGCAGGATCGCTTCACGCTTCTTCACGTAGCGTTGCGTGACACGATTGAGGTCGGGGCTTGCCTGAGTTTGCTGATCCATGAGAGACCTGATTAGACGAATTGATTAAGCTGATTGATTGTGCGGCCGATTATATCTCCGTTGCTCGCAGCCACAGCCAGATTCCGCATGCCGGAACTTGACCGCCGCCAAGCCGCTACCGGGCAACAGCCGGCTCTTGCATTCCATGCGCCGATTTTTACAAAAATCAAATAAACCAGCCCCACTTTTCTAAAAACTAGAGATTTCCCTTTGCCTGCACAAATAATCGCATGCTAATATCAATACAGGAAACATACCATACTCACTAAAAATAGAGATAAACCTTGTGCAGGACAACAACGAAACCCGCGTAAGCGGCGCAGCAAACAATCCGGACAAGCAGGAAATCATGGCGGCTGGAAGCGGCATGCCGCGGGTGGAGGAAGCACATTTTCACCAGTTTCCCGGCGCCCGCCCGCCTGACAGGCAGCGCAGCGTGAACAGCGGCGGCCTGGCATTGGCGGTATACGAATGGGGCGATGCCGATGCGCCGCCGTTGCTGCTGGTGCATGGAGCACTCGATTTTGCGCGCACCTTCGACGTTTTTGCCCCGCTGCTGGCGGATGCCGGCTATCGGGTAGTCTCTTACGACCATCGCGGCCATGGGGATTCCGAACACGCCGCGCTGTATAGCTGGACTGCTGATGAACGGGACATGCTGGCAGTGGCCGACTCCATCAGCCGCCCCCCCTTCATCGCCATCGGCCACAGCAAGGGCGGCTCCATGCTGGCGCATTCCATCCAGGCGCTGCCGCACCGTTTCAGCCGCTTTGTCGCCATCGACGGCCTGCCTTTTCGCAGCCCGCATTCCGATGCCACCTTGCGCGAGCGTAAATCAATGACGGCCGACGTCATCACCGGCTGGCTGGATCATCGCCGCGCGACCGGCAGCCTGGCACGCAAGCCAGGCTCGCTGGAAGAGCTGGCACAGCGCCGCGCCCGCATGAACCCGCGCCTTAGCCACGAATGGCTATGCTATCTGGCCAGCCAGGGTGCGCGCCAGGACGTCGACGGCTGGCGCTGGAAGATAGACCCGGCCTTGCGCCCCGGCGGCTTCGGCACGCATCGCTCGCGCTGGATGACGGACCGGCTACCCGGCTTCCCCATCCCCATGCTGGCTCTATTCGGTACTGTGCGCGAACCGATGGGATGGGATGTCAAACCGGCCGACCTGATGCCCTACTTCGCGCCCAGCACACAGGTGGAGGTGGTGCAGGATACCGGCCACTTCATCCACATTGAACGGCCGCAGCAGACTGCCGCGCTGGTCTGCGACTTTCTGAAGACATGATGGAAACCATATTCCACAACCGCGTCAGGCTCGCCCTGCACAAGTTGAAAGACGGCGCCGGGCTGGCGCTATTGCTACTGCACGGACTGGGCGAACGCTCGCCGGCGCAGCTACCGCCTGAATACGCGAACTGGCCCGGGCCGGTACACGCGCTGGACTTCACCGGCCACGGTGCATCCGATGTGCCGCGCGGCGGCGGTTACAGCTGCGAATTCCTGATGGCGGACGCCGATGCCGCACTCCAGCATCTGGGGAGCGCCGCCATTATCGGACGCGGACTGGGCGCCTATGTCGGCCTGCTGCTGGCCGGCGGCAGGCCACTGCAGGTGCGCGGTCTCATTCTGCGCGACGGCCCCGGCCTCGCTGGTGGCGGCGCCGGCACCAAAAGCCCGTATATGCCCATCGTCGACATGCAGCAGCCGGCCCCGCCCGATCCCTACGCCATTGCCGATCTCTCCACCGATGCACGGCCGCCCGCGTATGCAGGTAATTACGCCATGCTGGCCTTGCAGCACTCCAATCTGGAGCGGCCGATTTCCGTCTGCACACGGGAACTGCCCGACTGGCTGACTGCCGTCATGGACTTGCTGGCGCTGGAACAGAGCAGCTTTGACGAGGCGCTGAAAGACTACGCTACCGTACCCGGGCAGTTGCCGGCATGAGCCTCGCGGAACAGCAGATGCTGGAGCCGGCCGAGGCGGCCTACCACGAACAGGTGCAGGCCGACCTGCAGCGCAACTACGCGGGTGTGCTGGCACACGGCATGCTGGGCATGACCGGCTTCCGGCTGGTGACAGCACCCACCTTTGTGCCCGCCTACATCTTTCTGCTATCCGCCTCCCGGATGGCAGTGGGTGTCGCGCTGTCCGCCCAGTTCATCGGCATGGCCCTGTCGTCGATCTGGGGTGCGACGCTGATCGAGCACCGGCGCAAGGTGATGCCGGTCGTCTATTCGGTCGGCTGGCTGATGCGCCTGCAGATACTGGGCCTGGCGCTGTCCGGCTATTTTCTGGAAGGCCACGCGGCGCTCACGGCGGCGTGCATCTTCCTCGGGCTGTTCGGCTTTTTCAGCGGCATGCAGAATGTCAGCTTCAGCTTCATGATGTCCAAGGTCATCCCGGTCAACCGGCGCGGGCAGCTGACCGGCATGCGCAATTTCCTCGGCGGGCTGATCGCCTCCGGCGTCGCCTATCTCGGCGGCAAATACCTGGTCGCTGCCAATACCTTCGGCAACGGCTACGCCACCACCTTTCTGGCGGCGTTTGTATTCACCAGCCTGGGCATCACCGCGCTCAATTTCGTGCGCGAGCCGGAATCGCTGGCCGTGCGCCTGCAGTCCGGCCTGCTCGGCAGGCTGCGCGAAGTGCCGGCAATGCTGCGCGCGGACGAGCACTACCGGCGTTTCTTTTTTGCCCGCGCGCTGGGAGCGCTGGGCACGACCGCCGTGCCGTTTTATGCAATTTATGCGGGCAAGTCCGTGCATCTCTCCGGCGCAATGCTGGCCTACCTGTCGCTGGCCTTCCTGTTGTCGCAGACGGTGAGCAACCTGGCCTGGGGGCCGATAGCGGACCGCCATGGCTACCGCAGGGTGTTCATCATCAGCATGGGGTTATGGACGGCGTCCACCGCAGCGCTGGTCGTAGCTGGCGGCGTGCCATCCATCCTGCTGGCGTTTTGCGGGCTGGGCGCGGGCTTCGGCGGCTACCAGGTCGCTTCGCAGAATTTTGTGCTGGAGTTCGGCAAGCCGCACGACAGGCCGATGCTGATTGCGGTCTCGGATACGGCTTCGCATCTGATGATGGCAGGTGGCCCGCTGCTGGGCGGCTTTGTGGCCCAGCAATTCGACTTCGGCACGATGTTCGCCATCGCCATCTTTGTCATGGCGCTGTCGATGCTGGCGATCCTGCGAGTGCAGGAGCCGCGCCATGCGCTGCAACAGAATCAGGAAAATGAATAACAACAATAAGAATAAGAATTAAAAGAGAAAAATGACGCCGACGAGGAGACATCGTGGAATACAGGACCTACCCGGAATTCAGCACCCACTATCCGCTGTTGCTGACGACGCTGATGAAGCGGCCTGTCAGCCTGTATCCTGACCAGACCGGCGTGGTCTACCGTAACCATATCAGCGGAGAATACACGCGCTTTACGTGGATGCAATGGTATCGCCGCACCTGCCGGCTGGCCAACGTGCTGCAACGGAAATTGGGCATCCTGCCCGGTAAGCCTGGCGAACCGGGCGACCGTGTCGGCACCATGGCGCTCAATACGCACCGCCACCTGGAACTGTATTACGCGGCGCCCTGTACCGGCGCAACGCTGCACCCGATCAACGTGCGCCTGTCGCCCGAGCATGTGATCTATACGATCAAACATGCGCAGGACAAGGTCATCTTCGTGGACGACACGGTGCTGCCGCTGCTGGAAGGCATCTACGACTACATCAAGGACACGGTACACACCTTTGTCTACATGTCGGACACGCCAGTCCTGCCGGAAAGCCGCATTCCCCTCCTTTCCTATGAAAGCTTGCTGGATGAGCAGCCGGACCAGTACGATTGGCCCTACCTGCATGAAGATACCAATGCCACGCTGTGCTACACCACCGGCACTACCGGCCAGCCCAAGGGCGCGACCTTCACGCACCGCCAGTTGTACCTGATCACGCTGCACGTGATGGCGATGCAAAGCGTCATCAACACACCGGACTATGACAACGATGGCGGCCTGGGCCCGCGCCTGGGCGAAAACGCCGTGCCGCTGCTGAATACGCCCATGTTCCACATCCACGGCTGGGGTGCGCCTTTCACCACTGTATTCTGCGCACAGAAGATCGTGCTGGCCGGCACCTTTACCGTGCAGGGCTTTTGTGAATTGGTGGAGCGTGAAAAAGTCACATCGGTGGGCATCGTCCCCACCATTGCGGCCATGCTGCTGGAGTATAAGGATTTTGGCAAATACGACCTCAGCAGCCTGGTGCGCATTGGCGTCGGCGGCGGCGCACTGCCGCTGGGGCTGAAGACCAAGCTGGAAAAGATGATGCCGAATTTCCGCGTCAGCTCCGGCTACGGCATGACCGAAACGGCGCCGACGACGGTGGCCTCCTTTGTCAAGAAACACATGGTGGGCTGGAACAAGGAGCAGATCGACGAAGTCATGGTCAAGACCGGCCTGCCGCTGCTGGGACTGGAAGTGGAAGTCGTGGACGAATCCGGCAAGCCGGTACCGCATGACGACCGCACCGTCGGCGAAATCGTCATCCGCGGCCCCTGGGTTACCGAAGGCTATTTCCGCGCGCCGGAGCGCACCGCAGAAGTCTGGTACGACGGCTGGTTCCACACCGGCGATATCGCCAAGATAGACCGCGAAGGCTATATCGTCATCGCAGACCGCCTGAAAGACCTGATACGCAGCGGCGCCGAAATGGTGCCCACGCTGCTGCTGGAAAACCTGATTTCGATGGCCGATTTTGTGCTGGAGGCAGCCGTGGTCGGCGTGCCCGACGAAGTATGGGGCGAGAAGCCGATGGCCCTGGTCAGCATGCGGCCCGGCTACCAGGCCAGCGAGGAGGATGTCATTGCCTTCCTGATCGGGCACGGTGTGGATACCGGCAAGATTACCCGGTGGATGCTGCCGAAGCTGGTAGCCATCACCTCCGATATTCCCAAAACCAGTGTCGGCAAATTCAACAAAAAAGCAGTGCGCGAACAGCTGGGCCGCTTCCTCGCGATGGCCAAGGATATGTCGCACCATCATTGACGCGAAAGCTTACGCCAACACAGACAATCAACATACCGCAAACCCGACACAGCAAACTCAATAACATTTCATTACACCAGGAGAACACCATGCGTGAAGCAGTCATCGTTTCCACCGCCCGCACACCGATAGGCAAGGCTCATCGCGGCGCCTACAACAATACCCAGGCCCAGGAGCTGGGCGGCCATGCCATTTCGCACGCAGTGGCGCGCACCGGCATTGATCCGATGCTGGTGGAAGACGTCATCATGGGCTGTGCGATGCAGCAGGGTACCAGCGGCGGCAACACCGCGCGCCAGTCGCTGCTGCGCGCGGGCCTGCCGATCACAGTGCCGGGCATGACAATAGACCGCCAGTGCTCTTCAGGCCTGATGGCAATCGCCACCGCTGCCAAGCAGATCATCGTGGACGGCATGCAGGTCACTATCGGCGGCGGGCTGGAGTCGATATCGCTGGTGCAGAACGACAAGGTAAATACCTACCGTGCGCGTGACCCGCATCTGGTCCAGGCGCTGCCGCAGATCTACATGACCATGCTGGAAACCGCGGAGATCGTCGCCGAGCGCTACGGTATCAGCCGCGCGGCACAGGATGACTACGCGTTGCAGTCGCAGCAGCGCACCGCCAGGGCGCAGCAGGAAGGCCGCTTCGCCACTGAAATAGCCCCCTTCACGGCGACGATGCTGGTGACCGACAAGGCCACCGGCGCGGTCAGCGAAAAGTCCGTGACGCTGAGCCTGGATGAAGGCAACCGCCCAAGCACCACACTGGCCGACCTGCACGCATTGCAGCCTGTATTCAAGGGTGGCCAACGCGTCAAGGAAGGCCGTTTCATCACTGCCGGCAACGCGTCGCAACTGTCGGACGGTGCATCGGCAATGGTCCTGATGGAAGCAAAGGAGGCGGAACGCCGCGGCCTGGCGCCGCTGGGCGTTTACCGCGGTATGGCCGTGGCCGGCTGCGATCCTGACGAAATGGGCATAGGGCCCGTGTTTGCGATTCCAAAACTGCTGAAGCAGCATGGCCTCAGCGTAGACGATATCGGCATCTGGGAATTGAATGAAGCCTTCGCCAGCCAGGTGCTGTATTGCCGCGACAAGATCGGCATACCGAGTGAATTGCTGAACGTGTCGGGCGGGGCGATATCGATAGGCCACCCTTACGGCATGTCCGGTGCGCGCATGGCCGGCCATGTGCTGGTCGAAGGCAAGCGTCGCGGCGCCAAATACGGCGTGGTCACGATGTGCATAGGCGGCGGCATGGGCGCGGCCGGCTTGTTCGAGATTTATTAATATTGAATATCCGGCCCAGCGCCCCTACCCAACCTGAATAGCTCATTCACGCAGCACCGGCAGAGAATCCGGTGCGGCGCCCGTATTTTTGGAGACATCCATGGCACTCATCAGTTCCGTTGCCGACCTTAGCGTCGAAGGCAATGTTGCAATCCTTACCCTGAATTCCCCGCCGGTCAATGCGCTGTCCGCACTGGTAAGAAAATCCATCCACGAAGGCATCAGCCTCGCCATCGGCAACCCTGCCGTGGATAGCATCGTGCTGATCTGCGACGGCAAGACCTTCATCGCCGGCGCCGACATCACCGAATTCGGCAAGCCGCCGTCCGGCGTATCGCTACGCGAACTGCAGGACACGATAGAAAATTCGCCCAAGCCCGTGATTGCCGCCATCCACGGCACCGCGCTCGGCGGCGGACTGGAAACCGCACTGGTCTGCCATTACCGTATTGCCGTGCCATCCGCCAGATGCGGCCTGCCCGAAGTTAACCTCGGCCTGCTGCCGGGTGCCGGCGGAACGCAGCGCCTGCCGCGCATCGTCGGTGTAGCGAAAGCACTGGATATGGTCACTTCCGGCGTACACATAAAGGCCAGGGAAGCGCTGGAGATGGGCTTGCTGGATGAACTGGCCGAGGAAGGCCAGCTGCGATCGGCTGCAATCGCCTTCGCGCGTAAAGTCATCGCCGAAAAACGCCCGCTCATCAAAGTGCGCGACCAGAACAGCAAAGTCGAAGCAGCGCGCAACAAGCCTGATCTGTTTGTCGAATTTCGCAAAGCCAACGCGCGCAAATTCCGCGGTTTCCTGGCGCCGGAATATAACATCCGCTGCATAGAGGCGGCAGTCAACCTGCCCTTTGATGAAGCGCTGCAATTCGAGCGCGCATTGTTTACCGAACTGATGAACGGAGTACAGTCCGCCGCGCAACGGCACTATTTCTTTGCGTCGCGCCAGGTAAAGAACATCCCGGACGTGCCGGCAGATACACCGCTGATTCCGGTGAAAAAGGTCGGCATCATCGGCGCCGGCACCATGGGCGGCGGCATTGCGATGAATTTCCTGAGCGCCGGCATCCCCGTCACCATCGTCGAGACAAGGCAGGATGCACTGGATCGCAGTTTGAAGACAATACGCGCCAACTATGACAACACCGCGAAAAAAGGCCGGCTGAGTACGGCAGACGTTGAAAGGTACATGGCATTGCTGAAAGGATCCCTGGTGCTGGAAGACCTGGCTGATTCCGACCTCGTCATCGAAGCGATTTTTGAAAACATGGGCGTGAAGAAGGAGGTATTCGGCAAGCTGGACAAAATAGTCAGACAAGGTGCGATCCTGGCATCGAATACCTCCGCGCTGGACCTGAATGAAATCGCCGCTGCCACAACCAGGCCGGAAGCCGTCGTTGGCCTGCACTTCTTCTCGCCAGCCAATGTCATGAAACTGCTGGAAGTCGTGCGCGGCGAAAAAACCTCACACAGTGTCATCGCCACCGCCATGCAGCTGGCGGCAAAGATCGGCAAAATCGCCGTGCTGGTTGGCGTCTGCCCCGGCTTTGTCGGCAACCGCATGCTGGCGCAGCGCCAGCGCGAGGCCAACAAACTGGTGCTGGAAGGCCCTATGCCCTGGGATGTGGACCGTGTACTGTTCGATTTTGGTTTCCCCATGGGCCCCTTCGCCATGAGCGACCTGGCGGGCCTGGATCTGGGCTGGATCAAGGAGAAATCCAGCAGTTCAACGCTGCGTGAAATCCTGTGCGAATTGGACAGGCGCGGCCAGAAAACCGGTGCCGGCTATTACGATTACGATGAAAAACGGCAAGCCAGGCCGTCTCCGGTCAGCGAACAGCTGATACGCGATTTTGCACAAAAGAAAGGCAAGTCGGCGCGTCCCGTATCGGATGAAGAAATCTTGCAGCGCTGCATTTACCCCATGATCAACGAGGCGGCAAAAATCCTCGAAGAAGGCATCGCGATTCGCGCATCGGATATCGACGTAGTCTGGGTCAACGGTTACGGCTGGCCGGTATACCGTGGCGGCCCGACCTTTTATGCAGACAGTATCGGCCTGGACAAGGTGCTGGCAAAGATGCAGGAATTCCAGGCAGACTACGGCGATGATTTCAAACCGGCCAAATTGCTGGTGGACATGGTGGCGCGGGGCAGGAAATTCAGTGATCTGTAAGGCAGGCCCTTTGCTCCGGCCTTCCCTGGCGGGCCGGCGGCAAAAGCAAGCTAAGCGGCCGCTGCCGCCAGTTCGATATAAAATGTCGAGCCGACTTCGAGCTGCGACGTGAACCCTATGGAGCCGCCCATCTTTTCGATGAGCGGCTTGCAGATGCTGAGGCCAAGCCCGGAGCCGCCTTTCTTGCGGATGTTGGATCCATCCGCCTGAGAGAACTTGTTAAATATTTTTCCGTAAAACTCCACGGGTATTCCGCAGCCGCTGTCCACTATCTCGATGCGGATGACGCCGGCTTTCACCGCCAGGCTGACATCCACCGCACTGCCCGCGTCAGAAAATTTCACCGCGTTCGACAATAAATTGATCATCACCTGCGTAAAGCGGTCCTGGTCTACATAGGATTGCACCTGCGCCGGCTTTACATCGAAGCGGATGCTGACCCCATACTGCAGCGCATAAGCCCGGCTGGAATCGACGGCCTGCTCAACAAGCCGCACCAGGTCCCGCAGGCGGATATCAAAAGTCATGCTGCCAGATTCTATTTTTTCCAGATCCAGCATTTCATTGATCATGCGGATCAGGCGCTCTACATTGCGGTGCGCGACCTCCATCAGCTCCCGGATCTTCGGCGACACCTCACCCACCACGCCTGCCAGCACCAGTCCAAGCGAACCGTTGATGGACGTCAGCGGCGTACGCAACTCGTGGCTGACAGTGGAGACGAATTCATTCTTGATCCTTTCCACCTTCTTGCGATCGGTGATATCGAAAGTCATCGCATACAAACCGCATACGGCGCCGTCCTGCCCTTTGGCAGGAACATAGATGGATTCGTAAATATAGATGTTCCCCTGCCATTGCCCCTCCGCCTGAAAGGTCACGGTCTCACCGGCCAGTGCGCGCGCGATATACGGCGCCACTGCTGCGTGCACCGCGTACCCGCGGACCTCGCGCATAGTGCGGCCGAGCAGCTCGGCCACCGGCACGCCGGCAACCGCTGCGAGAAAGGCATTGGCAAACAGGTAGCGCCCTTCCAGGTCGAGATAGGCGATCTGCGCAGGTAAATTGTCTGTAATCGTGCGCAGCCTCTGCTCGGATTCCGCCTGCCTCGCTTCCGCTGCATTGCGGTCCTGCATCAGATCGTCAAACGCAACACCGAGGTCTCCGATTTCATCATGTTTGTGCTTGAGCTGCAGCGGCACATACAAATGGGATTCGCGCACCTTTTTCATGTGGCCATGCAGCTTCAGCAGCGGCACCAGCTGCGACCGTGTCGCCAGCCAGACCAGCACACCGGCGGCGAGCGCCAGCACTACCGATGCCACCAGCGCTTTTGCCTGCACCATCCTGACCGTCGCGAAGGCCTCCTGCTTCGGGTAGATGGAGCCGATGATCCAGTCGGTGGATTTGATGCGCTTGAAGGAATACAAACCGTCCACGCCGTAGCGGTTGCGCGCCTCGGTGCTGCCTTCAAATCCGGCCAGGGCTTGCGCCGTCGCCGAATTGCGCACGCCGTCGGAATTTTCCTTCTGCAGCAGCCGCGCCTTGTTCGGATGGTCCACCACAGTGCCATCGGTATTGACGATGAACATGTAACCGGTTTCACCGAACTTCATGTTGGCGAACTCGCCCAGGAATGCGGGTTCATGCAGGCTGATGCCGGCGGAGATGACATAAGCGATCGCACCGTCGGCATCGCGCACCGGCTGCGTCATGATGACTTCCGGCTGCTTGTTGACGCGGTTCAGGATGGGCTTGGAAATGACTGCCCTGTTTCCAGCGACCGTATCGATGAAATATTGCCTGTCCTTGACGTTGACGCGGCCGATTACCGCCGTACTGTTGTAATTGGCGATCAGGCCGCCGTCCAAGTCCAGCACCTCGATGTGACGAAACACTTGCCGCAATACGGGGAAGCGCGCCAGATGCGCCTGCATGCGCGCGGGTTCGCCAGCGTCGCTGGCGGCAATCTGTTGCGCCAGCATTTGCAGCAGCATCGCCCGGCTCTCGAACTTCTGGTCGATGCCGCTGGCAATGCCGCTTAGACGGGCAAACTGCTCGACGCCTATCGTATCGCGCATTCTTTGTCTCAGTACCTGCTGCGATACCGCAATGATCGCCACCGTGGCGGCGAGCACGATCAGCACCACAAAGACGGTGATCCGCGATTTAAGGCTGGTCAACAGGGCCGGGATGCGCAATGAGGATATTCCAGGCATTCTCTTCCTCGGATTTTTATTGTTCGCTTGGCACGATGTCTGCGCCGGCTCCCCATTTATCCCCAGATCATGGCCGGCTTGCATAGTGTAGTATTTTTTGCTGCCGGCAAATGTTATCTATGGAAAAACAAACCGTTATGGCGCTGCAAGCATGGAATGCCTGCTGTGTGATGTTGTTTTTTTATCGGCGGCAAGAAAAGTATGCAGTCACGATTGCAATTCGCCTGTTTCAAGCCGGATAAACCGCGCCCTGGTAAATGGCGTTAAACAAAACCGCAAACATCAATCGCCAAGGTCCACCACGAAAGGAAGCGGCAGGCTGGGCGGCGTTTCATATAACGCAAGTATCCAAGCCCGGGCGGGATCGCCGCCAATCTGGCTCAGCGTTTTTTCGACAAAGTTGATGGATGCCCTGTCCAGCCCTGCATACGGATCGTCCAGCAGATTAAGGCTGGCGTTTGCGGCAAAGGCTGCGGCCAGCCACACCTTCCGCTTGCTGCCGGTGGACAGCATGTATAACTGCTTGTGGACATGCGGCGTGAGCGACAGACCCTCGGTCAGCCCAGGCAGAAGCGTATCGTCAAATGCCGGATACGCAGCACGCAAGGACGCAAAATACTCGATGGCGGTCATCTGATCGAACGCATCGGTGCGCGGGTCAATCCAGAAAATTTTCCGGCGATACTCGTCAGGCTGTTCGCTCAATAACACGCCCTGGATCCGGAACTGTCCCGCCTGCGCCGGCAGGACGCCCGCCATCAGTTGCAACAGGCTGCTCTTGCCGCAACCGTCGCCGCCGCGAACGACTGTTATACCGGAGGGAATATCGGCGGACCAATGATTGAACAGCGCTCGTCCGGGATAATGAAAAGTGAGATCGCGGATTTGCAACACAGCGCTGGGGGCAGATTTCATGGGATAGGTTTAAATTTATTTGTATCGGCGAACAGGCCGCAAACAGACAGCAAGCACGGGCAGCAAAGGCAGGCGCCCGCCATTGCAGGCCGACCGGTTTTCACAGATTGTACGCGGTACCGCCCTGCCATCACTATGTGAATATACGGCATCAGCGCGGCTGCCAACATGCGCACAAAGATGATGCAATAAAAAGCGGATCGGAAAAACAAAAAAGGCCCTGATTTCTCAGAGCCTTTTTAATTTGGCGTCCCCAAGGGGATTCGAACCCCTGTACTCACCGTGAAAGGGTGATGTCCTAGGCCTCTAGACGATGGGGACAATAAGCTGTCCGTACTACTGACCTTTGCTTGCGCAAGCACATTTACCGACCGTGTTTGCACTGCTTTTTACTTCTTCACATTCAAGCAAGACAAAGATTATATATTCCTTTTCTTTACTTGGCAATAGATTTTTAAACTTCAATCTACTGCTATGTGCTGCTGGTGGAGGTAAGCGGGATCGAACCGCTGACCTCTTGCATGCCATGCAAGCGCTCTCCCAGCTGAGCTATACCCCCGGTGCAGAAGCGAGATTATAGCAAACTTATTTCTGCCATGTAAATAGCTTTAAGCGATCAATATTAATAATTTTTCAGGCGCGCCAAAACGACGTCGCGTCCGAACAATTCCACGACCGCATCGATGGACGGCGTTTGCAACTGGCCCGTCAACAACAGGCGCAGCGGCATCGCCAGTTGCGGCATCTTCAGCGAGAATGTTGCCAGCGTTTCTTTCATCATTGCCGACAGGGCTGCCTTGCTCCACTCCACCGTCTTGATCTGTTCGGCATAGTTCGCCAGCGCCGGCGCAACCGCATCGGTGATGTGCTGCTTCAGCAAAGCGGCTTCTGCTGCGGGCTGCCTGTAGAACAGCATTGCCGCCTGGCCCAATTCCACCGTCGTGTTGGTGCGCTCCTTCATCAGCGCAATCACTGCGGGCAGCGCAGGCGCATTGTCGAATTGCGCGCCGTCCTTCAGCATGCCGTCACGCACGAGGCCGGCCAGCCTCTCGTTGTCGGCTGCCTTGATGTAGTGGTTGTTGACCCAGTCCAGCTTCTCCGGATTGAACTGCGCAGGCGAGATCGACAGATGGCTGAGGTCAAACCAGCTGCACATCTGCTCCATCGAAAATACTTCATCATCCCCGTGGCTCCAGCCCAGGCGCGCGAGGTAGTTCAGCATCGCTTCCGGCAGATAGCCTTTGGCCAGATAATCCATGACGCTGACGTCGTTGCGACGCTTGGACAGCTTCTGACCATCGGTGCCCAGTATCATCGGCACATGGCCATACAGCGGCAGGCTCGCGCCCAGCGCATGCAGGATATTGATCTGGCGCGGCGTATTGTTGACATGGTCGTCGCCGCGTATCACGTGCGTGATCTGCATGTCCCAGTCATCCACTGCAACACAGAAATTATAAGTAGGCGTGCCGTCGGGACGCGCAATGACAAGGTCGTCCAGCTCTCGGTTGCCGATAGTGATGCTGCCCTTGACCACATCGTTCCAGCTGACTTCGCCATCCAGCGGATTTTTGAAGCGGATGACAGGCTTGCGGTCAGCAGGGACAGCCGCCAAGGTCTTGCCCGGCTCCGGGCGCCAGGTGCCGTCATAGCGCGGCTTCTCGCCGGCGGCGCGCTGGCGTTCGCGCATGGCTTCCACTTCTTCCGGGGATGAATAGCAATGATAGGCCGTGCCTTTTGCCAGCATTTGTCCCAGCACTTCACGATAGCGGTCCATGCGCTGCATCTGGTAGAACGGGCCTTCGTCATGCTGCAGGCCGAGCCAGTTCATGCCGTCCAGGATAGCCTGCACTGCCTCCGGCGTGGACCGCTCCAGGTCGGTATCTTCTATGCGCAGCACAAAAGTACCACCGGTATTGCGGGCAAATGCCCAGCAAAACAGGGCGGTGCGGGCGCCGCCTACGTGAAGATAGCCTGTAGGGCTGGGGGCAAAACGGGTACGGACAGTCATGGTATGGCTGGTTACAATGTCAACACTGCAACGCGGTAAAGTTAAAACCAGCATTATAGAGTAAGGCCATGCCCGCCAGAGCATAAGTAGCAATGCCTGCGCCGGTACGGGTATCATGCGAGCATTGCACCGACCATAGAAAAACCAGCCAGCATGCAGCAACCTACCAAGCCGCCCCTGCCGATACGAGACGGCGTCGCGCCCAGCTACCTGTGGCTACCGGAAGGCAGCTGGCCGGACCTGCTGAGTTTTTTGCTCGACCGTTACCCCGATGTTGCCGAAGCCACGTGGCTGGCGCGCATGGCGAAAGGCGAAGTCAGGAACCAGCACGGCGATGTGTTGCAGGCAGGCAGCGCGTTCCGGCGCGGCATCTGTATATATTATTACCGCGAACTGGAAGACGAGACGCCGATACCGTTCGAAGAGCATATCCTCTACCGGGACGAACACCTGCTGGTGGTGGACAAGCCGCATTTCCTGCCGGTGATACCGACCGGCCGTTTTTTGCGAGAAACGCTGCTGGTGCGGTTGAAGCAGAAAACCGGCCTGCATGAACTCACGCCCATCCATCGGCTGGACAGGGAAACCGCCGGAGTGATGCTGCTGTCGCATAACCCGGCAAGCCGCGGCGCCTATCAGGCGATGTTCCAGCACCGCAGCATCGCCAAGACCTACGAAGCGCTGGCTGCGCACCGGGCAGACTTGGAATTCCCGCTGACCCGCCGTAGCCGCATGGTAGAAGGCAGCCATTTTTTCGTGATGAAAGAAGCACCTGGCGAACCGAATTCAGAAACGCATATTGACGTGCTGGAACGCCGGGGCGATATCAGCCTGTATACGCTACAGCCTGTCACCGGCCGCAAACACCAGTTGCGCGTGCACATGGCCGGGCTGGAGATACCGATAATCAACGATATTTTTTATCCTGAAACCCTGCAGTGCAAGGGTGACGATTTCTCCGCGCCATTAAAATTGCTGGCTCGGGCGATCGCATTTACCGACCCCATTAGCGCACAACCCCGCGAATTCCGTAGCGAACGCAGCTTGTAACAGTGTTCCCGCGTTTAGAAAAACTTGACAGTTCTGTAGCCAGGCAATATAATTCTTTTCCTCGGAGTGTGGCGCAGTCCGGTAGCGCACCTGGTTTGGGACCAGGGGGTCCAAGGTTCGAATCCTTGTACTCCGACCAAATTTAAAGGATCGTCATTGACGATCCTTTTCCTTTAAATAGGAAGCAATGAGAAGTATGCAGGGTTTCAGATGCATTTTTATGCGTCGGTAAAGTTAAGAATCAAGCGTTTATTCATGAAGTAAATGCAAAGCAAGTTTCGGAGTGTGGCGCAGTCCGGTAGCGCACCTGGTTTGGGACCAGGGGGTCCAAGGTTCGAATCCTTGTACTCCGACCAATTTAAAAAGGATCGTCTTTGACGATCCTTTTTTCTTTTCCGCAGCAACTTCTCACCGGCATCAGCCAGGGCCGGCGTGCTGCATACATGCAGCGCGCCGGCAGCCGCCTCAGGTATTCTGCACGGTAATCGTCGGGAACTTGCTACTCATATCCTTGGCTTTTTCTGCCACCTTGATCGCCAGCTTACGCGCGATTTCCTTATAGATCTGCGCAATCTTGCCTTCCGGATCAGCCACCACGGTCGGCGTGCCGGAATCAGCCTGCTCACGGATGGACATTGTCAGCGGCAGGCCGCCGAGGAAATCGACGCCGTATTCGGCACACATTTTCTGTCCGCCGCCTTCGCCAAAAATATGCTCGGCATGGCCGCAGTTGCTGCAGACATGGATGCTCATGTTTTCCACGATGCCCAGGATAGGAATGCCGACTTTTTCAAACATCTTCAGCCCTTTGCGTGCATCCAGCAGCGCAATGTCTTGCGGCGTCGTCACGATCACGGCGCCGGTTACCGGCACTTTTTGCGACAGCGTCAGTTGCACGTCGCCGGTACCGGGCGGCATATCCACCACCAGGTAATCCAGGTCGCGCCAGTTGGTCTGCTCCAACAACTGCTGCAAGGCCTGCGTGACGATCGGGCCGCGCCATACCATCGGCTCATCCGGATTGATCATGAAGCCGATACTGGATACCTGCAGGCCGTGGTTTTCCAACGGCTCCATGGTTTTGCCGTCCTTGGTTTCCGGCTTGCCGGAAATGCCCATCATCATCGGCTGCGAAGGGCCGTAGATGTCGGCATCCAGTATGCCCACTGAAGCGCCTTCCGCAGCCAGCGCCAGCGCCAGGTTGACGGCCGTCGTCGATTTGCCGACGCCGCCTTTGCCGGAAGCAACCGCAATGATGTTCTTGACGTTGGGCATCAGCTTGATGCCGCGCTGCACTGCATGCGCAACAATTTTGGAATAGACATTGACACTGACCTTGCCTGCGCCGGCAAGCTTGCCGATTGCCTCGGCAGCAGCAGCGCCTATGCTATCCCACTGGCTTTTTGCCGGATAGCCCAACTCCACATCCAGGCTGATGTCCGCGCCTTCTATCTTGATGTTTTTAACCGTTTTGGAACTGACCAGATCTTTGCCCGTGTTTGGGTCTATCACGCCGGACAGGGCGGTTTTAATCTCTTCTGCTGTAATGCTCATGCGTATCTCTCCGTAGCTAGGCTGCCAGTCTAGCGCAAAATAGCGTCGCCGATGGCAAAGCCCTGTGGCTCCAAAGGAAATCATGGGCATCATTGCTTATCATTTAAGCAAATAGATACACTGTCGGCCCACCCCTGTCATTCGATATGAAATACACCATACTGAATGAAAGCGCCGTTTCGCTGTTAGAATAATGCCCTTGTTTCATCCTTTTCCTACCCTATCAGATAAGTGCATTGACATGACCCGCCAGCTGTTCGTTACCACCGCCCTGCCCTACGCTAACGCGCCCTTCCACCTCGGCCACATCATGGAGTATGTGCAGGCCGATATCTGGGTACGCCATCAGCGAATGCTGGGTAACGACGTGTCGTTTGTCGGTGCCGATGACGCGCACGGCGCGCCTATCATGATCGCGGCAGAAAAAGCCGGCCTCACGCCGCAGGAATTCGTTGCGCAGATCGCCGCCGGCCGCAAACAGTACCTGGACGGCTTCCATATCTCCTTCGACAACTGGCACTCTACCGACGGCCCTGAAAACCATGCGCTGTCGCAGGATATCTACCGCAAGCTGAAAGCCGCCGGCTTCATCACCAGCAAGACCATAGAACAATTCTATGATCCGGTAAAAAACATGTTCCTGCCGGACCGCTACATCAAGGGCGAATGCCCTAAATGCGGCGCCAAGGACCAGTACGGCGATTCCTGCGAAGTATGCAGCTCGGTGTACTCGCCGATAGAGCTGAAAAATCCGTATTCGGTGCTGACCGGCGCCACGCCGGTGATGAAATCGTCGGAGCATTTCTTCTTTAAATTGTCTGACGCCAAATGTGTGGAATTCCTGCGCGAGTGGGCACTGAACAGCAAGCGCCTGCAATCCGAAGTGGCGAACAAGTGCAAGGAATGGCTGGAAGGCGACAACGGCCTGGGCGACTGGGACATCAGCCGCGATGCGCCTTATTTCGGCATAGAAATCCCGGATGAGCCGGGCAAGTACTTCTATGTATGGCTGGACGCGCCGGTCGGCTATCTGGCCTCGCTGAAAAATTATTTCGGCAAGACCGGCCGCGACTACGACGCCTTCATGGCGGACCCACGCACGGAGCAGATACATTTCATCGGCAAGGACATCACCTATTTTCACACGCTGTTCTGGCCGGCAATGCTGAAATTCTCCGGTTACAAGACGCCGGACAATGTGTTCGCGCATGGCTTTGTCACCGTCTCCGGCGAAAAGATGTCGAAGTCGCGCGGCACCGGCATTTCGCCGCTGCGCTACCTGGAAATCGGCATGAACCCGGAATGGCTGCGTTACTACTTCGCCGCCAAGCTGAATGCCAAGGTGGAAGACCTGGACTTGAACCCTGACGATTTCGTCGCACGCGTCAATGCCGACCTGATCGGCAAGTACGTCAATATCGCCAGCCGTGCCGCAGGCTTTATCGCCAAGCGTTTCAACGGCGCAGTGTCAACAGCGTGGGCAACGGCTGACGACGCGTTCCTGTCCAGCCTGCGCAAGGCATCCGCAGAAATACAGGCGCTGTATGAAAGCCGCGAATACGGCAAGGCGCTGCGCGCCGTCATGGAGCAGGCGGACGCCGTCAACGCATACGTTGATGCGAACAAGCCCTGGGAACTGGCCAAGGATCCCGCCAAAGATGCGATGCTGCAAGAGGTATGCAGCCGCCTGCTGGAAGCCTTCCGCATCCTGACGATCTATCTGAAACCGGTATTGCCGCAAGTTGCAGTACAGGTGGAAGCCTTGCTGAACATCGCACCGCTGCAATGGGCGCACGTCGACACGCCGCTGCCAAACGGCCATGTCGTCAATGCGTACAGCCACCTGATGCAGCGCGTCGACATCAAGATTTTCGATTCGCTGTTTGATGCCCCTGTGCCAGCGGCTGCCGAAACTGCCGCCGGCACAGCAGCCGGCACTGCAGCTGCAACGCCTGAAGCAGCAGATGCCGCCGCCGGCGACATCGAAGAACTGGCGCCGGAAATCAAGATCGACGATTTTGCAAAAATCGACCTGCGTATCGCCAAGATCGTCAATTGCGAACAGGTGGAAGGCTCCGACAAATTATTGCGCCTGACGCTCGATGTCGGCGAAGGCCGCACCCGCAATGTGTTTTCCGGCATCAAGTCGGCTTACCAGCCGGAACAGCTGATCGGCAAGTTCACCGTGATGGTGGCCAACCTGGCGCCACGCAAGATGAAGTTCGGCATGTCCGAAGGCATGGTGCTGGCCGCGTCTGCCGCGGATGAAAAAGCCAACCCCGGCCTGTATGTGCTGGAGCCATGGCCGGGCGCAACGCCGGGCATGCGTGTCAGGTAATCTGTAACACTGCTCGCAGGATTTGTATAAGGGATGCGTTGCTATGCATCCCTTTTTTCTTGCCGTACAGCTTTGGCACAAGCCCCTCCCCCGCACGATCGCCATCCCGCCTACCGAATGTCATGCGCCGTTTTTTAAACGCATGGATGGTTTTGCCTGTGAAAGCAGAAAAATGCAAAACAAAATCACGAATTCCAGCGTTTACGGCTTTTTAAAACTATTTACTTTATACTTTTAGATCGATTTACCGCCCAGACACCCGGGACCGCGCTGACGATACCCGTGCAGCCGCCCCCAGAACCACCCTACTCCAGCCGAGCCATGAACAGCCCTATCAGCCCCAACGCCGTGACGTCCCCCGTTCCCGCCCTCATCGTACAGTTGCGCAATGCGATGCGTGAAAAAGGCCTGGATGCCTATATCATCCCTTCCGCCGATCCCCATCTTTCCGAATACCTGCCGGATCGCTGGCAAGGGCGTGCGCGCTATTCCGGCTTTAACGGCTCGGTCGGCACGCTGATCGTCACGACAAGCTTTGCCGGACTGTGGGTCGATAGCCGTTACTGGGAACAGGCAGAAAAAGAACTCGCCCCTACCGGCATACAGATGATGAAAATACCCTCTGCCGCTGCGACGATGCACATAGACTGGCTGGCCGCCAACATGGAAACCGGACAGGTCGTCGGCGTGGATGGCGCAGTGCTGGGCCTGGCGACTGCGAGGGCGCTGGAACAGGCGCTGGAACCGAAAGGAATCAGGCTAACCACCAGCCACGACCTGCTGCAGGATATCTGGACCGACAGGCCCGCGGTACCGGAAGCCGCAATCTATGAACATGCTGCGCCGTACGCCGTCGTCAGCCGCAAAGACAAACTGCAACTGGTGCGCGAGCAGATGCGGGCCAAAGGCGCAGACTGGCATTTTATCTCCACCGTGGACGACCTGGCCTGGGTCTTCAACCTGCGTGGTGCCGACGTCAGCTACAACCCGGTGTTTGTCGGCCACGCGCTGATCGGGCTACACGATGCAACACTGTTTGTATCGCCGAACAAACTGTCTGCCGAACTGACCGCCGCGCTGGCGCGGGATGACGTGCGTATTTCCGCCTATGAAAATGCTGCCGCCAGCCTGGCCAGCCTGTCTGCACTGCCAGACACGGCAAAGCTGCTGATAGATCCGCGCCGCATCACTTACGGTTTCCGGCAGGCAGTGCCGCAGACCGTCAAGGTCATTGAAGCAATCAATCCATCCGTTTTTGCCAAGTCGCGCAAGAATGACAAGGAAGCGCAGTTCGTGCGCGAAGCAATGGAACAGGACGGCGCTGCGCTGAGCGAATTCTTCGCATGGTTTGAGCAGGCCATCGGCAAGGAACGCATCACCGAACTGACAGTGGATGAAAAGCTGACCGCTGCCCGCGCGCGCCAGCCGCACTTCGTGTCGCTCAGCTTCAACACCATCGCCGGCTTCAACCCCAACGGCGCGATGCCGCACTACCGCGCCACGCCGGAATCGCATTCCGTTATCGAAGGCAACGGATTGCTGCTGATCGACTCCGGCGGCCAGTACCTGAACGGCACCACCGACATCACACGCGTACTGCCGATAGGCACAGTATCAGCAGAACAGAAACGCGACTTTACGCTGGTATTGAAAGGCATGATTGCGCTGACCCGCATGCAATTCCCGCGCGGTACCTTATCGCCTATGCTGGACACCATCGCCCGCGCACCGATCTGGGCCGACGGCGTCAACTACGGCCACGGCACCGGCCATGGCGTAGGTTATTTCCTCAACGTGCACGAAGGCCCTCAATCCATCTCCAGCTATGCCATGCCCGAACCGCATACGGCGATGGAGCCCGGCATGATTACCTCCAACGAACCCGGCATCTACCGTCCTGGAAAATGGGGGGTGCGTATAGAAAACCTGCTGCTGGCCGTGCCGGCGCAGACCACCGAATTTGGCGAATACCTGAAATTCGAAACCCTGACCCTATGTCCTATCGACACCCGCTGCATGGATCTGGCGCTGCTGCGCGAGGATGAGATTGCATGGGTCAACGAATACCATGCCACGGTGCTGGAGCGCCTGTCGCCACGCGTCAGCGGCGATGCGAAAGCCTGGCTGGTGGAGCGCACCAAGGCCATCGGCAGGTAATCAAGCCGGCCCAATGAAAACGCCACATTGCTTTTTGCATGTGGCGTTTTTTTATGAAGCTGTTTTTTGTTGAATCCAGGTACCAAAATTTGGCGGACATGTAGTCTGTTCCCGGATTGCGCTACGTCGCATCCAGGCTGCCATCCCCTGTTTGTCCTGCTACCCTGCCAGCATCTCCACCGGAGCAACCGCGCTCACCGGAAACTGCACACAGAACTTGCTGCCGACATCCGGCGTGGATTCCACCGACAGGTTGGCCTTGTGCCGCAACAGAACATGCTTGACGATGGCCAAGCCCAGACCTGTACCCTGGGTCTCGCGCGAGCGGCTCTTGTCCACGCGGTAGAAGCGTTCGGTCAGCCTTGATATATGCTCGGCGCTGATACCGATGCCGTTATCCTGCACAATGAACTTGGGACCCTGTGCGGAATTCTTCCAGATCAGCTTGATCGCACCCTTCTCCGGCGTGTAGCGTATTGCGTTGGTCACCAGGTTGATCAGTGCGCTGCGGATTTCATCGGTGCTGCCAAGTATGTCCGGGCCTTCGCATTCCAGCGTGATGTCGTGGCGGCCGGCAGACAAGGCATGTGCTTCCTGCAGGATTTTTTCCAGCAGCACCTGCATGTTGACGGCTTCAGGCCGCACCGGATGGTCCATCGACTCCAGCCGGGTCAGCGTCAGCATATCTTCCACCAGCCGCTGCATGCGTTCTCCCTGCTCCGTCATCAGCTTCAGGTGCGACAGGCGGATCTGGGCATCCAGGTTAGGCTCCATCGATGCGATCTCCAGGAAGCCGTTGATCACTGTCAGCGGCGTGCGCAGCTCATGCGATGCATTGGCGATGAAATCGCGCCGCATCATGTCTATGCGTTCGGATTCGGTGATGTCGTGCGTCACCAGGATCTGCCTGCGATTTTCAAACGGGATGATGTGGACGATCAGCTTGCGGTCGCGGAAAGCCAGCGTCAGCGGCGTCTCATAGCGGCCCAGAATGATGTAGTCCATGAATTCCGGGCTGCGCACCAGGTTGGTCACACGCATGCCCTTGTCCTTGGTCAGGCTCAGGCCCAGATGCTTTTCGGCCGCCGGGTTGCACCACTCCAGGAACAGGACGTCGTCCATGATCACCACGCCATCCGGCAGCAGCGTCATCGCCTGGCGAAAACGGGCCAGCCACTCGGCCAGTTCAGCCTGGTTCTTTTCGTCGCCGCGGCGCAGGCGGTAGAGACGCGAGAATATCTCGGTCCAGGCGCCCCAGCCATCCGGCAGCCGGACGCTGCTGGGGTTGTCGAGCCAGTCTGCCAGGCGCAGCAGATAAGACAGCTGCACCACGATCAGGCCTATCATGCCTACCAGTGCTGCCGACAGGCCCCACACGGGGCCGACAAAAAACCAGACCAGGGCACCGCCTATCAGCACGACGATCATGCGGACAATGGCGGGAACCCAAAACAGGAGGTGAGGATGCATGAATAAATACCTTGAAACTTCAAACTTGGCCTGAAATCAGGCTATTGCTATCGCGCTGTCGGGAACGGAACGGATTAAGGGAAAGGGCCGGAGTACTACACTGCCATCCTACTCTTGCCGGGCCTTCCTGGCGATGGCAGCGATGCTGAATTGCCACGCACCGCTGTTCCGGGCAGCCCGGAGATACAGGAAAACGGTTTATTTCTCAGACAGCATATAGCCTACGCTGCGGACGGTCTTGATCAGCGACTCGGCATTTTTCAATACCTTGCGCAGGCGCAGGACATGCACGTCGACAGTACGTTCTTCTATCACCACATGGTCTCCCCACACCTTGTCCAGCAGCTGGCTGCGGGAAAACACGCGTTCGGGATGCGCCATGAAGAACTTCAGCAGCTTGTATTCGGCATGGCCGATATCCACTTTCTGTTCATCGATCTTGACCGTACAGCTGACCGGATCAAGGATCACCGCACCCGCCGTCAGCGCAGTCTGTGCATGCTCCGGGCTCTTGCGGCGCAACAGCGCCTTGATACGCGCCGTCAGCTCACGGGGTGAGAACGGCTTGGTGACATAATCGTCGGCACCGTGGTCCAGGCCGGCGATCTTGTCTTCTTCCATGCTCTTGGCCGTCAGCATGATGACCGGCATTTCATTGAACTGACGGTCCGAGCGGATCTTGGACAGCAGGCGCAAACCGCTCTGGTCAGGCAGCATCCAGTCCAGCAGGATCAGCTGCGGCGTGCGCCGCTGGATGAACTCCCAGGCCTCCGCGGTATTGTTGACAGCGAACGTATTCCAGCCTGCCGCCCGCAAACTAAAAGTGACGAGCTCGACAATCGCCGGCTCATCTTCAACAATCAGGATAGTAGTTTTGTCAGCTGCCATTATTTTCGACCTTTACCAAAGCGTGCATTCAGCCGTTCGCAATGCTAAAAGGCTTTCGTAGAATTAATTGATCTGTTCCTGCTTCGTGGCGACATAGTCGGAGTGGCGGATATCCTTGCCTTCGACGATGTAGATCACTTGCTCCGCGATGTTTTTGGAGTGGTCGCCGATGCGTTCTATTGCCTTGGCAATCCACAAGGTATCCAGCGATGTTGAAATCGTGCTTGGATCTTCCATCATGAAAGTGATCAGGTTGCGCATGATGGAGCGGAAATCGTTGTCGATCTGTGCGTCATGCGCGATCAGCTTGATCGCCTGTTTTTCATCGAGCCGTGCAAACGCATCCAGCGCCTGGTGCAGCATCTCGCCTACGCTGCCGGCCAAGGCGCGCACAGTATCATAGCCGTTGAACAGCGCCACGCTTTTGCGGTTGGCCTGGGCATCCCTGGCAATACGCGCGATCTTCGTCGATTCATCGCCTATGCGTTCCAGGTCGGTGATCACCTTGCCGGTTGCCATCACAGTGCGCAGGTCGTTGGCGGCAGGCTGGCGCTTGACGATCAGGTGGCTGCACATGTCGTCCAGCGATACTTCCAGGCGATTGACTTCCTCGTCCGATTTGATCACCGTTTCCGCCTGGGCCACGTTGCCTGTCCTGAAGCAGGACATGGCATCATGAAAATGGCTTTCCACCAGGCCGCCCATCAATAAGGCCTTGGAACGTATTGTTTCCAGGTCCATGTCATACTGCTTTGAAGAATGTTCGCCAGTCACAGGGTTCTCCTAATTTTGTGTAGTCAGTTGTACGTCGGTTTACCGCTGAGTCCGGATCAACCAAAGCGACCGGTAATGTAATCCTGGGTTTCTTTCTTCATCGGATTCATGAAGATGTGGTCAGTCTCGCCGAATTCGACCAGTTCGCCAAGATACATGTAGGCGGTGTAGTCGGAGCAGCGAGCCGCCTGTTGCATATTGTGCGTCACGATGGCAATCGTGTAATCTTCTTTCAGCTCGGTGATCAGTTCTTCGATCTTGACGGTGGAGATAGGATCCAGCGCCGAAGTCGGCTCATCCAGCAGCAGCACTTCGGGCTTGACAGACACGCCGCGGGCGATGCACAGGCGCTGTTGCTGGCCGCCGGACAACGACAGGCCGCTCTTGTTCAGCTTGTCCTTGACCTCCGTCCACAGCGCCGCTTTTTTCAGCGCCCATTCAACGCGCTCATCCATCTCGCCTTTCGGCAGATTTTCATACAGGCGCACGCCGAAAGCGATGTTGTCGTACACCGACATCGGGAACGGCGTCGGTTTCTGGAACACCATGCCGACCTTGGCGCGCAGCAGGTTGATGTCCTGGCCTGGATCGAGGATATTGCGACCGTTGTACATGATCTTGCCTTCGGCGCGCTGGCCGGGGTACAGATCGTACATGCGGTTCAGCGTGCGCAACAGCGTCGATTTGCCGCAACCGGAAGGGCCGATAAAAGCGGTTACCTTCTTGTCGTGGATATTGAGATTGATGTCCTTCAGGCTGCGTGTGGCACCATAGAAAAAATTCAATCCTGAAATTTCGATGGACATCTTGTTCTGCGTAGTATTTGGAGTAGACATATCGTGTTTTTCCAGGAAATTAATTTTGAACTTTTTGGCTAAATAAGGTGCGCGACAGGATGTTCAGGCCGAGCACGCTGAAGGTAATCAGCAGAGCGCCACCCCAGGCCAGCGAGCGCCAGTTGTCGTAAGGGCTCATCGCGAACTGGAAGATCACGTTCGGCAGGTTGGCCATGGGTTTGTTCATGTCGGCACTGAAGAACTGGTTGTTCAGCGCGGTGTACAGCAAAGGTGCAGTCTCGCCGGAGATACGGGCAACCGCCAGCAGTACGCCGGTGACGATACCAGCCTTGACGGCGCGTATGCGTATCAGCAAAGCGACCTTCCAGCGCGGCGCCCCAAGTGCAAAGGCAGCTTCGCGCAGGCTGGTTGGCACCAGCGCCAGCATATTGTCGGTCGTGCGCACCACGACAGGCACGGCAATCAGCGAAATTGCCAGGCTGCCGGCCCAGCCGGAGAAATGCTTGACCTGCGCCACATACAGCGCATACACGAACAGGCCGATGACGATGGATGGCGCCGACAGCATGATGTCGGTAACGAAACGCGTTACATCGCTGAAGCGGTTGGATTCGCCGTATTCAGCCAGGTAGATGCCGGCCAGGATGCCGATAGGCGTGCTGATGACGGTGGCACTGACAACGATCAGCAAGCTGCCGACAATCGCATTCATCAGGCCGCCGCCGTCGCTGCCGGGAGCCGGCGTGGTATCGGTAAACATCGCCAGGTTGACTGCGCCGAAACCCTTGATCAGCAATGTGAACAGGATCCACATCAGGAAAAACACGCCCAATGCCATGGCGATCGACGACAGCGCAATGCCCAGCTTATGCTGCAGCAGGCGCCTTTTATAGACGGGATTATTCGCGGATTCGTTCATTTTGCACCTTCTTTTTTACTCAGGCCCAGCAACAGCAGCTTGGCGGCGGACAAGACGATAAATGTGATAACAAACAGGATCAGGCCCAGCAGGAACAGCGAAGACACATGCAGCGTCGATTCTGCTTCCGCAAACTCATTGGCCAGTGTCGATGCGATACTATTGCCTGCCGCGAACAGGGACCACGAGATGGCGTGCGCATTACCGATCATGAAGGTGACGGCCATCGTCTCGCCGAGCGCGCGTCCCAGTCCGAGCATGACGCCGCCGACCACGCCGACCTTGGTGTAAGGCAATACGATCTTGCGGACCACTTCCCACCGGGTACAACCCAGGCCGTAGGCAGATTCTTTCAGTACCGCAGGCACTACCTCAAACACGTCGCGCATTACCGATGCGATGAACGGGATGATCATGATGGCCAGGATGATGCCTGCCGCCAGGATGCCGATGCCGATCTTCGGACCGGAAAACAGCGCGCCCAGCACAGGCACGTTGCCCAGCGTGGCGGCCAATGCAGGCTGTACATACGTAGCAAACAGCGGTGCAAAAACAAACAGGCCCCACATGCCGTAGATGATGCTGGGCACACCGGCCAATAATTCAATGGCAGTTCCCAGCGGACGTTTCAGCCATGGGGGGCAGATTTCAGTCAAGAACAGTGCAATACCGAAGCTGACCGGGAAGGCAATGACCAGCGCCACCAGCGATGTCGCCAGAGTGCCGAAGATCGCGATCAGGCCGCCGAATTTGTCGTTGACCGGATCCCATTCTATGGTCCAGATAAACGCGGGGCCGAATTCACGCATCGCGGGAATGGCGCCGATAAACAGGGAAATGATGATACCGACCAACACCAGCAAAACACTCAAGGCAAAAAAGAATGTCAGCTTATGGAAGATCCAGTCCTGGAATTGCTGCTTGCGCATGACCGCAGCCATATCCACCTGGGACTCTCTCGCCGCATTCGACTGCTTGTCGAGCGAAGAATCTTGATTTGTTTGAGTTGGCTGGGAAGCTGACATAGTTGTTGACGGTTGTTGAGCATTCATGGACAGATATCCAACAAAAGAGGCGACCCTGCAACTAACGGTGCAGGGTCGCTGTCGATCATATTACGAAGGGAAAAACGCGATTACCAGATTGCCTTGGCAGACGAATCCTTGATCTGTGCTTTCCAGCCGTCTTCGATCATTTTTGTTACTGCTGGCGGCAGAGCAACGTAATCCAGTTCAGCAGCCATTGCGCCGCCATTTTTGAAGGACCAGTCGAAGAACTTCAATACTTCCTTGCCCTTGGCGGCATCCGCCTGGGATTTGTGCATCAGGATGAAGGAAGCGCTGGAGATAGGCCATGTAGCCTTGCCTGGCTGGTTTGTCAGGATGACGCCCATGCCTGGAGTTTTTGCCCATTCAGCACCGGCAGCTGCGGATTTGAAGTTTTCGTCGTCAGGTACTGCGAAATTGCCATCCAGGTTTTTTACCAGGGTGTAAGTCATTTTGTTTTTCTTCACATAAGCGTACTCAACGTAGCCGATGGAATTTTTGATACGCTGTACGTTGGCTGCAACGCCTTCGTTACCTTTACCGCCCAGGCCGACTGGCCATTTAACGGCTGTGCTGGAACCAACGGCTGCTTTGAATTCGCCATTGACTTTGCTCAGGTAGTCGGTCCATACGAATGTTGTGCCGGAACCATCGGAACGATGCACGACAGTGATGTCTTCCGCTGGCAGTTTCAGGCCGGCGTTGACAGCTGCGATTTCAGGCGCATTCCATTTGGTGATTTTGCCCATGTAGATGCCAGCCAGCAGATCACCGGTCAGCTTCATTTTGCCGGCTTCAACACCGTCGATATTCACGACAGGAACCACGCCGCCGATGATGGCTGGGAACTGCGCCAGGCCTTCAGCGTCCAGTTCTTCTGCTTTCAATGGCATGTCGGAAGCACCGAAATCCACTGTTTTGGCTTTGATCTGCTTGATGCCGCCGCCAGAACCGATAGACTGGTAGTTCAAGCCATTGCCGGTTGCTTTTTTGTAAGCTTCAGCCCATTTGGCGTAGATAGGATACGGGAAAGTAGCGCCCGCGCCAGTAATGTCGGCAGCGTGTGCGGCGGAGAAGGAGACTGCTGCACCGATGGCGATAACCAGCGATTTCATAACTTGATTGAATTGCATATTCACCTCAGGGTTAAATAATATGACATCAGTAACACGAAGCGAACTGTACAAAACTAATATGACAGGATTATGACGCATATCGCAGATCTGTGAAATAATTGGTTTATTGATAATTTTTAATGTCACATACTTGTCATAGATCATCCTTACAATGCTTTCTGCTATATATAGTAGGTCCGTGGATTTGCCGGATGATATGAATCAAGCGCCTTTATGACATGTGAGCACCTATGCAACAAGAAGATGTAGACAAAATGCCGTTGGAAGCGGAAGCAGAAAAACAGGAAAATCCTGCGAAAGCCGGCCTTGTCACAATTTCCGCACCCAGTGAATTATCGCGCTCCGTCATTTTTCTGGACCGCGAAATGTCGCAGATCGCCTTCAACTGGCGCGTGCTGGCCCAGGCGGAAGACAAGAATGTGCCCTTGCTGGAGCGCCTGCGCTACCTGTGCATCGTCGGTAGCAATCTGGATGAATTTTTTGAAGTCAGGGTCGCCAGCCTGCTGGCGCAAAACACCATCGACGGGGAACTGGCCGAACACCCTGCCTTCCTGGCGACGCTGGATCGCATTGGCAAGGACTGCCACGAACTGGTCGCGCGCCAGTATGCCGTCCTGAACCAGGAAATCCTGCCGCAGTTGTCGGAAAACGGCATCCACCTGCTGCGCCACAATGACCGCAACGAAGCCCAAAGGGCGTGGGTCAAAGCGTATTTCGAGCGCGAAGTGCGGCCATTGCTGACGCCGATCGGCCTCGATCCGGCGCATCCCTTCCCGCAGGTGGTCAACAAGAGTTTGAATTTCATCGTTTCGCTGGCCGGCAAGGATGCTTTCGGCCGCGGCACCGCAATCGCCATCGTCAAGGCGCCACGGGTGTTGCCGCGCGTGATACGCCTGCCCGACCATTTGTCCGATGGCGGGATTGCACTATGCCTGCTGTCCTCCATCATCCACGCCCATATCGCCGACCTGTTCAATGGCCGTGATGTGCTGTCCTATTCGCAATTCCGCGTCACGCGCGACAGCGACCTGTGGGTAGATGAAGAGGAAGTCAAGAATCTGCGCCAGGCCTTGCAGGGCGAATTGCAAAGCCGCCAATTCGGCGTGGCGGTGCGCCTGGAGGTGGCGAAGAACTGCCCGGAAAACCTGTCCGATTTCCTGCTGGAGCAGTTTTCGCTGGATAAAGACAGGCTGTATCCGGTCGATGGCCCCGTCAATATGGTCCGCCTGTCGGAACTGGTGGACCACGTCAAGCAGCCCAACCTGCGTTTCCCCCCGTTCACGGCCAAGGCCAATGGCAAGTACGCGCATTCCGACATCTTTACGCTATTGGGTAAGCAGGACATCCTGCTGCACCACCCTTTCCAGCCTTTCCAGACCGTCATCGACTTCATCCGCTCGGCTTCGGTCGATCCCTGCGTCGTCGCCATCAAGCAGACCATCTACCGTACCGGCATGAATTCCGACCTGATGGAGGCGCTGATCGTCGCCGCCCGGCAGGGCAAGGAAGTGACCGTCATCGTCGAACTGATGGCGCGTTTTGACGAAGAAGCCAATATCAACTGGGCCGACAAGCTGCAAAGGGCCGGCGCTCAAGTCGTTTATGGCGTAGTCGGCCTGAAGACCCATGCCAAGCTGGCGCTGGTCATCCGCCGCGAAGAAGGCGGCGTGCTGCGGCACTATGCGCATCTGGGCACAGGCAACTACCATCCGTCCACGACCAAGTTCTACACCGACTTCGGCTTGCTGACCGCGCATCCGGAACTGGCGGCGGAAGTGAACGAAATCTTCATCCACCTGACCGGCCTGACCAAGCCGAAAAAGCTTGACTACCTATGGCTGGCGCCTTTTGCGCTGCAGCCGCAGATCATCAAGGCAATACGCAATGAAGCCAAAATCGCCAAATCGGGCCGGCCCGGCCGCATCATCGCCAAGATGAATGCGCTGCTGGACGAATCGGTGATCCGCGCCCTGTATGCAGCCTCTGCCGACGGCGTAAAGATCGACCTGATCATCCGCGGCGCCTGCGCGCTGCGTCCCGGCGTGCCCGGCCTGTCTGAAAATATCCGCGTGCGCTCCATCATCGGGCGCTTTCTGGAACATAGCCGCATCTACTATTTCCGCAACGACCTGCAGCACGACGTCTACCTTGCCAGCGCAGACTGGATGAACCGCAATCTGTTCCGCCGCATCGAGGTAGCCTTCCCCGTGCTGGAAAAAGCGCAGAAAAAACGTGTGATCAGCGAAGGGCTGGAGCCCTACCTGAAGGACAACGTCAACGCCTGGGTGCTGGATTCTGCCGGCGAATACCACCGCAAAAAAGTCAGGAGCAAGCAGCAAAGCTTCTGCGCACAGCAGTACCTGATGCAGACGCTGGGCTCGCTGTCGGAGGATTCGTAATTGGAACTGATACTGTGGCGCCACGCGGAAGCGGAAGAAGGCGAACCGGACGCCGGCCGCAAGCTGACCAGCAAGGGCCAGAAACAAGCCGCCAAGATGGCGCGCTGGCTGGATAGCAACCTGCCGGAGACTTGCCGCATCCTGGTCAGCCCGGCAGTGCGGACACAGGAAACGGCAGCCTACCTGCAAAGAAAATTCAAGACTGTGACAGAGCTCGGCATCGATGCCAGCATAGAAGATGTCTTAAGCGCCGCCAACTGGCCCAATAGCCGAGAGCCCGTGTTGATCGTCGGCCACCAGCCTTACCTCGGCCTCGTGGCCGCACAGGTGCTGGGTACGCCGCAGCAGGAATGCGCGGTACGCAAAGGCAATGTGTGGTGGATTACGCAAAAGCTGCGCGAGAATGAATTGCAGACGTACCTGAAGGCAATCATGTCACCGGATTTGGTGGTGAAGTAAAGCAGCTTAAGTAAGGCTTTTGCTACTGTGATGCGCCCTGTGCGGGCTGCTGTATGTTACCAGGCAATAAGTGGCCTCAAGCGTGCAGCACAGGCTCCAGCACGTTTTCTTCGGCAACCGCCACCGAATGGCTGCGTTGCATGATGTCCTGCCAGGTCACCAGGCGCAATTCGCCACTGGCCTCCTCCACCAAGGCAGACAGGCTTTCCACCCAGTCACCGTCATTGCAATACATGACGCCGCCGATGTCGCGGATTTCGGGTTTGTGGATATGGCCGCAAATCACGCCGTCCAGGCCCTTTTTGCGCGCCTCATCGGCCAGCGCATCTTCAAATGAAGTGATATAGCTCACTGCATTCTTGACCTTGAGCTTCAGGTATTGCGACAGGGACCAGTAAGGCAGTCCGGCGCGCGCGCGCCAGTTATTGAAGACCTGGTTGAACTTCAGGATCATCGTGTACAGGCTGTCGCCGACATAGGCCAACCACTTGGCGCAGGCGATCACGCCATCGAAGCGGTCTCCATGCAGCACCAGCATACGCTTGCCCTGTGCGGTGGTATGCACCAGCTCGTCGCGGATCTTGATGCCGCCGAAATCCAGGTCGATGAACTGGCGTATCGCTTCGTCATGATTGCCCGGCACGAAAATGACCTCAGTGCCCTTCTTGGCCTTCTTCAATACTGTCTGCACAACGTTGTTATGCACCTGGTCCCAGTACCAGCGCCGTTTCAGCTGCCAGCCGTCGACGATGTCGCCGACCAGGTATAACGTATCCGACTCAGTTGCTTGCAGAAATTCCAGCAGGCGCGCTGCCTGACAGCCTGTCGTTCCCAGATGCACATCCGATATCCAGATGGTGCGGAAACGTACGATGTCTTTCTTGCTGGTCTTCAGGAATTTCTTGTCAAGGAACTGGTCGGCTGGTTTCACTGAGGCTTCTCCTCGGTACCATAGTGTTTCGCGTATCGGTTGTCCAGATTTGCCAAGGGCAGCATTACAAACAGATCCGCGCTATGGAAATCAGGATCCCAGGCCGGTTCGCCGCACACCCAGGCGCCGGCGCGCAGGTAACCCCTGAGCAGCGGCGGAACACGTGCTTCCACGCCGGTCTCCATGTCGTCGATAGGGAAAGGCAGATGCGGCTTGACCCTGTATTCCAAAGGCGAGAAATCGTTTTCCTTGAAGTTGCGGTAGATCGCTGCCGCATTATGTCCGCCGTCGGCCAGGCTGATGCTGGCGCAGCCGATCAGGTAGGTGCAGCGCTCGCGCTGCATATAGGCGGCCAGGCCGGCCCACAGCAGCATGATGACGGCGCCGCTGCGATAATCCGGGTGGATGCAGGCGCGTCCCGCTTCCGCAATGCTGCCGCGGATATTTTCCAGGCGGGACAGGTCGAATTCTGTTTCGGAATAATAACGGCCTACCTGGCGGGCGCCGTTCGGGCTCAGGATACGGTAAGTGCCGACCACTTTCAGACTCTTGGTGTCGCGCACGATCAGGTGGTCGCAGTGCTCGTCAAACTCGTCCTTGTCCAGGCCATCCGGATTGGTCAGAGCAGACAGGCCCATGGATTCTATAAACACCTTGTAGCGCAAGCGCTGCACTTCCTTGACTTCCTTGGCCGTGCTGGCAAGGCTGAGACTGAGTTTGGAAAAACTGGGGTTAGCATCAGCGGGGATGGTGAGTAATCTCATTCGTAGTCCTCTAAGTCTATGTGCCTTATGTTCACGGACGAAGATTAACTATTGATTACTTCGGCAATATGACAATTCCATGTCGGTTTGATGACATCCACAAAAAACAACAGCCTGCAAAAAGCAGGCTGTTATCGATGCGGCAAACCCTGTTACGGGATCACTTTTCCTTCTTCGGACGGCCTGCTTTCAGCGGCTCCAGACCGGCGATCAGGTTTTTCAAAGCGGCGACATCCGTCTTTTTCAGCAACACCAGGCCTATGCGCAGCAACTGGCTCTTTTTCACTTCCACGCCAGCACTGATGCAGGCTTTCTTGACCTGGCTCAGCACTTCGTATTCCGATTCCGGCATGGTGAAGCTATCGCGGACCAGCTTGGCTTTTTTGGCTTTTTCCTTGCCTGCGGCAGCAGCGGCGGACACCGCTGGCGCTGCAGACTTGCCCGCTGCCGGCTTCGCGGCTACCGGCTTGGCGATAACAGGCTTGGCTGCGATAGGCTTGGCTGCAACAACAGGTTTTTTCACTGCTTTTACGGCCTTGCCCGCGGCGGGGGCCGGCTTGGCAACGCTGGTGCTCGTATTAGTAGCTGCCTTGGCAGCAGGCGCCTTGGCGGCGGCAGCGACGATCTTCTTCGCTGGAACAACCGGAGCCTTGGTTTTTGCTGCGATTTTTTTCACTGGCGTAGTTGCCATATGATTCTCCTATGATGAAATACATAAATAATATAAACAATTTATTCCAATTAAGCAAGGCTTCATTCCACCTGCTTTAACCATTCGATGCATATCGGATAAAAAATTTGACCGAATCCGCAATTTGTCCGTAGATTAAAGTCTTGATGTGACATGCCCATTACGAGAACGTTCAAGCGTTGAAACAAAAATCCCGCGAAGACTCTCGCCGCGTGCCTCGCCGCTTTCGCGGACTGGCACCAGCATGAACTTTCTTGTATCAGCCTGTATCTGCTGTGTCTATTTTTTCCTGCCCCTGCCCCGCTCGTGCTTGCCTATTCTTACCCAACTTCAAGCAGGTGCCTTGCGGTATTCAGCCTCCCTCGCCAGGCAGCTTTCCCATATTTTCGTGCAGGGCTAAGGCAGCGGCACTACCCTTTGCAAGCAGCGTAGTGCCGACGTCCCGATTCAAGGCTATAATTCGGCCAATTCAAATTCGTTGCAATGAAGCAATCAATTAAAACCCGCTCCTTCCCCTGAAATTCCCCATGCCCCGATTTCTTTCCCTCGCCCTTTCCGCTGCACTTGCTGCTACCGTCTCCACTTCCGCTCTGTCTGCTGGAGCAGCAACCATCACCGGCGCCGGCTCTTCTGCCGCTGCGCCGCTGTATAACAAATGGGCTGAAACCTATGGCAAAAAGGCTGGAGCGTCGCTGGAATACCAGCCGGTTGGTTCTTCCGCGGGCATCAAGCAGATCAAGGCAAAAAGCGTGGACTTCGGCGCCAGCGACGTGGCCATGACAACGGCAGACCTGAAGCAGGACAAACTGATCCAGTTTCCTTCAGCAATCTCCGGCGTGGTGCCGGTACTGAACCTGCCCGGCGTGAAGACGGGAGAATTGAAGCTGACCGGTGAGTTGCTGGCCGATATCTTTGCGCGCAAAATCAGTTCCTGGGATGACGCCGCCATCGCTGCCCTCAATCCCACGTTGCGTCTGCCGCACAAGCCGATTGCCGTCATCGTGCGCCAGGACGGCTCCGGCACGACCTACAACTTCACCGACTACCTGAGCAAGGTCAACGCCGGCTGGCAAGCCGCCTACGGCAAAAACTTCACGATCAAGTGGCAAGAAGAACTGACGCAGATCAAGGGCAGCAGCGCGATCTCCGCCGCCGTGCGGAAAACACCGTACACAATCAGCTACATCGACTATAACTACGTACTGCAAGATAAACTGGATTACGCGGCACTGAAAAACCGCGAAGGTAAATTCCTGGCCCCGTCAGCAGCAGCCTTTGAGGCAGCGCTGAACAACAGCGGCTGGAAAACCCGCGGCAGCTTTGAGGAAATGCTGACAGACAAACCGGGCGCGACCACATGGCCGATTTCGATGGGCACCTTTGTCATGATGCCGCAGGCAGCGGCCAACCCCGAAAAAGCCATCGCGGCGCTGAAGTTCTTCACCTGGTGTTTCATGAACGGCGACCATTTGGTCAACAGTGTGGATCTGGTGCGCCTGCCGGACAGCATACAGGCGCGCGTCTTCAAGGAAATGATGTCGGTCACTGATACGGCCGGCAAGCCCTTGCAATGGACGCCTCAATAAACGATCGCCGAAATAAAAAAAGAGCCTGTATCGGCTCTTCTTTCACTGTCAATACTGCGGGAATTCAATCACCCCGGGCCTGAATATTGTCAGCGCTGAAATGCTGCGGGTTCTTGCCGGTAATGCCGGCGTAAAATTTCTGTATCTCGGCCATGTCAGCCTCCAGGTCGCCAGTAGGATAAAACATCTTGCCTATGCCGCCGACCTTGCGCTTAAAGTCCAGGTAGCCCAGCGCAATCGGCACCTTCGCACCCAGCGCGATATAGTAAAACCCTGTTCTCCAGTGCGTGACCTTGCCGCGCGTGCCTTCCGGCGGCACCAGCACTGCCAGTTGCGGCGCGGCATTGAAAGCATCGACGGTACCCTGCACCATATTGCCGGTCTTGATGCGATTGACGGCGATGCCGCCCAGCCAGCGCATGACGGCGCCCAGCACTGGTGGAAAAAGGCTTTGCTTGCCCATCCAATACAGCTTCAGCCGCATTGCAAATGCCACCATCAGCGTTACCGGGAAATCCCAGTTGCTGGTATGGGGTGCGGCAATCATTACATATTTAGGCTCCGCCGGCGCCGTACCGTCAACCTTCCAGCCCAGCAGCCGCAGCATGCTGATGGAAAACCAGTACATGACAGCATTGACGACAGGGGTATCGAAAATCGTATGGTGCATAAGCTAAGCCTTTGATAACACGAAGGAAAATTCCCCCGTGGCAGGCAGCATTATAGTGATTTGGATACCGGATGGAAATAAATTCCGGCGTTCGGCGTCAACAGTCTGCGTTTCCCGCTATTTTTCTATCCATTGCAGTATCTGCTGCCACTGTTCCAGGTCTTTTTCCACCTTGGACGGCGCAACGTCCCACAACGTGGCGCCATGTGCGGCCAACTGTATGTAATTCTGCGTGTCACGCAGATATCCCAATACCGGCAGGCCGCGCTGCTCCACGTAATGGCTCAACTGGTCTGCCGCGCGGCTGCGGCTGTTGACGCGCATGCCGAGGACACCAGCCTCGAAACCAGCCTCGCGCTTCAGCAATTTATTCAGGAATTCCTCGGTAGCGAGAATATCGAAGATCGAAGGCTGCAGCGGCACGACGACCTTGGTCGCGATTTTAAGCGCCGCATCCAGCCGGGCGCCCTTCAGGCCGGCCGGCGTATCCAGCACCATGTGCGTCGTACCCTTGGGCGGTTTGGCGATGTGGCCGTCCTCTATTTCCCAGGGCTGAATCACCGGCAGGTTGGCCGGACGCAGCGACAGCCAGGTGCGCGACGATTGCTGCACATCGATATCGCCCAACATCACGTTATGGCCGCGGGAAGCAAAATAGCCCGCCAGATTGGTGGCAAAGGTGCTCTTGCCGACACCGCCCTTGGGATTGGCGATCACGATAACTTGCATGCTTGCTCCTTATTCTCAATGGAAATTCGGGAAGGTGCGCAGTTCTAAAGGAATTAATTGCCGATTATGGCGGAAGGATGTTGCCATTGGCAAATATGGCAATGATTCTAATGCAAATTTGAGCGAAATACGACGGAACTGAGAATCCGGCGCATTTTAGCGCCAGATTCTCTGTTCCGTCTCGCAGTGAATAAGGAAATTAGTGCTGACTACTCGCTTGGCACGAGCAATGCCATCTGTTGCGCGTCCAGGTAACACCATTCACCTTCTTCCAGGCCCAGCGCTTCCAGCGCCAGCTGCCCTATGGCCGTGCGTCGCAGCGCGGCGCAGTGGTTGCCGGCGGCGGCCAGCATGCGTTTCACCTGATGGTATTTGCCCTGCTCCAGCACAATTTCCAACTCGTCATCGCCAAGCTGGCGGCATAGCTGCGCCGCCAAAGGCGCAGGTTCGTCATGCAATTGCACGCCCGACAACAATTTTTGGATCAGCACTTCATCCACCGGTTCTGCCGTGGTGGCGACGTATACCTTGGGGATATGCCGTTTGGGCGAGGACTGGGCGTGGATAAAGGGGCCGTCATCCGACATCAGCAGCATGCCGGTAGTGTCATGGTCCAGCCGTCCCACCGGCTGCACATCGCGCCAGCTGAACTGCTCAGGCAGCAGCGTCAGCACGCCGGGATGGTGGCTGGGCTTGCGCGAACATTCAAAATTGGCAGGCTTGTTGAGTGCGATATAGACGTGCTCGCGGTATTGCCATTCCTCGTCAAAAATGCTGAAGCTCAGGCCTTCCGTTTCCAGGGTTGCCTTGTAGTCAGTCATCACTTCGCCGGCGATGCTGAATTCGCCATCGTCTATCAGTTCACGGCAGTATTTGCGGGTGCCGAATCCCTGCGACTGCAGGATACGGTCTAAAGATAATTTGCTCATGGCGGGACTGTACCAGAAGCAGGCCAGAGTTTGCCAGCGCTTGCCTTTCTGGCCATTAAAAAAATATTTCAAAAAAATATGAATAGGCCCGAATCCAAACGGCATTCCGGCCCCTCTTGTTAAGTGAGGGCCTGGTGTCCTGAATGGAAAATTTACTCACGAGTTGTCTCACTACCTCGTTGTCTATTACAAAGGAAATATCATGTTTTATATCAAAAACCTGCCAAACTGGGAACGCGTAGTCCGGCTCATCGTCAGCTTCGCCGTGATTACCTGGGCTCTGCTGAGCCTGAACGGTGTCGTTGCCTGGATCGTTGCCGCCTCCGCTGCCGGCATTACACTATCCGGCATATTCGGCTTTTGTCCGATGTGTGTGATGGTGGGCCGTCGCCTTGACAAGGCCAAGGGAAAATAATGTTTTCGCAACAGCACCTGCCACTATTGGAGTCGGCACGCCTGGGGGATACCCAGGCGCTGGACAGCCTGCTGCGCGTCTGCCAGCCGGATATCCGGCGCTATGCGCAAAGGCGCTGCCTGCTCAGCGACGTGGACGACGCAGTGCAGGAAACCTTGCTGATCCTGTCGCGCAAGGTGCACAGCCTGCGCGTGGCGGCGGCATTTTCCGGCTGGCTGATCAAGCTGGTGCAGCGCGAATGCCGCAAACTGGGGCGAGTCACCATCAACTACGACCCCTACGATGAAGAAAAGGTGGAACAATGGCTAAGCGCCAGGCCGACAGATGCAATACGGCTGGATCTGGTCAGCGCGCTGGAATCGCTGCCGGAGCACTATCGGGACATTATCCTGCTGCGGGATTTTGAAGAATTGTCCATCAAGGAAATTGCGGCAAGCCTCGGTCTGACGCCGGCTGCGGCCAAGAGCCGCCTGCACCGCGCCCGTGAACTGACGCACGAATATATCCTGGCCTGAACTTTATTGTCAGAGCAGGTCGCTGGAACGGCGCCGCCCTTGCGACGCCACCTGCGGCAAAGTGATGGTGAAGCGCGCGCCCTTGCCGGGTTCGCTGTCCACCACGATATTCCCACCCAAGACGCCGGTCACCAGGTTGTAGACGATATTCAGACCCAGGCCGCTGCCGCCCTGTCCCAGCTTGGTGGTAAAGAAAGGATCGAAAATCCGTCCCAGGTTTTGTTCAGGTATGCCCTTGCCGTCATCGCTGATGGTAATTTCCACCAGGTCTTCGCCGGCGTTGCGGCCGCTGATCGTGACCTTGCCGCGATAATCGCCGTCAAAGCCGTGGATGAAGGCATTGTTGATCAGGTTGGTAAGCACTTGCCCTAAAGGACCAGGGTAGCTGTCCAGCACCAGCTTTGGCGGCACATTGGATTCCACGTCGTGCCGGGTTTTGCGTATGGTCGGGCTCATCGTCAGCACAATCTCGGCCACCATCTCATCCAGCGCAAAGACGCGGCGGTTGGCGCTGGTCTGGTCCACCGCCACCTGCTTGAAACTGGTGACCAGTTCGGAAGCCTTGCTCAGGTTGCGCATCAGGATGTCGGTGCCGGTGCGGGTGTTCTGGAAATAGGTTTCCAGCTGCGAGCGCCGCAGACCCTGGCTCATTTCCAGGATAATATCGTCGGTATGTTGCTGCAGCGTGCTGGTGACGGTCACGCTGGTGCCTATCGGCGTATTCAGCTCATGGGCAATGCCGGCCACCAGCGAACCCAGCGCCGCCATCTTTTCGGTGCGCAGCAATTCCCTTTGCGCCCTTTGCAGGTTTTCCAGCACGATGGTCAGTTCGGTATTGGCTACCTCCAGCGCCTGGGTACGCTCGGACACCCGTCTTTCCAGGCTGGTGTTCAGGCTGAGGATTTCCTGTTCGTTGTGGCGTTTTTCGGTAATGTCTTCCTGCACCAGGATCAGCAATGATTCGCTGCCCAGCGAAATCATCTTGCCGGAGATTTCGCACAACAGCGACTTGTCCTGGCTACCGCAGCGCAGCCAGGCTTCGTAACCGTGAATCTCATGGTCGCGCTCGGCAATCTTCAGCACCTCCTCCTGGTCTTCGGGCTTGCGCCACAGAAGGTGCTGCGCGGATTTATTATTCAGTATCTCTTCCCGCGGCCAGCCGAACTGGCGTACCCAGGCATCATTGACATCAATGACGGCAAAATCATTTTCCTTGCGTGCCACCGTCATTGCCACCGGCGATGAATGAAAAATGGCGGTGAACTTTTCTTCCGTGAAGCGCAGTGCCTGCTCTGCCCTCAGCCGTTCATTCAGCTCCTGCTGCAAAGCGGCGTTCCTGATGTCGCGATCGGAAATCAGGCCGCCCAGTTCTTCGCGCATCCGGTCCAGGCCCTGAGCCAGGCTGCCGATCTCATCCTTGCGGTGCCATTGCAAGGCCTGGTCCAGCTGGCCGCGCGCCAGCCGGGCTGTTGCCATCTGCAATTCATGCAGGGGCCGCACTATCCTGCGTTCAAACAGCAGCAGGATCAGCACAAAGGAAATCACTACCTGCGCCAGCAGCGCACCTGCCAGTTTCAAAAAATCGAGGAACAGGTCGCGCTCTATGCGGGCCGTCGTCAGTTCCACCGTCACCATGCCGATGACTTTATTGTCCAGAAAGATTTGCCGGTCTTCGCGCAACACCTCGCCGCCGCGTTGATCGTCCTTTTCACTGTGCACGAAACGGTTCTTCGATTCGTCTTCCACGGTAACGCTGACCACCTCCGGGTTGCGCATCACCGCCTGCACGAACTGGTTTGCCACTTCCTTATCAACGTTCCAGACCGGCACCGCCATCGCGCGCGACAACATGTCGGCATATTGCGACATCGGTACCCGCACCCGCAGATCCACCTCGCGCTCATAACGGTCCTTGAGCAGGAAACGCCCCAGCACCAGGGCCGGCAGCATGATGCCAAGCCCTACGCCGAGTATCAGAATTTGTCGAAGGGATAGTTTGCCCAAATGTCGCCCAATATCAAAAGACACTAGCTTGTTGTGATGCAGGTCCGGCAGCGGCAATCGGCTGAAATTTCGTGCCCAGCGCGTGCGGCCTTACTTCGATTGCTTGCGCCAAAGCTGGATATTTGTTTCTATCAGCTTGTTCATGACGTTCAGCCGGGTCAGCTTGTAAATGGCTTTCGCGATCCGGCCGCGCATCTCGCCGCTATTGCAGGCGGATTTGTGAGACAAGGTAAGATACAGGTTTTCATTCGTGACCGCAGTCGGCGCGGTCTTGACGCCGGCGATGTTCATCTTGGCGACATAGGCCAGGCCAGGATCTTCTTCATAGATCAGGTAGTCGGTGCGGGACAGGCTCAGCATCTTCAGCGCCTGCTCCAGGCTGGGCACGGTGGATATTTTCAGGGACTCCTTCGCATAGCGGTCAAACTCTTCGCCGAAGCTGTTGTTGATCACCGTCATGCCCTGCTTGCCGACCAGATCGCTCCACTTCCTGAAGTTGAGAGTACTGTTATTTTTAGTCCAGATCACCGTCCTGGTTTCGCGGAAGGCCGGATAAAAATAATCCATGTATTCCAGCCGGGGCACGGTAAAAAAAGCGCCGGCGATCAGGTCGGCGCGGCCCAGCTTGACCTCTTCCTGCACGCGGGCCCAAGGGCCGGTGTACCTGACTTCTATCGTTACGCCGATTTCCTTCGCCAGCATTTGCATCAGGTCGGCATTGGCGCCGATCAGCCTGCTTTCATTGTCCGGGTCGCGCCACAGATAGGGAGGGTATTCAGGATTGCCGGTGGCGATCAGGTGTTTGCAGGCAGTGTCATCTGCGGCGGTGGCCACTCCGGAAACCAGGCTAAATGCGGCTCCCAGCAGGGCAAGTAAAGCAAGGTGGTAAGCGGTTACGAGTCGCAGATATGCGTGGGGGCGAATTAAGTGCACAGCAAACCTACTCCCGTATCGGTGGAATTTTGATCTTTAGTGTAGTGACAGCGGGATCTATTTGCAAGAATATAGTGGTGCTATGGAAACAAAATCGCCGACTATAAGCGCGTATGGAAACAAAAGCGTACATTTGTCACCCGCCTCCTGCCATTCCGGTAAATGCAATTGGCAAATAAACACCATGGCTCCCTCAACGCTGCCGGTGCATACAAACGACAAGCACAGCCCTCGACTAGCACACATCACATGCATGGCTTCTGGCATTCATCATGCGTCCAGCAACGCGAATGTCCCACAGGCACGGAGCGCAAACCGGTGTAGGAGAAAATCCCTATTATCGATGGGGAATAACGCAGAGGCGGGTTCGTGAGGACAGACGGGCAAGGTCCTTGTGATTCTTTGCCCGTTTGCGTTCAGTAGCGGCTCCCGCCGCACTTGCCCAGGACCGCGGCGTAGCCTGAGAAATTCAGCGCCTGATGATGCTGTTGCCCGAGTTGCGGACACGGTCGCCGGCCTGCAAGCCGGGATCATGATCAAAATTAAAACTGGCCTTGTTGCCGTCCTCATATTGCACGGTCACCGCCCATACTTTGGACGATTTTACTTTTTGCTCTACCTTGCGTCCCGCATAAGCGCCACCCGCAGCGCCGGCGATGGTTGCCAGGTCGCGGCCCGTGCCACTGCCCACCTGATGGCCGAGCACTGCACCGGCAACACCGCCGGCAATCAGGCCCAGCGGGCTGCCCTCGCCATCTTTTTCGCTGACATTGACGGCTACGACCTTGCCGCAATCGCGGCAGATGCCTGTCGGTTCATTCTGCCCCGGGCGGCGCTGGGCCTCGTTCAAGGCAGCCTTGGCGCCGGCCAGCGACCTGTCGTATTCTGCCTTTGCGTCGCGCAGGCATTGCATGCGCGCGCCGGAGCTCGACTCTTCCGAACACAGCTTCTTGTCATCGGCATAGCGCGCCGACGCGCGTTTGCTCTCGGCTGCATATTGCTGTTTTGGCGTCAGGTCCTGTGCATGGGCAGCGCCCATACACGCCAGCACCAGAGAGACCATAAGGAGTTGTTTTTTCATTGTAAGCCTCAAGAAAGGGGTGGAGCGCGGATTGATTTATATTTTAGTACAGGCTCGCATGGGGCACGTGCAAATATTACAATTGCTTGTGATTTGGCTCAACGCAGTTGGCACGACAATGCCAGCCGGCCATTTTGGCATGGAACATGCTAGCCAAGTAAGAACGATTGAACGCCCTGGAGACCTATGCGTACGCTGCACACAAAACTGGATAATGCCCCCGAAATTCACGATCAGTTGACCCTCCCTTTCCATCTGCGGGAAAAAAGCCGCTTCCGCGCCAGCCTCAGTTCCGGCGAAGACGTTGCCGTGCTGACGGTGCGCGGCAGCGTACTGCGCGACGGCGAACTGATTTCCTCGGAAGACGGCTTTGTCGTCAGGATCGTTGCTGCATCCGAGCCGACCTACCGCGTGGTGTGCGCCAGCGCGCGCGAACTGCTGCGCTGCGCCTTCCACCTGGGCAATCGCCACACACAGGCGCAGGTCGGCGACGGCTTTCTGCGTATCCGCAAGGACAATGTACTGAAAGAAATGCTGGAAGGCCTGGGAGCTACCGTGGCCGAAGAGCTGGCGGCATTTGAGCCGGAAGCCGGCGCCTACGGCGGCGGGCACCATCATGGCGATGACGGCCATCCGCACAATCCGCTGGCGCCCATACCATTGCGCCAGAAAATACACCGGCCATCCGACAAACAATAACGAGCACGGGAAATACGCATGCTAGCCGCCGCATCCCTGCTGCACCTGTTGCAACTGTCCAGCCCGTCGCTGCCGATAGGCGCGTACAGCTATTCGCAAGGCCTGGAAAGCGCGATAGAAAAAGGCATGGTCAAAACCGAAGCAGACGCCAGGCCATGGATCACGGACCAGCTGCAGCACGTGGTTGCGCATTTCGAGGCGCCGATCTTATGGCGCCTGCTGCACGCATTTGCCGCGCGCGACCGCCAGGCCGTGCTGGACTGGACCGAACGTTTTATCGCCGCGCGCGACACAGCCGAGTTTCGCGCCGAGACCATACAGATGGGCTACTCGCTGGGTAAACTGGTTGCCGACCTGAACATCAGCGATGCCGGCCTGCTGGCCTGCCTGCAACAGCTGCCCGAGGTGCCCTTGCCCACGGCACTCGCTTGTGCCGCTGTCGCACTGGACGTGCCTGCCGAAGCAGCGCTACTGGGCATGCTCTTCTCGTGGGCAGAGAACCAGGTGCTGGTCTGCGTAAAATCGGTGCCGCTGGGCCAGGTTGCCGGCCAGCGCCTGCTGCTGAGCATGCGGCCGGAACTGGAGGCCGCCGCCGTTACCGCGCAAACCCTGGCAGATACCGAATTATCCAACTGGTCACCCGGCCTGTCGCTGCTGTCCATGCAGCACGAAGTACAGTACAGCCGGCTTTACCGGTCCTGACATCCCACAAATATCGAGAGAAGAAAATGACGACAACATCCAATCCATTGCGCGTAGGCATAGGCGGCCCGGTAGGTTCCGGCAAGACGGCCCTGTGCGAAATGCTGTGCAAGCAGATGCGCGACCATTACGACATGGCCGTCATCACCAACGACATCTATACCAAGGAAGACATGGAAATCCTGCTGCGCGCCGATGCACTGCCGGCAGAACGACTGATGGGCGTGGAAACCGGCGGCTGCCCGCACACGGCGATACGCGAGGATGCATCGATCAACCTGGAAGCGATTTCCCGCATGTGCGCCGACTTCCCCAACCTGGACCTGATCCTCGTGGAATCCGGCGGCGACAATCTGGCAGCCACCTTCAGCCCCGAATTATCCGACCTGACCATCTACGTCATCGACGTCGCCGGCGGCGAAAAAATCCCGCGCAAGGGCGGCCCCGGCATTACCCGCTCCGACCTGCTGATCATCAACAAGACCGACCTTGCACCTTATGTCGGCGCCAACCTGGACATCATGGCACAGGATGCAAAACGCATGCGCGGTGACCGGCCTTTTGTCTTTACCAACCTGAAGAGCGGCGACGGCGTAGCGACAATTATTGAATTTATCCGCAGCGAGGGCCTGCTGGGTTTAAAGCAGTAAGCCGCCCGCACATTTCTCAATACCGCCGTTGTCGGCGTATGTGAATTCTTATTCGCAAGTTTCAATTGCCTGCACGATCGAGCGAGGCGAGGCGATTGCGCAGCAAGAAACGGAGCGCCGCGCAGGCATCCACTTGGTATTGTCCCGGCTAAGAGATGCATCCTGCTTCTCTTTTTCAACGGACTTTATCAAGGAATTTATCATGTCAAAAGAAGACGACAACAAAGCCACCGTAGGCCGCTGGTTCACGGAGTTCTGGGGTTCTGCTTATAACCCTTCCGTGGTCGATGAACTCGCGGCTCCCGACATGCTGCTGCAGTACTCGCTGCATGAACCGCGCCGCGGCCGCGCCGATATCAAGGCATTCATGGGCGACTTTCGCGCAGCGTTTCCAGACCTGGCTTTCGCCGGCGCCGCCGAACTGATCGCCGAAGGCGACTATGTCGTTGGCCGCTGGGTAGGCGGTGGCACGCACACCGGGCCGGCATTCAGCGATTTTCTGATCGGCTCGCTGCCTGCGGCAACCGGCCGCGCCATGCGCTTCACCGGTACAACCGTGCTACGCCTGAAAGACGGCAAGATCGTTGAAGAGCTGGGCCTTGACGATGGCGTAAGCGCCCTGCAGCAACTTGGTCTGATCAAAGCCGTCTAGTGCTACCCCAGGTCGGCTTGACCTGGGGTATGTATCCCCTCTCAAGCTGGCCTGTTCCCCGCCCCCCTCCATACCCTCCTTGCCCGTTCGCCCTCGCAAAATAAACTTGACATCGGCGGCTTAAGATATATCATGAGTAACAGTTAAAGATATATCTTTAAATTATTCTTTAATTTAGTCTTTAGATTATTCTTTAATTACTTTTCAAGCATATCGAAACAGACGCATAAGGAAATCATGAGAAATTCACATCATCATCGGGATGGCCATGGCCATCACCATCACCATGAAGAACATCAGGGCCATTATTATTTTGCGGGACATCACGATCCTTTCGGCGATGATGCCGGCGGCGAGCGCATGCGTGGCGGCCATGGGCACGGACGTGGACGAGGCGACCGCGCGGAACGCGTGTTCGGCCGCGGCGACCTGCCGCTGATCGTACTCGCATTGATAGAAATCGCCCCGCGTCACGGCTACGAAGTCATCAAGGCCATAGAAGAACGCTGCGGCGGCGCCTACGCGCCCAGCCCCGGCGCCATCTATCCTACGCTGACACTACTGGAAGAGCAGGATCTGGTGCAGTCAGAAGAAAGTACGGCCACCGGCGGTAAAAAGCGTTACTCCATCACCGATGCCGGCCGCACCTATCTGGCGGATAACCGCGCCCAGGTAGACGGCGTATTGGCAAGGCTGGACTTGCTGGCGCGGGTACAGGCCAAGCAATCCCTGCCGGAGCGCGTGATGCAGTCCATGCATACGTTGAAACATGCGCTGCTGCTACGCAAGGGAAGCTGGACCGCCGCCGAGGCCGAACGCGTCTCCGCGATCCTGGAACAGGCGGCCCACGATATCGTCGATGAAGTCTGAAGAATCCGACAGAAAGAACCAGCAACATGACAGAAACCACTAGCCGGCAGCACCGTGTGGAACGCGTGCGCCATCCCTTAAAAATGCGCGTGCTGACGGTATTGCGCACAGAATTGCTGACCTCGCACATGCTGCGCGTCACCCTCACCGGCGATGACCTGGAGGGCTTTGTATCGGCCGCGCATGACGATCACGTCAAGCTGTTCTTCCCGCCCCCGGGCTCAGACCAGCCTGTCCTGCCGGCTTTGGGGCAGCAAGGCATCATTACCGAGGGCCTTCCGCAAAAGCCGATCGCCCGTAACTATACGCCGCGCCGCTACGATCCCGTCGGCCAGCAACTGGACATCGATTTCATGCTGCATGGCGACGGACCTGCGGCAAGCTGGGCGGCAAGAGCCAAACCCGGCATGACGCTGGGCGTAGGCGGCCCGCGCGGCTCGATGATCGTACCGGCGGATTATGACTGGTATCTGCTGGCAGGCGACCAGACGGCGCTGCCGGCCATCGCGCGCCGCCTGGAAGAACTGCCTGCGCAGACCCGGGCGATCGCCATCATCGCTATCGCGGACGCCAGTGAAAAAATGGCGCTGGACAGCGAGGCGCACACCCAGATCATCTGGCTCGACCAGAGCACTGGGGATACGACGGAATTGTTCCTGGCAGCGCTGAAAGAATTGCAGTTGCCGCAAGGGGAAGGCTACGCATGGGTTGCCGCAGAACTGAACACCGTACTTGCGGTGCGCAACTATCTGGTGCAGCAACGCGGCATGGACAAAAGCCAGGTGCATGCGGCAAGCTACTGGAGAAGCGGCGCCAGCGAACACCACCAGACGCACGACGATGAATAAAAAAACGGGTTTGCCGCTTGCAGCAAACCCGTCTTCAGACTTCAGTCAATATTCAAGGATTACAGCTTGGCCTTGATCAGCTTGCCCAGTTTTTCCACGCCTTCATTGATCTTGGCCGGTGGCACAGTCACAAAACTCAGACGCAGCGTATTGGTCTCTGCTTCGTTCGCATAGAACGGGCCGCCGGGAACAAAGGCAACGTTTTGCTCGATTGCCGCCGCCAGCAGCTGGTTGGCGTCAATGTGCTTGGGCAAGGTCACCCAGATGAACATGCCGCCTTCAGGACGCGTCCACGTCACGCCTGCAGGGAAATATTTGCCCAGCGCTTCCAGCATCGCGGCGCACTGCTTGGAATACAGGTCGCGGATAGTCGGAATATGTTCGTTGAGGAAACCATCCTTGATGACTTCATGCACGACCATCTGCGTCAGCTGCGACGTATGCAGGTCAGTTGCCTGCTTGGCCTGTTCCAGCTTACGGATCAGCGGCACGGGGCCGACGACATACCCCAGGCGTATGCCCGGTGTCAGCACCTTGGAAAACGAGCCCATGTAGATCACGCCGCCCGGATTCATCGTCAGCATCTTCGGCAGCGGTTCGCCGGTGTAGCACAGGTCGCCGTATGGATTATCTTCCACCAGCGGCACACCCAGCCGGGCGCAGATATCCACCAGTTCATAACGACGCTCTACCGACAGCGTACGGCCGGTCGGGTTCTGGAAATTCGGCAGCGCGTACAGCAGGCGTGCGCCGGCGCCTTTGGCCGCAACGGAGGCAGGCACCAGGCCGTGTTCATCCATGTCCACCGATTCAAACGTAGGCTGGTACACGGAGAAGGCCTGCAATGCGCCCAGGTAGCTTGGTGTTTCCACCAGCACTTTGCTACCCTCGTCGATCAATACCTTGCCTAGCAGATCCAGGCCTTGCTGCGAACCGGACACCATCATCACCTGCTCGGGCAGGATCTTGGCGCCGTCGGTGGACAGGGAGTCGGCGATGAATTCGCGCAAGGGCGCATAACCGTCGGTCGGGCCGTACTGCAGGGCCACCTTGCCGGAACGGGTCAGCACCGCATCGAATGCGGCGCGCATGCGGTCTACCGGGAAGGTTTCAGGCGAAGGCAGGCCGCCGGCAAAAGAAATGACTTCCGGGCGCATCGTGATCTTCAGGATTTCGCGGATCGCGGAGCTTTGCAGCTGTTCGGCGCGATGGGAAAATTTCCACTGTATGGGGCTAGGGTTTTCGAGTTTCATGGTCATTCCAGGAAGTCTTTAAAAAACGGCTCAGGCCAGTCCGGCGCATGCTGGGGCGTGCATGTTGTTGCGGCCCGCTGCACCGGCTGCTCTGCCGGCTGGATTATTCTATCTCTGCAATCAGTTCAATTTCCACGCAGGCGCCCAAGGGGATCTGCGCTACGCCGAAAGCGGAGCGCGCATGCTTGCCTTGTTCGCCGAATACTTCGCCGATCAGTTCCGACGCGCCATTGGTCACCAGATGCTGCTCGGTGAAATCGCCGGTGGAATTGACCAGGCTCATCAGCTTGACAATGCGCTTGACGCGGTTCAGGTCGCCGCCGCATGCCGCCTGCAGGGTTGCCATCAGGTCGATAGCCACTGCGCGCGCTGCTTGTTGCCCTTCTTCGGTAGTAATGTTTTTACCCAGCTGGCCTACCCATACCTTGCCGTCTTTTTTTGCAATATGGCCGGATAGGAAAACGGTGTTGCCTGTCTGCACAAACATCACATACGCTGCAGCGGGCGCCGCGACAGCTGGCAATTCAATGTTCAGTGCTTTCAGTTTTTCGTAAAAAGACATGGCTATTCCAAAAATGTTAGTTGCAAGGCAAGCTTCTTGACAGAGTTGCGACCATCAGGAGGCGAATTACGTATTGTACGACCGTGAAGCCATGATTAACACCCCTAAATATCCCGCATCGCACTGATTTAATTCGGTGTTTGCAGTTATTTTCTCAAGTCCGCCGCTGAATGTTCATGCGCCGCCCTATGCCCACTACCACGATCACCGCCACGGCGAAACCGATGTTGTTGATGCTGAGCGCTTCGCCCAGGATCACGGCGGCGCCCAGCAGGCTGAGGAAAGGCTGGATCAGTTGCACCTGGCCCACGCGCGCAATCCCGCCCATCGCCAGCCCCTTGTACCAGAAGAAAAAACCGATAAACATTGAAAACAGCGAGACATAGGCAAACCCCATCCACGCGCGCGGCGAAGCCTGCACACCGTAATGCCAGCCCAGCCATACCGTTACCGGCAACAGTACCGGCATTGCCAGCACCAGCGCCCACGAAATCACCTGCTGGCCGCCCATGCTTTGCGACAGGCGGCCGCCTTCGGCATACCCCATGGCCGCTGCAATCACCGCGGCAAATAGCGCCAGGTCGGCCAGGTGGAAACTGCCGCCGCCCTGCTGCAATGCAAATACCACTACCAGCCCGCTGCCCAGCAAGGCCATGATCCAGAAACCCGGCGAAGGCCGCTCATGAAAGCGCAGCGCGGCAAACAGCGCAGTCGCCAGCGGCAAGATACCGAGCACAATGGCGCCGTGCGACGCCGGCACATAGCGCATGGCCACCGATGAAAACACAGGAAAGCCGACCACCACGCCCAGCGCCGTGATCAGCAGGGCTTTCAGTTGTGCCCTGTTTGGAAAGGCAGCGCGCAATTTGTACAGCAGCATCGCAGAAATCGCTCCCGCCACTACGGCCCTGCCCAGCGCCACGAACACAGGATTCAGCTCTGCAACCGCCATCCGTGTAAACGGCAAGGTCAGGCTGAAAATGGCCACGCCGACGGCACCCAGCCACATGCCGGTTGCTTCGTCTTTCTCCTCTTTCTGTCGGGCCTGATCTGCCTGCATGATGCCTTTTCCAAATAGTTAAATGAACTGCACAAGTAACCCGGATGAAGCGCAGCGCAATCCGGGAGTAATCTACGCATCGTCAGTATTCAAACACGGCGCCACATACAGCGCGGTACATTACCCCCGGATTGCGCTCCGCTCCTTCCAGGCTAGTTTTCCCCCTTTACCTCAAAGGAAAAACATCCACACCGCCGTCAGCGCCAGCGAAATACCCATGCACAGATTGAAGATGCGCAGGCGCCTGCCGACCAGCAGCCAGGTGCGCAGCGACTGTCCCATCCAGGCCCAGGCCACCAGGCTGGCCGCGCTGATGGCGGCAAAGCCCAGGCTCATCCAGATCATGCGGGTAAAAAAATCTTCATGGCCTATCGCATACGTGGAAGTCGCTGCAACCAGGGTCATCCAGGATTTGGGGTTGACGATCTGGAACATCGCCGCCTGCTGCAGGCTCAGCGGCTTGATGGTGCCGGCGTTGGACAGTTTGCTGGAAAAGCACAACTTCCACGCCAGGTACAGCAGATAGGCATTACCGGCGATTTTCATTACCAGCAGCAGATGCTCATTACCCTGCAACACTGCCATGCCGCCCATGCCGACCACCCACATCATCACCACAAAGCCGATAGGCACGCCGGCCACCTGCGGCAGTGCCGCGCGCATGCCGTGGTTGACGCCGGTCGTCGCCGCAATGGCGACATTCGGCCCCGGGGTAAAGCAGCCTATGAAGGCAAACGCCAGAAAGGCAAATATTTCCGCACCGTGCATGTTCTACTTCCTTGTTTTAGTTTTAGCTCTGAATTAACGTATGGCCGGGTGACTCATTTCTGCAAGAAGCGTCAGCCCTGCAAAACATCTGCAAACACCATGTGATCGACATTGCCGCCGCTGGCCGGCACACCGACCTTCAAGCCGCGGATCGCTCCGCCTGCCTGTATCGCTGCCGCCAGCGCCGATGCGCCGGCCCCTTCAACGACATTGTGTGTCGCCTTGAACAGCAGCCGCATGGCTGCCTTGATTTCCTCGTCGCTGACCGCGACGATATCCTCTGCATAGTCCAGCACTACCTGCAGCGAAGCGTCGTCCGGTACGCGGCAGGCCAGGCCGTCCGCAATCTGCGTGCTGACTGGCGATTCGATTTTGCGTTTTTGCTCGAAAGATAATTGGTAGCCCAGCGCATGGCTGGACACCACGCCAATAACGCGGGTAGACAGGCCAAGCGCATTGCGGGCCGCGATGGCCGCGCAGAATCCCGAGCCCTGGCCAATGGGCACATACACCACATCCAGTTCCGGCTGCGCGGTAAACAGCTCCGTCCAGTAAGTTGCGACGCCACGCACCAGATCGCCATGGAATGACGGGATCATGTGCAGCCGCTGTTCCTCCGCCAGCGCGATCGCGTATTCCCTGCTCTCCTGGAATTCACTGCCGTACTCGATCAGGTTCGCACCCAGCGCCCGCATCGCCGCATTCTGCTCCTTGCTGTTGCCATGCGGGACGACGATGGTCGCGCTCAGCCCGCAGCGGCGCACTGCAAACGCAACCGACTGGCCGTGATTGCCGCGGGTAGCGGAGATCACTCCCTTTACCTGCGGCAGGCGGCGTTGCAGTTCATGCATGTACACCAGGCCGCCGCGCACCTTGAAGGCGCCGACCGGTGTATGGTTTTCATGCTTGATCCACATCTCCGCGCCTAGCGCATCGGAAATCTGCTGCCACTGGTATTGCGGTGTCGGCGGCATCGCTGCATACACGATCCGGGCGGCGCTTTCCAGTTCGGCCTTGCCGGGCAAGGTAAATGTCATGACACGTCCCTTCAGGCGGTTGCGGTGTAACGGTCGGAAGGCAGGTTGCGCTCGCTGAAGATGCAGGGCAGCAGGTCCATGCGGCTGAACAAACCGTCCGCCTCCACCACGATATGCCGTAAAGGATGCAGGATCAAGGTATCGCCGGCCTGCAGCCAGTAATCGTATTCGTCGCCCTCCTGCGTCACCCACACGCGGCCGCAATCAATGCTCAGCTTCAGCATGACATCCACGCTGACCGAGACGAGTTCTCCCGCGGACAGGATCAGGGAGTCTTTTGCATTGATTTTTTTCATGGAGCCACCTTGCGAATGAGCGAACTGTTTGTGCTATCCTAATTCACATCACCTGTACAGTACCAGTACAGTAAAAGCGATAATTCACACACTGTAGTGGCGTTTTCCCCAGTACAGTTAATTTGCCTTGATAGGATCCAGGCCATGCAATCCAGCAATCCACTCATTTCGCGCGAATCCGGCGGCTCGCTGGTCGAGCAGATCGTGCGCTCGGTCGCCTCCCGCATCGACGACAAGTTGCTGCGTACCGGCGCGCGCATGCCGTCCATACGGCAGTTTGCCGACGAGCAGGACGTGTCGCGCTTCACCGTGGTGGAAGCCTATGACAGGCTGGTGGCGAAAGGCTACCTGGAATCGCGGCGCGGTTCCGGCTTCTTTGTGCGTGAACGGGCGCAAATGATCAGCAACGGCGGCGCCGTGCAGCACACGCCTTCCGGACAGCAGCTGGATGTGGTGTGGCTGGTCCGCAACATGTTTCGCCAGTTGCCGGCGCACAAGATGCCTGGCTCGGGCGTTTTGCCGCATGACTGGCTGGACGGCGAACTGGTCGCCAACGGCCTGCGCTCCATCAGCCGCCTGAACCAGAACCTGCTGCTGCACTATGGCACGCCGCAAGGCTTCCTGCCGTTGCGCCAGCAATTGCAGCTGAAGCTCGCAGAACTGGAAATCGCCGCCGCGCCGGAGCAGATCGTCATGACGACCGGCGTCACGCAGGCACTGGATCTGGTTGCGCGCGAGTTCACGCAGCCGGGCGACACCATCTTTGTCGATGATCCGGCTTGGTTCCTGATGTTCGGCTCGTTTGCGATCTTCGGCGCCAAGGTCATCGGCATACCGCGCCTGCACGACGGCCCGGACGTGGCCAAGCTGGCTGAGCTGGCCGTCGTGCACAAACCCAAGCTTTACATCATCAACTCGGTCATGCATAACCCCACGTCCACGTCGCTGTCCGCGGCCAAGGCTTTCCAGGTGCTGAAGACGGCCGAAGAACATGATTTCATGATCGTGGAAGACGACGTGTATTGCGACATGCACCCCGGCACCGCCGTGCAGGCGGCTACCCGCATCGCCGCGCTGGACCAGTTGAACCGGGTCATCTACCTGGGCGGATTTTCCAAGACGCTGGCTGCCAACCTGCGCGTCGGCTTTATCGCCACGTCGCACCAGATGGCGATACGGCTATCCGACAGAAAGATGCTGTCCACACTGACGACAACGGAAATCGGCGAGCGCGTTGTGTATAAAATTTTATCGGAAGGCCATTACCGCAAGCATGTGGACCGCATCCGGGTCAAGCTCGATTCAGTCAGGGACGACATTACCAAGCGCGTGGAAAACCTGGGCATGAAAGTGGACTACCGCACGCCGGCCGGCATGTTCCTGTGGACCGACACCGGCTGCGATACCAACGCACTGACGGAGAAAGCGATGGAACAGGGCTTCCTGCTGGCGCCGGGCAGCCTGTTCTCGCCGAACCAGTTGCCATCTACCCGCATGCGCATCAATATCGCCGCGATGTCGGACCCTGGCGTGTGGGAATTCCTGGAGCAGGAAGTCGGTAAATGATTAAGGCCGTTTTCGAAACGGCCTTTTGATGTTTTGTGTTTCTTCCCTGGTTTACTCAGCCAGCTGCCACCAGTGCCGGCCCGCCTGCGGCTGCGCCAGATCCAGCTGTTCACCCATCTGCGGCGTGCTCAGCGTCACGCCATTTTGACGCGCCAGCTCGACAATGCGGTCAAACGGTTCGTGCCACGGATGCATCGCCAGGTCGAAGGTGCCGTTGTGAATGGGCACCAGCGTCTTGCCGCGCAAATCCAGGTGGGCCTGCAAGGTCTGCTCGGGCTGCATGTGGATGTCCGGCCATTCAGCGCCATAGGCGCCGGTTTCCACCAGCGTGACATCGAAGGGGCCGTACGTATCGCCTATGGTCTTGAAGCCGTCGAAGTAGCCGGTATCGCCGCTGAAGAATACGCGCATATCGTCATCCAGGATCACCCATGAAGCCCACAGAGTGCTGTTGCCATCGAACAGGCCGCGCCCTGAGAAATGCTGTGAAGGCGTCGCCACCAGTTGCAGGCCGTCTATCGTCACGGATTGCCACCAGTCCAGCTGCCTTACCTTTGCCGCGGGAATACCCCACTTGACCAGCGTATCGCCGACGCGCAGCGGCGTAATGAAATGCTCGACCTTGTCGTTCAGCTGCAGGATGGCCGCGTGGTCCAGGTGGTCGTAATGGTCATGCGACAGGATCACGCCCTTGATGGGTGGGAGATCGGCAATGCTGATCGGCGGCTGATGGAAACGCTTGGGTCCTGCCCACTGGAACGGCGACGCGCGCTCGGAAAACACCGGGTCGGTCAGCCAGAATTCGCCGCGCAGCTTCAGCAGCATCGTTGAATGGCCGAGGCGGTACAGTGAACGGTCGGGCGCTGACAGCAGTTCCGCCTTGCTCAACGCCTGCACCGGTATCGGCAAGGCCGGCACGGTATTGGCCGGCTTGTCGAACATGAAGCGCCAGATCAGTTTCAGGCTTTTAGCCAAGCCCGGCTTGTGCCGAGGCGCGCGGTTCTGGAATTTGCCGTCTGTCCGCAATGATGGGTGCGGAAAGCGGAATTTAGTGCCGGTGCTGAAGGTATCGGTAGCCATGGTGGTTCCTGCGGGTCAGGGATGAAATCGGACTTCTTATATTGAAATTACACTACACAGTGTAGTTTTAACGAAGTGTAGTACCAAACCCGCAAAAAGTAAACTAATCAGTGTAAAATATTTGCATCTGAACCGAATGCATTTCCATGACCAATCCGCCCCGCCTCACCGACCGCAAGCGCGAAGCCATATTGCAGGCCGCCATTGCCGAATTCCGCGCCAGCGGCTATGAAGCCACCAGCATGGACAAGATCGCCGCCACGGCCGATGTATCCAAACGCACCGTGTATAACCACTTCCCCAGCAAGGACGACCTGTTTGCAGCCATCCTGCAGCAACTCTGGGAAAGCAGCGCGGCCATGAGCGAACTCAGCTACAGTGCGGCGCGGCCGCTGCGCGAGCAGCTGCTGGAACTGATGCAGCAGAAAATGCGCATGATGAGCGACGCCCATTTCATGGATTTGGCCAGGGTAGCGATTGCGGCGGCCATCCATTCGCCGGAACGCGCGGTGGAAATGCTGTCGCGCATAGGCAAGCGCGAAGAAGGCGTCACGGTATGGATACGCGCCGCGCAGGCAGACGGCAAGCTGAAACCGGCAGACCCGGAATTTGCCGCCATGCTACTGCAAGGACAACTAAAGACGTTTGCATTCTGGCCGCAGATTGCGATGGGCCAGGGGCCATTGGCTGAAGACCGACAGGCAGCGGTGGTGAGCACCATCGTGGATATGTTCCTGGCTTATTTCCAGACAGAAGCGAATTGAGATTCATCGCGTCCTTCCCGTTTTATTCGGGACGATCAGGGAATTTCTCAATATGGCTTTCGCCACGGCGACCAAAGTAGATGACATGACGGCCGGAAATCCAGACCGTGTAGCTGACGCAACCGGCCGCCTGGGATAGCAGTTTGAACTCGGGGTATTTCACATTGCCTGCCTGGGCTCCGCGAATCGCCCTGACCAATGCGTCCGGGTCGAACGCCTCAGGTATCTGCAATTCCGGTCCACCTGTCTCGATGGTATGCGCTTGGCCATCAGGCAGGTAGTAGGTTGCGCGTCGCCCCCGGTAATCAACGTGGTAAGCCTCTACGCCCGCCTGTATTAATTGGCCGACAACCTGGCCGAAATGAAGCTTACCGTCGCTCGAAGCCGCATAGGTTTCGTGAATAGCTGCAATAATTTCTTGATTCATAGATAGTCCTTGTGGATTAGATTCATTTAGTGGGAATTTGTTTCAGCATTCGCCGGTTCACGATGTCTTTCATTTGAGCTATGAGCGCGGCCCTCTCCTCTTGCGAGAGGTGCCCAAAAAAGTGTGCGTCATTTTCGTCCGCGAGAGCTGCGAGCGTTGGCACCAGGTTCATCCCCTCGGTCGTCAGCTCCAGTTGCTGTTCGCGACCATCTACCTCGACAGGACGCCGGTGAGCAAGCCCCTTCCGTTCCAGGCGCGTGATGACCTTGGAAGCCGCGCCCTTGGTCATACCCAGGGCCTTGATCAGCGTCGAATGCGTAGTAGTACTCCGCCCATAGAGCGTGCGAAGAGCCACCCACTCAGTCCCGGATATTCCATGCGCATCCAAACGCTTGATGAAGCCCTCGGACACATGATTTGAAACATAACGAAGCCAAAAACCCAAGTGCTCCTCAAGGTCGCTGACTCTATCGGGTTGTCGTCTGGTCGTACTCATGTTGATCGATTCTTTTTTGGTTTCCATGGAAACGAATTTTAGTTTCCATGGAAACCTGTTGTCAACAGTTTTTCACGGCGCATACGGACACACCCTGGTTTAAGTGATTGAAAATGAATTATCCCCAAGAAGGGGGCACAAAAGAGGTAATGATTTTACGTTCTGGACCGCAATGACTCGATGCCCTACGTTCAAGATCTGCCTGCCTTGCGCCGCCACCCTGCTACAGCAGGCTCTCACTGATAAACGGAAAAACAAACAGCAGCTGCAGACGCGTACCGAAATCGACTGCGGGCTCTTCATCGTAGATTTTTTCCACGCCGTCCTTGGTGGCGACCCATTGCAGGTGGTCGCCCGGTTCTTTCAGCTGCAGGCGATAACTGCCGTTGGCAACCCTTTTGGCCAGCTCCATGATCACTTCCGCCAATTCCGGCGAATTCACCAGCATGCCCAGCTCCGTATTCAGGCGTGAGGAACGAAAATCCATATTCATGGAGCCGACAAACACGGTCTTGCGGTCGATGACGATCAGCTTGGAATGAGAGCGGCCTGTGCTCGCACCAAGCGCGCTGCCAATCAGCGGATCGTTTTTCAATTGGGCGGAATCGATCTCATAGAGCTCAACGCCCATTTTCAGCATCGGCACCCGGTAGTGGCCATAGGCAGCGCTGGCAAAGGGTTCGTCATTGGACGCCAGGGAGTTGGTCATGACCTTGATATGCACGCCATGATCGGTGGCAAATTTTATTTCATCCATGCCCAGTTTGCCGGGAATGAAGTAAGGCGAACTCACGACCACCTCCGACCTCGCAGTAGCCATTGCCTTGCCCACGCGTGCGGTCACGGTGGTGCTGTCATCCCCCGCCTCGGCGCGGCCTGTCACTTTTTCCGGATCGTCGGCAAAGACATTGATGTCACCGTAAAGCAGTTTCAGCGGCGGATGCTGCATGTCCCTGCTGAGCGGCAGATAACCGAGAATATCCGGCTTGTCGGCCGGCAGCACCGGATAGGCGCTGATGGCATCCGAGGTCAGCCGTTCAAATTCGTCGCGCAGGGCCTGCGGCGTCTGCCGGGTCGTTTCCAGCGCATGCAGCGGGAAGACGCGCTCGCTGTTCCAGTAGGTATCAAAAATGGCAGCCATGCGCGGCACGGCATCCCCTGTGATCAGCAGATCGAAATCCACAAAATTACCGCCCTTGCTGCTGAAGAAATATTCGTCAGCGATATTGCGCCCACCGGCCACGGCAAACGCGCCGTCGGCAATCAGCATCTTGTTGTGCATGCGGTGGTTGACGCGGGCAAAGTCGCCGGCGGCGAACAGCCAGCGGGTAAACGCGTAGGCACGCCCGGTAGGAAAAGGATTAAACAGGCGGATCTCAATGTTCGGGTAGGCGGAAAGCTCCATCAGCATCAAGTCATTGTCGGACGTGTAGAGATCGTCCACCAGGATGCGCACCCGGACGCCGCGCAATGCGGCGTCGCGCACTTCCCGCAGTAGCTTGTGGCCCGTGACATCGTTTTGCAGCAGATAGTATTGCAGGTCCAGCGTCGCCTGCGCGTGGCGCACCAGCGTCAGCCGCGCATCCATGGAAAATACGCTGAGCGGCAAGGGCCGAACGCCGGCGTCGGCATCCCCCCGCATGCTTTGCACGGCAATGCGGCCCAGTTCCTCGTTCTGGCTCGCGGGAATGGCGGCAGACGGCACCCTCTCCACCTTGGGCAAGGAAGCGCAGCCCTGGAGCAACACAGCGACCCAGGCAAAAACGAGCAATATTGCCGCCCTGCCGAAGCGGCGCATCTCTGCGACGGAAAAGCCGGGAGATAAAACTTCGTGGGATGCCTTCATCATGTCTCTTCCTTTAGCTTTTGTCCGCTACATGCCGCACGCCACTACGAATGAGGCGCCCAAGCTTGCGAACGATGATGACGAACATCATCCTCAGTGTCAAGTCCAAAGAACCGGCGCTCCCGGCCCCATCCTGCACCAATATTACACGCCATTCTGCCCGGTGATGATGCGCCCCGCTCCCACTTGCCTGGGCAGTTATCCGGCTCTAGGCATGTTTCAGCGCAGGCCCCAGGCGTTCCACAAGGAAATCGATAAATACCCGCACCCTCTGCGGCATGAAGCGCTGGTTAAGAAAGATTGCATTGATTTCCTCGACATCGCCGGCGTTGTATTCGGGCAGCAACTCCACCAGGCGCCCGGCCTCGATATCGCGAGCGACATGGAATAGCGCAAGACGGCCGATGCCCATGCCCTGCAAGGTCAGCTGGCGCATGCTTTCGCCGTTATTGGTCAGCATGCCGCCGCGCACCGCCAGATGCACGATCTGCCCGTTGAGGCGGAAGGGCCATTCGTCCAGCGTGCGCCGGAAATTGAAATTGAAGCAGCGATGCCGGACGAGTTCCTCCGGCGTTGCCGGATGGCCGTGTGCTGCCAGATAAGCCGGCGCCGCGATCACCGCACGCCGGCTTTCGCCCAGCAGGCGCGCGCGAAAACTGGCATCTGCCAGCGGCCCCATGCGGATGGCAACATCGATGCGTTCGCGCTGCAGATCAACCAGCGCATCTGTCAGCGACAGATCCAGCGTAATTTCCGGATAACGTTGTGAAAACTCGGGCAATACCGGAATCAGCTGATGCGTGCCGAACGGCACCGATACATTGACGCGCAGCACGCCATGCGGTGCAACTTTGCCTCCGGCAATGCCTTGTTCCGCTTCTTCGATATCGTCCAGGATGCGGATGCAGCTTTCGTAGAAATTCCTGCCCTCCGTGGTGACGACCAGTTGCCGGGTCGAACGCTGGAACAGCAGCACGCCCAACCGCTCTTCAATACGCGTAATCAGCTTGCTGACTGCGGAGGGCGACAAATCCAGCAGCGTGCCCGCCGCCGAAAAACTGCCCGCTTCCACCACCTTGGCAAACACCAGCATTTCACCACTACGACTATCCATGATTCCGCCATTGGTAACGTTGATGACATTGGTGACATTGATGAATTTTTTTCAAAAATTATATTCCATTAGATGGCCTTATTAAAGAGCGGGTTCAGATCCATACTAGGTTCACAGGCAAGCAACGCTTCACCAGCCTCCAACCTATCAATCAATCATCAAACAAGGGAATCATCATGAACCTGAATCTCAACGGCAAAACAGCGCTGGTCAGCGCCTCCACTTCCGGCATAGGGTATGCCATCGCACAACAATTGCTGGAAGATGGCGCTACCGTCATCATCAATGGCCGCAGCGAAGGCGTGGTAAAACGCGCAACAGATGCGCTGAATGACAAATACGGCCCAGGCCGCGCGTTACCGCTGGTCGCAGACATGGGTGTTGCCGGCGGAGAGAAAATTGCCGCTGCAGCTTACCCTGCCGTGGATATCCTGATCAACAACCTCGGCACTTACGCGCTCAGCGACTTTTTCAGCACCGAGGATGCAGACTGGCAGCACATGTTTGATGTCAACGTATGGAGCGGCGTACGCCTGGCGCGTACCTATATGAAGGGCATGCTGGAACGCGGCCAAGGGCGTGTGATTTTTATTTCCAGTGAAGTAGCGCTGACGCCTATGCCATCGATGGCGCACTACAGCGCCAGCAAGGCCACGCAACTGTCGATTTCTCGCAGCCTGGCCGAACTGACCAAGGGCACCGCCGTCACCGTCAATTCCGTGCTGCCTGGTCCGACAGAAACAGACAACCTGAAAGGCTTCATCAAATCGGTCAACCCAGATCTGCCGTATGCGGACGCAGAGCGCAAGTTCATTGATAAAAACAAACCGACATCGCTGATCGCCCGGCTGGCCAAGCCGGCGGAAGTTGCGAACGTGGTTGCCTTCCTCGCCAGCGACCGTGCCGCCATTATCAATGGCGCGGCAATCCGTGCAGAAGGCGGCACTGTGCAGACCATGGCCTGATATCCGCCCTTGGCAAAAAGAAGAAAGGCAGCCTTGCGGCTGCCTTTCTTCTGAGCGAACGTCAGTTTCCCGACTCCGGCTTCGGCGCCGCGGCCGGATGCCCCGCTAACGGAATCTCCGGCAGGAACAGCAATGCCACCAGCGCCACCGCGACGATCACCACACCGGCAGTGAAGTTGATCGCAATTGCATGCCGGTACACAGAGATCGCATGGGCCTGGGCCTGCGGCCCCAGTGCAGCAATGCTCTGCGTACTGATATTGGCCAATGCCGCGCGGCCGTTGCCCGCATTCATGTGCAGTTGCCGCGCCAGGATGGCGCCGGAACCGGTAACGCCGATCAGACCGCCAAGCGAGCGGAAAAAGGCCAGCATTGCCGTGCCCACACCGCGCCGGGTTGCCGGCAATGCGTTCTGCACGGCGATCGTCATGTTGGGCATCACCAAGCCCAGCCCCAGGCCGAGCAGGAAGATCGCAGGTTCGATCACGCCGAAACCCTGCGCTGTCTCTATGCCCCAGGCCAGCGTACCGAATGCCACCACCGCCAGCGCCAGGCCACCAACCTGCGCCGGCTTGTAGCGCCCGGAACGCGCCATCACCCTGCCGTTGACGACGGAAGAAATGACCACGCCTATCATCAGCGGCCCCGTCAGCAAACCCGAGTGCGCAGGGCTGACGCCCATCACCACCTGGAAGAACAGCGGGAAAAAAATGCTGGCGCCCAGCAGGCCCATGAAGGTCAGCGACATGACGATGCAGGCGATCAGGAAAAGCTTGTTCTCAAATAAATCCAGTGGCAACACCGGCTCCGGCACGCGCCGCACATGCCATACAAAGATCACGCCCAGCACCGTCGCCAGCAAGGACACGCCGGATACCTGCGGTGAATCCCAGGCCCACTCGGTGCCGCCCAGGGCCAGCACCAGCAGGAATGCCGTTGTGCATGTCGTCAGCAGCACCGAGCCCAGATAATCTATGCGGTGCGCATGGTTGTGATGCGGCCTGCGCATGGCCCTGGCGATGATGGCCAGCGCTGCTGCGCCGAACGGCACGTTGACGTAAAAGATCCAGTGCCAAGACAGCAGATCGGTAATGACGCCACCCAGCAGCGGGCCGATGACGCTGCACGCCGCAAACACGGCGGCAATCGCACCCTGCCTGCGGCCGCGCTGCGCCGGCGGCACCAGGTCGCCGATGATGATCTGCGTCAGCGGCAAGAAGCCGCCTGCGCCTATGCCCTGGATCGCGCGAAAGATGATCAGCTGCGTCAGGCTTTGCGCCATGCCGCACAGCGCCGAGCCCACCAGGAAAGTGATGATGGCGAAATACAGCAAAGGCTTGCGGCCGTACTGGTCGCTCAGCTTGCCGTACAGCGGCATCGTGCTGGTGGAAGCCAGCACATAGGCCGTCACCACCCAGGACAAATGCGTGATGCCGCCCAGGTCGCTGACAATGCGCGGCAATGCCGTGGCCACGATGCTCTGGTCCATCGCGCCCAGCCCCATCACGACCATCAGGCCGAAATAGATGACGCGGATTTCCTTCGCGGTCGCCGCCGGTGCAGCGGGGATGCCAGGTGTGGCAGGAACGCCAGAGGCAGTTGCACTGCCGGTTACGGATTGCGGTGTCGGTGTACTCATTTGCCTAGCTCACTCAAGGGGCCGATCGCTTTGCGGATAGCGGCCAGGGAATCGGGGGAAAGACCGTCCAGCTGGCGCGCCAGCCAGTCGCGGCGGCGCTCACGCAATGCCTCCAGCGTTTCGCGGCCCTTGTCGGTCAGCAGCAAACCTACGCGCCGGCGGTCTTCCTTGTCCGGCGCGGCGCGGGCCACCATCCCCGCTGCCAGCAGGTTTTTAATATGGCCGCTGACGGTAGGCCCGCGCAGCTTCTCCAGGCTGGCTAGTTCACCGACGCCAATGCCTGGGCGCTCATTGATCAGGGACAGCAACAAGTTTTGCAAGGGAGAGATGCCGGAATTAATTTCCGCACTCTCGCGCTTGATCTGCCGGAACAGCCGGTACAGCGCCACGCGCAAGCCGTCAGCAACGGCCAGCGCTTCGTCGGAAACCGGCGAGGCTTTGGGATTGGTCATGGTTGATATAAATTGGTAGGCTACCTATCTATTTTAGCATACAGCATCCATATCCTTGCTCCCACGTGGAGCATTAAATTATGGCAAATTTTTCCTGTTGGCTATAAAATAATTAAAACAAAGGCAACAATCTTCAATCGATCATTACAACTAGGGACCACAAATATGAAAGCTGTGTTTTTATTCCTGATATTTGCCTTGGCCGAAACCTCTTCCGCGCAGGACGTGACAGCTTGGTCTCTACCCGCCCCTGACACGATGATCGCCGCATCTAACACCTTGTGTCGCGACCAGGCAAGCTCTGTACTTCAGATATGGGAGTACAAGAAAAATGGCCGCACCAAGGAAGATGTAGAGAAGCTGATCCCCCCTGCTCCAAAAGCGATGGGCTTACGCTTTGTCAGCGCCCTTCATGAAAATGTTGAAGATGCATACCGGTTTCCACAATTGTCCGTGTATGCCTATTACTCATTCCGATCCGAAGTATGTATGCGCGAAACCCTCGGTGCTGTTCGCATGCCCCGCCTGGAAACAATCTATCCCCGTGTTGCGGAATGCCAAAAAACACATGGCACTGAACAGAACAACGCCCTGTTTAAATGCATACAATCAGTCGTCCGGTTGATTGAGCCCAGCTAAACCGCGGCGCCAAATAACAATGAATTAATACCTTGATTTGAACAATGAGAATTGCAAAACCTCGTGCCCTGTTTTTTTTGTTACTGGGTATATCTTGCGTGCTGATTCTAGGGGTCGTGCTTAATGCCTATAGCTTCGGCCGCAGTGCCTTTGTCGCAGGCAACTATAAGACAGCGCGCACTTGGTATCTGGTGGCCGCCACCTTGGGAAATAAAAGAGCGCAAAATAATCTGGCAAATCTATATGCCGATGGCCTAGGTGCGGCGAAGAATTACGTTTTGGCGGCACTGTTGTTCCAAAAAGCGGCAGACAATGATCTTGCCGCCGCAAAATTCAATCTCGCCAATTTGTACCAAGACGGTAAAGGCGTACCGCAAAATACGGCAAAAGCCGTTGAGCTCTTCAAAAGCGCGGCAGCCCAGGGCGATATCGAGTCCATTTTTAACTTAGGTCAAATATATGCAACAGGTCGAAGTGACTTCGCCAAAAATCCAGAGCAGGCAATCACTTGGTATCAGAAAGCGGCGGAGCGCGGTTATGCATCAGCGCAGTACAACCTGGGAAGTATCTACTCCCAGGGTGTGGACGCCCCCAAGGACATGCTGGAAGCCGGTAAATGGTTTCACAAAGCAGCACAACAAGGCCACGCCAAAGCCGAGATGGATCTGGGCACCATGTATGCGTACGGATGGGGCTACGACAAAGATCCGGCGCAGGCACTCGAATGGCTAGTCAAGGCAGCCGCTAAACCTGCAACCGCTTTCAAGGCTCGGCAGTTGATGGAAATGATTTGCGGAACAAATGACATTGAAATGTGTAGGAAGCTGCAATAACTGCTCTCAATGCAGCCCTCGCCCAGGAGCAGACGGCCGCTACTTGGCATACTTCCAAAAACGTCCCTTGCCCTCCGCGATCCAGGCCATGGCTTCCTCTATGCGCTTATCGCGCGTTGCATCAGTCTTCGCTTCGCCAATCCAGACCTTGTATTCCTTTTGAAAAGATGCTGACTTGCTCTCGAAAATCTTTGCGATTTTCGGGTTGGCCTGGAGCTTTTCTGCAAATGCCGCAGGCATTCCGACTTCTTTGGGAGTCTTGGATTCTCGTGCAGGAAGTTTCATGCCTTGCTCATTGAGCGCCATGGATTCCTTGATCCAGGATTTAAGCTCCCGGTCCGGCGGCAGATCCTCAAGGCTGGTGAGCTTGCCCATAAATCGCTTCGCGGCCGGGACGCTGTCATTGCCCTTGAGGCGCGCATCAGCCATCAGCGCGTCCTTATAGAAAGTAAAGGAGCAATGCTTCTTGTAAGCGGCGAAAATACACATCATGTCGCCTTTGTAGTCAAAATGCGGAATCCCCCATTTGACCTCCTCGATTACTGCTGGGCATGTTGCATGGATGAGGGCACGCAAGTGAGCGAAGATGGGTCTCGCAAAGTCTTCGGCCTTTTCCGCATAAGCGTCAAGCCCGGGGTTATATTTTGGCGTAGGCATCGGATGACGGTTCTTTCACTTCTTAGTTGAGGGTCAAAAGAAGTTCGTCCAGACGTTCCAAAGTCGAGGCCAAGCCTTCCTTCAGTCCCATATTGATGACTTGCTGGAGTGCCTCGGGCGATCCATAAGAAACAACCGTCTCTACAAGGGTGCGCGCGGCGCGATCCGAGAAAGTGACATTCCACTTGGATCTGGGCATCTCAGGATTCAGCGTACCGGTGTCATCGCAAAAACCGTCCAGCGAAACGTAACTGTCAATGGGGTGAATCGCTTGATAGTCCATGCGGCCCCAGTATTCTTGTCCAGCGGGTTCCACCATCGCATAGAGCCAATGGCCGCCTTCCCTGAAATCCATATACTTGGTTTTCGTGGTTAAAGGTTTAGGCGCAAACCACCGGTCGAGCAGTTCACTTTTCGTGTAGCAGTCCCACACCAGTTGCCGTTTGGCAGCAAACTCTCTTTTGATCGTGATGGTATTTTTTTCCTTATCAACAAGGAAGTCAAATTGGAGGTCAGCTTTCACTTTCTTCGCCTTTCAGGGTAGTCAATAAGTTATCCAGATTTTCGTATCGATTTTCCCAGACCATGCGCTGCTCGTCGAACCACTTTTGTGCAGCAGTCAAGTTTTCATGTTTCAGTTTGCAGGTTCGTACTCGTCCCACTTTTTCTGATGCAATGAGACCACTACTTTCAAGAACCTTGATGTGCTTCAAAAACGAAGGCAAGCCCAGACCAAACGGTTCGGCAAGTTCCTTGATTGAGGCGGAGCCGCTGCCGAGCCTGGCAATCACTGATCGCCTCGTAGGGTCGGCCAATGCATGGAATACGTTGTTGAGAGATGCAGAATAGTTTTCCATGTGGTGAACTATATCATGATAGTTTTCCATTTGGCGAACTATTTAAAAATAACTGGCGTGGAGTTTCAGACGACAGCCATAAGCGTTAGGGCCTGTCGAGATTGAGTTTTTCTTTGCAGCGGGTTTTCCTTACCGCGAATCCACTGTTTTACCCGCAGCAATAGGCAAAAGCCACCGCTAGCAAAAATCGAATATCAATACCAATGCTGGAAATGTATAGGTAGCAATGTCTGCAAATCGTCTATCGACTGCAGCGCCCTCCCAATAGAGAAGGCTGCTTAGAACTGGATTACGGAAGATACAGTGCGCGCGAACGGTCATCGAGGGCGGGCGCCATTCCTCGTTCAATCAATACGCATGCTGCGGCGTCCCGCGTTGCCGGCCTTTCAGTGCCGGTGCCAATCCCATACATCTTGATAGGCCCACGTTTGGAAATACTAGGACCTCGGCGCAGGCTTATGTCGGGGCAACCCTTTCCTTTAGCCGGCGCTCGAGATCGGTGGCGAAGGGGGTGAGCGCCGAAAGGGGGCCGGAATAGATTTCCACCTTCGTTACAAGACCCGCCGGATTGCGTTCCACTATTGTTACGCCAGTCAATGTCTTTTCCAAAGCATGTCCTTCCCAGGTCATGAAGGTGCGGCCCTCGTGGCTTACCTCGCTATTGAAGGCAAAGCTGTCGAACATGGCCCGCGTCGCCTCGAAGTACCGGTATATTTCATCGGCCCCTTTGATTACCCTTTCAAAAACTGACGTAGTGAGGGTCGCTTGCAAATCGAAGTGTTCCGCAAAAAGCATTCGATCAGCTTGGCGCACTATGACCATCCACGCGTCGCGGGCAGCAAAAGGGGCAGCGTTTTCCATAAGTGTCTCCGGTGAAAGGGTGTGGTCTGCCGGTGCGCAAGCGCTAGAGGCCTTTGAACGGGAAGGATGGCCGCGGCTGGGCAAGCCTGATCGCATCTACGGCAGATGCGATTCCGCCGGTCGCATCTTGAGAATCGAATACCGGCATTGCAACGTCGAACATGATCTCGTCGGCTACCGCTACGCCGGCCGTTGCCGCCGTACGCAACAGCGCCTTGTGTGCAGCGAAGGCACGGGTCGGTCCTTTGGCGAGGCGGTCGACAAAGGCGCGGGCTTCGTCAAGAAGTGCGTCGTCCGCGAAGACCTTGTTGATGACGCCCGCCTGTGCCATTACCGCCGCAGGAACCTGCTCGGAGGTCAGCGCCCATTCGGACGCTCGCGCTCGTCCTGCCCGCTCCGCCACACGGTAAATGCCGCCAAGCAAGGTCACGATGCCAATGGTTTGCTCGGGGTGGCCGAACCGTGCCGAGTCGGCGGCGAAGATGACATCGGCACGCAAGGCCAGCTCAAACCCGCCCCCGAAGCAAAGCCCCTGAACAGCGACAACGACAGGAAGAGGCAAGCGTTCGAACCGGTTGAACACCTCCATGTAACGCTCGAATGTGCTACGAAGCTGGGCGCGGTCGCGCTCCGGCCAAGGTAGGATATCGCCGCCATAGCTGAAGTCGGCGCCAGCGGCGCATACGAGTACGGCCCTGGCATCGCTGTTCGTAATCATGCTCAACGCTTCGGCGAGTTCTTCGACCATTTGATCGTCGATGCGGTTTTGAGGCACGTGGTCAAGTGTGAGGATGGCGACTTGCTGATCTATAGTGCAATTCAGATGGGACATGACGAACCTCCTGCTATTGTCGAGACGTCGATTATTGTGCCGGGACCGGAACTATGGCCGAGATGCGCCAACCTTCGGCCGTACGAATAGCGATCTCGTTGACCAGGAAAGTGAAGGTTGCGGCTTCCTTGCCTGGGGCGCCGGCGGTGATGTGGGTCGGCGCATAAATGTGGGCGGCGTCCGGCCCCAATGGCAAGATGCGGATTTCTTCCTCGACTGGCTCGAAGCGCCAGGTGCCCTTAAATACCTCGCGAAAATGCTCGACCACTGCCTCGCGGCCCCAGAAACGATAGGCCCTTGCCACAAAGTTTACGGGATCGGGTTGCCCGATGGGCGCGTGGGCGAGCACCGATTCGATGACGTTTAGGTCGTGGGCCGTTTCCCCTGCGGCCTGCCGCAGGAACAGGCTACGAATTTCTTCGATTTCAGCGACCGTCACGGAAGATGCATTGGACTTGATAAGCATTTTATATTCCTTGTTTTCACGTTGAGTTGAACCGCTGGGTCGAATGATCTTAGACAGCTCCTCTGGTCCGAGGTTTGGTATCAGAGAATTTTACAAAATTGAGTTTGCAAGCTCGGTCTAGTTTGCGGTCGGAAGGTCTTCCGATCTGCGTGTTATCCGGACGCTGCTTCCAGATGTTCCTTGAACCAAGCGGTTGCGGCCCTCTCGGCCAGGGCAAATTGGTCCACATAGGGGGCGAAATGGCCACCGGGCACCAGGACCAGGCGCTTGGGCTCGAGTGCGCGCTCATAGGCGGCAAGTTCAAGATCCGTGAGTGTCACCTTGTCGTCCAGGGCCACGACAAAAAGCAAAGGCGTAGGCGAAACCCGGGAAATCCAGACACCAGGCTCGTACATGCGCGCGGCGCGGGTCGATCTGAGCGTCAGCTCGTTTTCCCATAGCCCGGACGAAATGGGCTGCAGGTAGAACTCAATGGCGTCTTGAGACCGGTAGGCGGCCGGAACCCCGGGGTCGGTACTGACCACAGCCTGCCGGCGAAGAGGTTCACCTCGAAGCTGCGCCCTTTCGTCCTCCGCAAAGGCGTTATTGAGAGCAGGCAGTGCGTCGGGAGACACCCTGCGCAATCCTTGTTCGTAGCCGCTGATCGTAGGTACCTGAGCGACGACACATCGCAGTCGGCGATCGGTTGCGCCAAGGACGATGGCGTGGCCCCCCGCATAACTTGTACCCCAGATCCCAATTCGAGTCGGGTCGATTTCCGTGCGAGATTCCAGATAGGAAATCGCACGACGCCAATCGGCAATCTGTTGCCATGGATCGATATCGCCGCGGCACTCGCCTCCACTCGTCCCAAAATTCCGATGGTCATGGACGAGTACCGCGAAACCCGCTGCCGCGAACGCTTCCGCAAAACGCCCCAGGCCATGTGCCATCGTGCCGGCGAAGCCATGGGCCATGCTGATTGCGGGAAGCGGTCCGCTGCGTTCCGGTAAATACAGGCGTGCCCCAAGTTCAATATGTCCGTCCGCCTGAATGCGTACGTCATGCGTGGTCACCATAGCTATCTCCTTGTGTCCTGAAAACGTCACAACAGCTTAGGTATATAATGTGACCGGTCGTCTTAAATTAGTCAAGTCAAAAATATGAACTCGTTCTCATCGCCTCGCCGGGGGCCTAAGCCAAATCTAAACACACGTGACAATCTTATTCGCGCGGGCTTGAAAACCTTTCATGCCCAAGGGTTTGCGGCAACGGGCCTTCAAACGATTGTGGCGGAAGCTAGCGTCCCCAAGGGCTCGTTCTACAATCACTTTGAAAGCAAGGAAGCCTTTGGAGTGGAGGTTATCGATGCGTATTCAAGGCTTGCAGAGGAGAATCTACGCGCCTTCCTTTTGAACCCTGAGCTGCCAACATTAGAGCGCTTAGAAGCCTTTTTTGATGATCGCATCGCATCATTGACTGCCGGCGGGTACGGCCGGGGTTGCCTGATGGGGAATTTTAGTGCTGAGGCGGCGGACCATAGTGCTCTGATCCGCGAGCATCTGGAGAAGAATTGGAACACGTGGAGCCAGATCTTCGAATCTTGTATCGCTGAAGGACAACTAGAAGGCACCATCACTAATCGTTTGCCGGCTGTCCTGTTGGCGCGATTTATGTTCAACAGTTGGGAAGGGGCACTTTTGCGCATGCGCGTGGAAAAGAGCGGAGCCGCGCTAGCTGAATTCAAGACGGTTGTACTCGGTGCCCTCTTGTGCCCTTAAGGCAAAGCGAATTTGCTGGCGGAGCACCATGACTCTGCGATGTAGGAATACCAAAATCGTAAAAATGACCTCCCTAAATAGACGTTACTGTAGCTAACGGACGCTTAGTCCGACGTCCCCAATAGAGATACATGGCGATCGCGCTCAGTAGCAGCCACAGCAGCATCAAGGGAGTGCCTTCCGGCCCGGCCATCCGTCCGTTCCAGAAATCGGAACCCGCCGGCTGTACGGCGAGAAAATGCCCCTCAAATACCACGCCGCTGTTTGCAGCGCCATAAAAATACGATTGTGTCCAGTCCCAGGCCGCGTGAAAGCCGATTGCCCACCAAAGCGAACCGGTCAGCCACAGGCTATAGCAGGCGACCAAAGAGAAAGCCCCTACCGTGATCAAGCCGATCATGTTCTCCCCTTGATTCGTCCAATGGGCATACATAAAGTACAGCGCCATCAATGCCCCGGTCCACCAGAACCCGATATTCCTGGTCAGCACGTACTGCAAATATCCTCTACACTGCGATTCCTCGAAGATACCCACCAGCAAAAACATCAGGGCCCACAGCGTACCAAGTCGCAGCGTCTCGACTAAAGAAAATGCGCTCGGCAGGAAAATCAGCAGATGTGCACCCCATAAGCTCAACACCAAGGTGCTCATGAACAAAAAACCGAAAAACAAGCCCCAGCAAAGCCGCTTTAGCGCTTTGGCATCCCGGTAACCCCAGGCACCAATCGGTTCTTTTTGGATGTACGAGAAGAGCGTGAAAACCAGGATCAAGCCTGCCAAACGGCAGAACTCCGTGATCAGCACAGGGGAAAGCAGCAGGGTATCGGTCGTACCCGAGTGCTGAACCGGATTGGCTAGTCCACCCAGCATTTTTTTCACTAGTCGGTCGCTCGCCCAAACCAGAGCGATTGCAATAATGGGACGCACTCCCCATCGATTGGTCAGGATAAAACCTAGCGGGCCAGAGCGGCTGAGTGTTCGAGCTGGTTCTACTTGATGGTTCAGCATAGTTATCGTTAAAAATATTCTGGTTAAGGAAAAAAATTTAAGGATCGAGCCAGCAGCCATGTCGGCTGGCCCGAGTCGTATGGGTAGTTTCCAATTTTTCGCGCAAGATTCATCAAATGTGCCCATGCTGCTTGATGAGTTGTAGGTACGCTATGTGGGTGTCAATATGGTCGAAAAATCACTTAAATAGCAATCAAACTCCGACATTTCTCTGGCCTCAAATTTTTCCTATGGAAAAATTTGCTTCCTTCATGAGCACAATATTCACAAACAACAGCTATTAAATGATCTGCAAATTAGAAAATAACTTTGGTTAGTTCAGAAATTGTTCAAAAAGGTTCAATAATGTTCCTGGTAACAGGCGTCACCTTGATCGCGGCAGCGCCGCTGTGCCCGTAATAGTCGCCACGCCGAATGTTGGCACGTCTTGTGGAGAACTCTTGACGTTGGCTGATAGATTGAATCCGGGCGACATCCGTAAGGCCGGCATCTGAATAATTCCGGTAGCAGGCGGCAAATATAAAGTCTGGACTAAATGCATAGGCAACAGCCGCACCAAGGTGCTGGTGTGGCACGGCGGCCCCGGCTTTTCTTACGAATATCTTTAAGCCCTTTAGTCCTTCTTGCCCGAAGCCGGTATCGAGATATATTGCTACGATCAGTTGGCTGGCAATTACTCTGACCATACGGACGATGCCAGCATGTGGAACCTGCCCCGGTATTTGGGAGAAGTAAAGGAGGTCAGGCTGCGCGCTCGAGCTCGAGCTCGAGCTCGAGCTCGAGCTCGACAATTTTGTACCGTATGGTCATTTCTGAGGCGGCATGCTAGTCATCGACTAAGCATTAAAGTATCAGCAGGATTGGTGATTTAGAACATGGCTGCTGACATCCAGGCCTTCCTCACGGCAGATCAGCGAGTCGAAAGCCAACTGCTGTCGCCGCAGAAGTTGGCACAGCTAAGCGCGCTGGAAGCGAAACAGGATTACGACAATGCCGATGACTACACCAAATGCTGGCTGTGGAATTTCAAATGCTCTTCAATAAAAGAGCTGATGAAATAATACCCATGGTCATACCCCGCATGCCTGCGCAAAGTCAGCGGCTGCCCTACCGCTTCGCACGCGGCCTCGAACTCCTGCGGCAACAGCTGCTGCTCCAGGAATTTATCGGCCAGCCCCTGGTCGATCAGGATGCCGCCTGGATACGGTGCGGCGGATTTTGAACGCATCAGCACGCTGGCGTCGTGCCTTTGCCATTTGGCCGGGTCTTTACCTAGGTAATTGCTGAAGGCTTTTTCGCCCCATGGGCATAGCGTTGGTGCGGCAATCGGCGCGAAGGCGGAAACTGACTGGTAGACGCCGGGGTGGCGCAGCGCCAGCGTCAGTGCGCCGTGGCCGCCCATGGAGTGTCCGAAGATGCCTACTCTGTCCTTGCGGGCGGGGAAATGTTGCAGCACCAGTTCGCGCAGCTCCTGCACGATGTAGGTTTCCATCTTGAAGAATTTGCTCCACGGCTCCTGCGTGGCATCCAGGTAGAAGCCTGCGCCGGTGCCGAAATCCCAGCTATCGGCTTCGCCGGCAATACCGGTGTCGCGCGGGCTGGTGTCAGGCGCCACCAGCATGATGCCGTGCTCGGCGGCGAAGCGCTGCGCGCCGGCCTTGATCATGAAGGTTTCTTCGTTGCAGGTGAGGCCGGCCAGGTAAAACAGCACCGGCACCGGGCCGTCCTTGGCCTGCGGCGGCTGGTACACCGAGAAACGCATGGGCAGGCCTATGCTGCCCGATGCATGCTTGTAGAAGCCCTGTATGCCGCCGAAGCAGCCGTACTCGCTGATTGTCTCGAACATTGCGGCCGCCTTAGTAGATAACGACGGAACGGATGGATTCGCCGCTCTTCATCAAATCAAAACCTTCGTTGATGCGGTCCAGCGGCAGCCTGTGGGTGATCAGGTCGTCGATGTTGAGCTTGCCTTCCATGTACCAGTCGACAATCTTCGGTACGTCTGTACGGCCGCGTGCGCCGCCGAAGGCTGAGCCTTTCCAGACCCGGCCGGTGACCAGCTGGAAGGGACGCGTACTGATCTCCTGCCCCGCTGCAGCCACCCCGATGATGATGGACTGGCCCCAGCCCTTGTGGCAGCACTCCAGCGACTGGCGCATGGTGGTGGTGTTGCCTATGCATTCGAAGCTGTAGTCGGCGCCGCCGTCGGTCAGCTGGACGATGGCGTCCACGACGTTTTCTACTTGCGTAGGATTGATGAAGTGGGTCATACCGAACTTGCGCGCCATTTCCTGGCGGGCCGGATTGATGTCCACGCCGATGATCTTGTCGGCGCCGACCATGCGGGCCGCCTGGATCACGTTCAGGCCTATGCCGCCCAGGCCGAAGACGACTACATTGGCGCCGGCTTCTACCTTGGCGGTGAACAGCACCGCGCCGACGCCGGTGGTGACGCCGCAGCCGATATAGCAGACCTTGTCGAACGGCGCATCGGAACGGATTTTTGCCAGAGCGATTTCAGGCACGACAATGTAGTTGGAAAAAGTGGAGGTGCCCATGTAATGGAAGATGGGCTTGCCGTCCAGAGAGAAGCGGCTGGTGGCGTCCGGCATCAGGCCGCGGCCTTGCGTGCTGCGTATCTTCTGGCACAGATTGGTTTTTTGCGACAGGCAGAATTTGCATTCGCGGCATTCCGGCGTGTACAGAGGAATGACGTGGTCGTCTTTTTTCAGGCTTTTGACGCCAGGGCCGACATCCACCACCACGCCCGCGCCTTCATGGCCCAGGATGGCGGGAAAAATGCCTTCCGGATCAGCGCCGGACAAGGTGTAGTAATCGGTATGGCAGATGCCGGTGGCCTTGATCTCGACCAGGACTTCACCCTCTCGCGGGCCGCCCAGTTCCACTTCTTCGATTGTCAGGGGTTGTCCCGCCTTCCAGGCGATCGCTGCTTTGGTTTTCATGTTGTTCCTTTGTCTGATGGCGGAGGAGCCGCGCATACTACCAGATCGCGTGAAGCGGGTGCCTGCACAGGTTCGGGCCCGGCCAAGCGGAGTTTCCGGTCCTGATCAGATCAGCCTGCTGTTTTTTTCCAGCGACTCTAGCGATGTATGCTGCGACTGCCCCAGTTGTTGCGGAGTCATTTTGAATTCGACGATGTGCTTGTGCCTGTTGGCTTTCTGCATGCCGTTGATGGCCGCCAGGCTGAGCCAGTTGTGGGCCTGCACCAGGTCCACCGCCGTACCGTGACCGTAAGCATACATCAAACCCAAATTAAACTGCGCCCTGGCGTTTTCTTGTTCGGCCGCTTTGGTGTACCAGGCAAGGGCCTGCTTGTAATTCTGTTCCACGTCCTGGCCGTTGTCGTAACGCAGCGCCAGCTTGAATTGCGCGCCTGCATGGCCCGATGCGGCGCTCTTCAGGTACCAGTCCAGCGCGGCGCGGCCGTTTTCCATGACGCCCAGGCCCTGGTCGTACATCAGGCCCAGCTTGTAGCACGCGGCAGGGTGCCCTTGCTCGGCCGCCTTGCGGTACCAGTTGGCGGCCTGCTTCATGTCATGCGGCACGCCCTCGCCGGTTTCATGCACCAGCGCCAGGTTGAACTGCGCCTTGATGTGGCCCTGTTCGGCCGCCTTCAGGTACCAGACGATGGCCTGCTTGTGATCTTTCGGCACACCCTGTCCGGTGTCGTACAGCAGGCCCAGGTTGAACTGGGCGCTGGCATAGCCCTGCTCCGCCGCCTTGCTGTACCAGGAGATGGCGCGTGGATAATCGGCCGGCATGTCCTTGCCGTTGCCGTAGATCATGCCCAGGTTGTTTTGCGCGGCGGCGTCGCCCAGCGTGGCGGCTTTTTCAAACCAGGTGATGGCCTTGCGGTAGTCACGCGGCATGCCCTGGCCGGTGATGTAGATCAGGCCAATATTGTTTTGCGCACCGGTATGCGCCTGCTCGGCGGCCTTGCTGTACCAGGCTAGTGCCTGGATGTGGTTCTGGAATTTGGCGGAGCTGCTGTAGATCAGGCCCAGGTTGAACTGCGCACGCGCATAGCCTTGCTCGGCCGCGCGGCGGTACCAGTGCATGGCCTGTTCGGTGTCTTGCTGCACGCCCTGCCCGGTAGCGTACATCAGCCCCAGGTTGAACTGGGCCATGACGTGGCCCTGCTCGGCAGCCTTGTGGAACCAGGGGATGGCCAGCTTGGCATCCTGCTCCGATCCCTTGCCGTGGATGTATTGCAGGCCCAGATGGTATTGCGCATCCGCATCGCCCTCATCGGCAGCCCGCTTCATTTGCATTTCCATAAACCTGTCATCCATTCGGTTGTGCGACGAACTTCCAAATCCTGAAAACCTTTACGATGTACTGCGGTTTCATTTGAGTGAAAATTCACTGGCATTCTCTCTCAACAGCTGGATGAATTTTTGCTGAGGCAGCGCCTCATGGAACAGGAAGCCCTGCAAGGTGGTGCAACCGGCCTGTTCCAGGTAGCGCGCCTGCGTATCCGTTTCCACGCCTTCGGCGATCAGGTGCAGGCCGAGGCCGCGTGCGATGGAGATGATGGCCAGCACAACCGGGTAGTGGCCGTCCGCCTCCTGGATTTCCCGAACGAAGGACTGGTCGATCTTGATCGTATGCACGGGGAAGCGGTGCAGGTAGGCCAGCGATGAATAGCCGGTGCCGAAATCGTCAATGGCAACGCTGATACCCAGCTGGCACAGTTTGTTCAGCTGCTCGATCGCATACTGGGGATTGCGGATGCACAGGTTCTCGGTGATTTCCACTTCCACCTGCGACGGCGATATCTCGTGCACCGCCAGCGCGGCCTTCAGCTTCTTGTGAAAATCGCCGCGGTCCAGGTATTGCGGCGACAGGTTCAGCGACAGGCGCAGCGGCTGGTCGGTGACGGTGTTCCATTCGTTCAGGTCGCGGCACAGCGGCGCCAGCATCCAGTCGCTGATCGGCAGGATCAGGCCGTTTTCTTCCGCAAAGGGCAGGAACTCGCCGGCAGTCAGCACGCCGCGCTCCGGATGGTTCCAGCGTATCAGTCCTTCAGCGCCTATCACCTGGCCGGTATTGACGTCGATTTGCGGCTGGTAATACATTTCCAGCTCGCCCAGTTCCAGCGCCTTGCGCAGGCTCTGTTCCAGTTGGATCTTCTGGTGCGAGGCATCCTGCATCGAACTGTCGTAGAAGCTGTGGCCGTTCTTGCCCAGCGCCTTGACCTTGTACATCGCGATATCGGCGTGGCGTATCAGGTCGTCTGCGGTTTCACCGTCGCCGGGGCAGACGGCGATACCGACACTGGCGGATACGTGCACTTTATGCGCGCCGAGCTGGAAAGGCTGGCTCAGCGTCTGCACGATCTGGTCGGCGATCATCGCTGCATCCTGCTTGTCGCGCAGATCCGGTAGCAGCAAGGTAAATTCGTCGCCGCCCAGGCGTGCCAAGGTATCGCCCTCGCGCAGGCGTTCGCGCAGGCGCGAGGCTACCATCTGCAGCAGCTCGTCACCCTTGATGTGGCCCAGCGTATCGTTGACCAGCTTGAAGCGGTCCAGGTCGACAAACATCACCGCCAGCTCGGACTTGCTGCGCTTGGACTGGATCAGCGCGAGGTTCAGCCTGTCGCGGAACAGCGCGCGGTTGGGCAGGTCGGTCAGGATGTCGTGGTAGGCCTGGTAGGAAATCAGCTGTTCGGCGCGCTTGCTTTCGGTGATGTCGCGCGCCACGCCGTAGGTGCCGAAAAATTCGCGCTTGCCGTCGCCCTGGTCGACGGAATACATGCCGACCGAGTTGAAGGAGATGGACATCACCGTGTTGTCGAATTCGCGGTCGCGGTCGGGCTCGTTCTGGTAGCGCAGGCGCAGTTCTATATTGCGCGATGCACGCGCGCCGATGCGGCGTTCGTTGAACACGTAGCGCGCGCGGCCCAGGTCTTCTTCATGCACCAGCACGGAATAATGTTTGCCGATCAGTTCGTCCGGCTTGTAGCCGAGCAGTTGATGCGCCCTGTCGTTGACGAAGGTGAACTTGCCTTCTATGTTCAGCGTGTAGATGATGTCGGGCGAGCTGTCCACCAGGTAGCGGTACAGTTTTTCCGAACACTCCAGGCGCCAGGCCATATCGCGGTTTTCTGCTTCCAGGCGGCGCTTCTGCAGCGCATTTTCTACCGTCTTCAGCAATTCTTCATGCGGGTAAGGCTTGCGCAGGTAACCGTAGGCGCCGCGCTTCAAGGCACCGATGGCAGCGTCGATGCCGCGGTCGCCGCTCAGCACGATGACGCTGGCATCTATGCCGCGTTCGATGATGAAATCCATCAGGTCGTGGCCGCTGACGTCGGGCAGGCGCAGGTCCAGCAGCACCAGGTCAAAATGCAGCTTGCTCAGCTGCTCCATCGCCTCGGCGCCGTTGGTTGCCGTCACCAGTTGGTATTCACCGGTGCGCAGCAGTTCGTGCAAGCTGCTCAGGAGCCTGGGTTCGTCGTCCACCAGCAGTAAACGCGGAATTTTCGCCTGTTCAAGTCTGGTCACTGGATCCATTCCGTCCAGTGCGACATTGATTGCGGTCGAGTCATACGAGTTTATCAGGCTCATTTTTGTCCCAGAGGGTTCTTTTTGGCTTTAGGAGTAAGCGACGGAATCATGCTCCGTCCGCTGTGCTACCGGTAACAATATTTCAAACGTCGTGCCCTGCTTGGTGCTGCGGCAGCTGATCAGACCCTGCAATTTCTTCACCAGCCCGTGTACGATGTTCAGGCCGAGCCCGCTATGGCCCTTGCCCTTGCTGCTTTTCACAGGCGAGAACAGCTTGGCCATCACTTCAGGCGAAATGCCGGGGCCGGTATCCTTGACCCAGGTTTCCACGTACAGCACGCCGTCGCGGTTCACCAGGCCATGGCTGCCGACCTCGATCACGCCGCCGCCGGACATCGCTTCCAGCGCGTTCTTGATCAGGTTCATGAAAATCTGCTTCAAGGTATCGGCGCTGCCGTCTATCTCGAAGGATTCGTCCAGCATGCGGTTTTCTATCTTTACCAGCGGCGATGCAAATTCAGCCTGCTGGAACAGCCGCACCACTTCGCCAACCACGCGGCTGATGTCGGTCTTGCCGGACTGCTCCACCACGTTCACGTCGACAAATTCGTCGATGATCTTGCCGACGCGGTCTATCTCTTCATTCAGTATCGTCACCTCGCCGCTGACCACTTCGCGGTTCAGCAGCTTGCGGTCCAGGATACCCAGGTAATTCTTGATGATGGACAACGGGTTATTGACCTCGTGCGCCACCTTGCGCGATGCTTCGCGGTAGTTGCGCGACAGGTTCTCGACCATATTGTCGGCTTCGTCTTTTTCGTTCAGCAGGGTTCTCAGCGCAATGGATGCCTGGCTGCTGAAAGTTTTGAGGAAGCTTTCGCGCTTGCCCAGGTCGTCCGCCTGCCATGCCATGAAGCCGGCCAGGATCACGCCCAGGCTGACGCCATCGGCATGCAGCGGCAGGCAAGCCAGCTGGTCGGTATTAAACAGGCGCAGCAATTGTTCTTCAAAAACGCCCATCTCTTCGCCGGCTTGCTGGACGTTGGTGAACATCACGCGGCGCTCACGCACAGCTTCTGCGATGACACTGCCGTCGGTATCCAGCGGCAGCGAGAAGTCGGCCAGCCGCAACCTGTGCTCGCCGACGCGGCTGCCGACCAGCGCATCGCGGGTACCGTTCATCAGCAGGATGACGGCGCCGTCGAAATGGAACAGGATGCGCGCCGATTTGGCGATGGTTTCCAGCAGGCCGCTTTCGCCCTGCTGGCGCGAGAAGGAGCGGCCCAGCTCGGACGCCAGCACCATGCCGCGCACCTGCTCTATCATCTTGTCCTTGGTCACATCCTTGGCGACCGGCGCTACCGGCGCGGGTGGCTGCACTTCTTCTTCCAGGTCGATATCCAGCTGCTGTGCCGATTTCTTGACCTGGTCGGTCACGCGGCCGCGGATGTCATTCAGGTCGCTGAGCTTCAGTCCGCACAGGGCGCCGGCTTTTTCCAGCTGTGCGTCAGTCAGTGCACTGCTGTTCAGCGCGTGGGCCAGGTAAGTGATGCGGATCAGCGGGTGCGCCTTCTCCAGGCGGGCCGGCGCTTCATGGTGGTACAGCACGCTATCGGCGATGAAAGAATCCAGGCTCCACTGCTCTATCAGCCAGGAGCCGACTTCGGCATGCGTGGTCTGCAGGGTGCGCTCTTCCACCGCGCACAGGTTGTCGTCATCCGGTGCAAAAAAATTGAAAGCATACTCTTTGGGCAGGATCGCAAACAGCGCCAGGCGGCCGACATCGTGCAGCAGGCCGGCCAGGTAGGCTTCTTCGGGATTGGAATAGCCTATGCGCAGCGCGATGACCTTGGCTGTCATGCCGGACTGCACCGAGTGCGACCAGAAACCGCGCAGGTCGGCGCTGCCGGACTGCGACAGCTTGTCGAAAATCTGGGAAACGGACTCATTGATGACGATAGTCTTGATCATCTCGGTGCCGATAGCCTGCAGCGCCTGGTCCAGCCCGTTGGAGGGGCCGTTGCGGTGATAGGCGGAGCTATTGGCGACAGCCAGCATCTTGGCCGTCATTGCCGTGTCCTGGGCGATCAGGCGTGACAAATCCGCCACCCCTACTTCCTCGGACTGACATTGCTCCATCAACTTGAGCAGGGTCTGAGGCATGGATGGCAAGCGCGCAGCCATCAGGCGGCTGCGTATATCAAGATCTTGTTGAGTCGTTTTTATTTTTCTCTCCCAACCGGGAAACCCTTAATGCCTGCACTGCTTGGTCATTGCTTGTTTTATGCTTGCTTGGTGCTTATGTACTGCTGTACTGCTTTTTTATGCATCCAAGGCGCCGTTTTTTAGATACCTATATAAATAGATCTATTCCAGGCGCCTTAAATTAAAGAAATCCGCTAAAAATACGATAACAAGGTAAGCCCTCAGGATAACCCCTGCATGCATTCACCACAATGATGCACGGCGGATAGTCCGCCATTCCCAATCAACGCAAATTAACGCATCTCCATTGCGATGTCGTTAAGGTAATCCTCGATCATAGCATTAATATATTACATCGAAGTAACTTACCTCCCAGCAAGACACTGACATTTCCATACAGCAAAATGTCAAGCATCCATCTTCCGAATAGAGCGATAAAATTGTAACTTTTCGATGTTTAGCACGACAATTACTTCGCGGTCAACAGTTGGCTGAGATTTGGGCGGATGATTGTATTTTTTTGGTCGCGGGCAACAAAATGCGTCACAACGGCGATACGCTTGCGCAAAAAATTAGCAATAAATCACTATTGCGAATACACAGCAATTTATTGCCATTTTACCTAGACCAGGCAAGCAGTTATTGAAAGTGAAAGTGAAAACGACGGGCTTCACGCGGCCTTGCCTGCCTCCGCCGGCAAGGAAACAGGCAAGGGAGCAGAAGAAGCGGGGTCAGCCGATGCGGGAGTCGACGTATCCGCACCTGCACCATCTGCAACTTCTTTCTTGGCCCTATGCAGATCCGCATCAGCGCGCTTCAGTATGCTGGCGATGGTGTCTCCGGTGAGCATCGTGGCAATGCCTATCGTCGCGCTGACGCGCAGCTCCTTGCCGGATACCGATACCGGCATGGCGATGATGGTGTGCTTGGTGCGCGCAGCAATCTTGCCTGCGTCTTCTATCGACGCTTCCGGCAGCAGCACGCAGAATTCCTCGCCGCCATAGCGTGCCAGGCAATCATAGCTGCGCGTTGCTCTTTTCATCCTGCGGGTGACTTCCACCAGCACGACCTCGCCGGCCTGGTGTCCGTGCGCCTCATTGATCTTGCGGAAGTGGTCCAGATCCAGGACCAGCAGCGACAGGGATTTGCCCAGGCGCGCATGGCGCTTTAGTTCGCCGTCGGAAATGCGCATGAACTCGCGCCGATTGGCAACGCCCGTCAGCGGATCGGTGCTGGCCTGTCTTTCCAGTTCCTGCTCGGCGCTCAGCGTCTTGCGGCGGAAGCGGTGCGTGCGCGAAGAAATGGTATGTCCGGAAATGGCTGCCAGCAGCAGCATCAATGCCACGTTATACGTGTAAGAGACCGCAGGTGCCTGCTTGTATAAAAACAGCAGCGACAGCGACACGGCAACAAAGCCGACCATGGGCGGGTTCAGCAGCCGCAGCGGCAGCGGCAGTACGACGAAATACATCGCCACAATCCAGATATCGATGTAGTAGTGGCCGAAATAGTCGACCGGGCGGGAGGCATTGCCGGCCAGTGTCACGGCCAGCGCCAGCCAGACCCAGCGCAGCATCTGCTGGTCTAGCTTGGGCGCTCCCAAAATTTTGGGCATTTGGCGGGCAAACCACAGCGAAAAGGCAAACACCGCCGCATGCGCGGCCATCAGCAACAGGTACAGGCTGCCCGGCTGGCGCAGGCTGAAATCGAAATACATCAGCGGCAGCATGGCCCACATCGCCACCGTCACAACCCGGCGGCACTGCGCGATGTCCGCGTTCAGGTAGTGCGAACGGTACTGGTCCTCGCTGACGTCGGGATAGAGGGTTTGCATGGCTGCACTCCGGGCGGATGTTCGTTGTTATTCATTCTTCTCGCTCAGATCATTATATCTCTGAGGCCCCCTCTTGGCGCAGCAAATACGCGGCAAAACCATGCCAAGGGCAAAGGGCTGTGGTAAATTACGAATAATCACTTTCGAATTAGCTTATGCAGGCCAGACCACGCCACACCGCCCTCCCCGCTGCACCTCGCATGAAGCAACATTGTTGTTGATGCTGTAAGCCCTCCCATGCCTGCAATTTTGTGCGGGTGCCGATTTTCCCGATTTGCTTTTTTTATTCCATCAATACAATGGACATCCTCCTTTACGACAACTGGGAGCGCAAGCTGCGCCCCTTCCAGCCACTGCGCCAGGACTGGGCCGGCCTGTACTGCTGCGGCCCCACTGTGTACGACTACGCGCACATCGGCAACCTGCGCACCTACCTGTTTGAGGACGTGCTGCGCCGCACGCTGGAATTCAACGGCCACCAGGTGCGCCATGTAGTCAACATCACCGATGTTGGCCACCTGGTGTCGGATGCCGATGACGGCGAAGACAAGATGGAAAAAGGCAGCCGCAAGGCCGGTGAATCGGCCTGGGACATTGCCGAACGTTTTACCGTTGCCTTCAAACAGGACATGCGCAGCCTGAACATGCTGGAGCCGCACATCTGGTGCAAGGCAACCGATCACATCGCCGAGCAGATCGACTTCATCCGCGTAATCGAGGAAAAAGGCTATACCTATATCACTGGGGACGGCGTGTATTTCGACACCTCCAGGCAGGACAACTACGGCTACCTCGCCAGGCTGAACCTGGAAGGCCAGGAAGCCGGCAAGCGCGTTGCCCTGGGCGACAAGCGCAATGCCACCGACTTTGCGCTGTGGAAGTTCAGCCCCGCCGGCGAAACCCGGCAAATGGAATGGGACAGCCCCTGGGGCCGAGGCTTCCCCGGCTGGCACATAGAGTGCTCGGCGATGTCTGCCAAATACCTGGAACCGTGGTTTGATATCCATTGCGGCGGCGAGGACCATATCCCCATCCACCACACCAATGAAATCGCGCAGACGGAAGCCTGCTATGGCACGCGGCTGGCGAACTTCTGGATGCACGGCTATTTCCTGCAGATCGATGCCGGCAAGATGTCCAAGTCCAGCGGCGATTTCCTGCGCCTGCAAACGCTGGCCGACCGCCGCGTGGACCCGCTGGCCTACCGCTACCTGTGCCTGACGGCGCACTATCGCAGCCAGTTGAACTTCAGCTGGGAAGCATTGACCGCCGCGCAAACCGCCTTGCAACGCCTGCGGGATACCTACTTGTCCTGGACCGGCAATGCCGCGGCGGAAGCCGACCCGCGCTTTGTGGAGCGCTTCCACGCCGAAATCAATAACGACCTGAACCTGCCGCGCGCACTGGCGGTAATGTGGGAACTGCTAAAAGCCGAGCTGCCGCCGCAAGTGAAGAAGGCGACAGTAGATCGTTTTGATGCAGTGCTGGGGCTGGACTTGCAGCACTGGCAGCCCGTGCAGGAAGACATACCCGCCGGCATCCAGGCATTGGCTGATCGCCGCAAGGCCGCGCGAGACAGCAAGAACTGGGCGGAAGCCGACGCGCTGCGCAAGGAATTGCGCGAGCTGGGTTATGAAGTGGAAGATACTGCGGCGGGCATGACGATCAAGCCGGTATAGGTGGGACAAATAGGTGGGACATAGCGCGGATGGAGCGTAACGCAATCCGGGTCAAGCTGTAGCGGGTCTGGCGGCAGCAGATTTTCACAAAGCCTGAACCTGTTCAACGATTGCCGCCGCAAAATTCGCGGCGGCCTTCCCGGATTACGCTGCACTCCATCCAGGCTACATTTTTGCTGGCTGCTGTTACTGCATGAACCAGCCGTGGCTGACGACGATCGATTGTCCTGTCAGCGCATTGGTCGGGAAGGCTGCCAGGAAGATCGCGGTGCGGGCAACATCGGCCACGGTGGTGAACTCGCCGTCTACCGTATCCTTCAGCATCACCTTGTGGATGACGTCGTCTTCGCTGATGTTCAGTTCCTTGGCCTGCTCGGGAATCTGCTTGTCCACCAACGGCGTGCGTACGAAGCCGGGGCAGATCACGTTGGCGCGGATCTTGTCCTTGGCGCCTTCCTTGGCCACTACTTTCGCCAGGCCGACCAGGCCGTGCTTGGCGGCGACATAAGGCGCTTTCAGCGGTGATCCCTCGTGCGAGTGTACGGAACCCATGTAGATAATGGAGCCGCCCTTGCCGCCCTTGACCATTTCGCGCATGCAGGCGCGGGTGGTCAGGAAAGCGCCGTCCAGGTGGATCGCCAGCATTTTTTTCCAATTATCAAAGCTCAGGTCCACTACCGGGCTGATGATCTGTATGCCGGCGTTGCTGATCAGGATGTCGATGCCGCCGAAGGCTGCTACGGCATCGGCAATGCCCTTGTCTACCTGCGCTTCATCGGTGACGTTCATCGCCACGCCTATGGCTTGGCCGCCGGCTGCCTTGATCTCTTCCGCCGTTTTGACGGCCGCTTCCAGCACCAGATCGGCGATGACGACCTTGGCGCCTTCTTTGGCGTATTCCTGTGCAATTTCCTTGCCGATGCCGCTGGCGGAACCTGTGATGACGGCGACTTTATCTTTCAATTGCATGATATTTCCTTTAGCGTGAACTCATGAACGGGACGTGCAAAACGGTGTTGAATGGTATGGAGAGCCGGGATGGATAAGCTGGATGGTATCGTATCAAGGATAGACGAGATGCGCCGGATACTGCAACGCACAAATTGTAGCAAAATGAAAACATTATGAAGGAACACACTTCAATGATGCAAAGGCCCTCTTGAAAACAGTGTTAAAAGCCTCATTTGCGAGCAGGTACAAAAAATAAACACATCACCACGTTACTACACCACTTATTCGATTTTTGAGGGAAAACATGTCTGATCATGATAAACAAACCCTGGGTTTTCAGGCAGAAGTAAAACAGTTGCTGCAATTGATGATCCATTCCTTGTATTCCAACAAGGAAATTTTCTTGCGCGAGCTGATCTCCAACGCATCCGACGCGGCCGACAAGCTGCGTTTTGAGGCCATCAACAACGGCAGCCTGTTTGAAAACGATCCCGACCTGAAGATCAAGGTCAGCTTCAACAAGGAAGCGCGCACCATCACTATCGCCGACAACGGCATCGGCATGACCCGCGACGACGCGGTTGCCCATCTGGGCACCATCGCCAAATCCGGCACCAAGGAATTTTTCGGCAAACTGTCCGGCGACCAGCAAAAAGACGCGGCAATGATAGGCCAGTTCGGCGTCGGCTTCTACTCCGGCTTTATCGTGGCAGACAAGATCACGGTGGAATCGCGCCGCGCGGGCACGCCTGCGTCTGAAGGCGTACGCTGGGAATCCGCCGGCGAAGGCGATTTCAGCGTGGAAGCGATAGAAAAAGCCGATCGCGGCACGTCCATCACGCTGCACCTGCGCGAAGGCGAAGAAGAATTCCTGTCTTCCTGGAAACTGAAGTCCGTCATCCGCACTTATTCCGACCATATCTCCCTGCCTATCCTGATGCAGAAAGAAGAGTGGGATGAAGAGAAAAAAGAGCAGGTAGTCAAAGACGAACTGGAAACCGTGAACCAGGCCAGCGCCTTGTGGGCACGCAGCAAGTCCGACATCACGCCTGAGCAGTATGAAGAATTCTACAAGCATGTATCGCACGACTTCCAGGCGCCGCTGACCTATACGCATAACCGCGTGGAAGGCCGCAGCGAATATACGCAGCTGCTGTTCATCCCTGCCCGTGCCCCTTTCGACATGTGGGACCGCAACAAGCGCGGCGGTATCAAGCTGTACGTGAAGCGCGTATTCATCATGGACGACGCCGAGCAGCTGATGCCGGTGTACCTGCGCTTCGTCAAGGGCGTGATCGACTCCAACGACCTGCCGCTGAACGTGTCCCGCGAGATCCTGCAGGAATCGCGCGACATCAAGGCCATCCGCGAAGGTTCAACCAAGCGCGTGCTGAGCATGCTGGAAGAGTTGGCGAATGCCGATGAGCAGGAAAAGAAAGACAAGTACGCGACCTTCTGGGGTGAGTTTGGCCAGGTGCTGAAAGAAGGCATAGGCGAAGACGCCGGCAACAAGGAACGCATTGCCAAGCTGCTGCGCTTTGCCTCCACGCATAACGACAGCGACGCGCAGACCGTATCGCTGGCCGACTATCTGGGCCGCGTCAAGGAAGGCCAAGACAAGATCTACTACGTCACCGCCGACAATTACACGGCCGCGAAGAACAGCCCGCACCTGGAAATTTTCCGCAAAAAAGGCGTGGAAGTCTTGCTGCTGACCGACCGCGTCGATGAATGGATGCTGTCTTTCCTGACCGACTTCGAAGGCAAGGAACTGGCCTCCGTCGCCAAGGGCGACCTGAACCTGGGCACGCTGGAAGACGAAGCCGAGAAGAAGCAGCACGAAGAAACGGAAACCGAGTTCAAGGACCTGGTGGAAAAAATGAAAACGGCGCTGGCAGACAAAGCCAAGGACGTGCGCGTGACTTTCCGCCTGACCGATTCACCAGCCTGCCTGGTGGCGGATGAAAACGAATTGTCCGGCAACCTGATGCGTATGCTGAAGGCCGCCGGCCAGACCGCACCAGAATCCAAGCCTATCCTGGAAGTGAACCCGGACCATCCTCTGGTGCAGCGCCTGAAGGTGGAAGATGCAAAATTCGGCGACTGGTCGCACATCCTGTTTGACCAGGCCTTGCTGGCCGAAGGCGGTTCACTGACGGACCCTGCTTCTTTCGTAAAGCGTCTGAACGACATGCTGCTGAGCAAATAAGCATAGCGAAGCCCGTATCTGCGGGCTCTGCTATCGAACAAAAAGGGCGGTGCATTCACATGCACCGCCCTTTTTTCATGCCGGCATTGCTGCCGGCCATATTCAATCAATTAATGCGTGACGCGTGTCGTACGGCCTGTCGACAGCAAGCGCACGCGCTCGCCGGCGCGGAAACCCTCATCGGCATCCTGCGTAATCGCTTTCAGCTCGCCGTTATCCAGCCTGACAGTGATTTCCAGGCCCTTGCGGTGCGTTGCATCGGATTCCAGCTTGTTGCCGATCAGGCCGCCGGCAATGGCTCCCAGCACACCCGCGACTGCGGAGCCGTTGCCGCCGCCAATCGTGGAAGCCGCGGCAATGCCGCCAACCGCTGCGCCACCCACGGTGCCGACGCCGCTCTGGCCGCCGTCGATAATCACTTCACGCACCGACTCCACCACGCCCAGGCGCACGGTTTGCTCGTTCTGTGTCTGGCCAGAACGATAGACGCTGTTGGAAGACTGGGGTTGCACCGCGCAGGCGCTCAATGCGGAAATAGCAGCAACAATAGCGACCATAGACAATTTTTTCACAATACTCTCCGAAAATTCAGGTTAAGCGATGCGCAGTCGGTACCTACCTCAGCACATACATTAGCAAATAAGTTGGACAGGATTTTATCCGAAATGTTCCATGCCAGCCCTGAATGTTGATTTCACCGTACATTCAATACGCAATATTCAGGCGCCGGTACAGGAAGCCGAGCACGAACAGCGGCCCTATCAGCAGGAAACGCAGGTCATCGAAGAACGAGGGCTTCTTGCCTTCTATCTTGTGGCCGATAAATTGGCCTATCCAGGCAATCACAAACACACTGACTGCCGCCGGCAATATCCAGGGCTGCGGCAGCACATACAATATCCACAGCATGGCAGCCGCCATGATACTCATGCCCACCGCAAATGATACCGACAGCGTAAAGTAATATGCCAGCGACACCAGGGCGGCAGCCACCGCCGCATAAGGATGGATAGCCCAGATCAGCCCCAGTACCGTCCACATGATCACCGGCACGCAGATAAAATGAATATATTCATTCACTGGGTTCTGGTGGCTTTCCGCATATTTTTCCAATAGCACATCCACCGCTCTTGCCTGACTGACGCTGGTATTCATATTCGTCTCCAATAAGAATTTATATTTTTTATATAGGCCACCCCATTGTCCGGGCCGACACATCAATCCATTGTAGTCGGAGAAACCTTCACTGACAAAGACAGAGCCCTCTAATTTGCCTGCCTTAAATATCAATATAGCAATATTATTTAAAGAAAGCAATCCAGCTCCCTCGGCCCCTCATGCCGTCTCCTGCAAAGAAGTCGCCGATGCGCACACCTGCATCAACCCGCACAAAGACTTATCATGGATACCTGACATCAATCCTCCCACCCAGATCGAATCAATGACGCTGAAAGAAGAATCATCGCGGCTGCAGGGACTTCCTGCCGTCATCGACAAAAACATCGTTACACTGGTACTCGGCAGCTTCCCAGGCGAGGCATCATTGCAGGCGCAGCAGTATTACGCCCATCCCCGCAACCAGTTATGGCCCATCCTGTCCGCGCTGACTGGCGAAGATCTTGCCGGCCTGCCCTATGCCGACCGCCTGCCGCGCCTTCTTTCGCATCGCATAGGACTATGGGATGTGCTGGGCGCCTGCGAGCGCGAGGGCAGCCTGGATTCTGCGATCCGCAAGCCCGCCGCCAATGACTTCGCCCGCCTGCGTGAGTTGTGTCCGTTGCTGGAGACGGTGGGCTTCAATGGCCAGACCTCCGGTAAATTTGCGCCGCAGTTCGCCGCCGCCGGCTACCGCACGCTGATCTTGCCGTCCACCTCGCCTGCGCATGCTTCCTTAAGTTTCGAGAAAAAGCTGATCATCTGGACAAGATTGCGCGAGACATTGGCTTGACGCTGCTTTTGTCGCGGCATTATTTGATAATAATATATTTGCCGAAACAGGCTCGCAATGGCATGATCACGAGACTGGTGTATTGCCCCCCATTCGCCTGCTCTGTCACGCTATCTTGAATAGCATTACCAAGTATGGCGCTGCGCGCGGCAGTAAAGCTGAATACGACGTCGCCAGCGATGGCCTATCCCATCCGCATTGATGAATAAAGACCTCGCCAGCCTGCCCGTATGCAGAGTACCTGTCGCGCTGCTGCTCCCCAATGGCGCTTTAACAGGCATCCATCAGCATTAGTAGGCTCGCAAGGCACACGGCAGAATTTCCCAGCGTGTATTAAAGTTCATCAGTCCGGACAGATACTTGGCCTTATAGAAAACCGGGAAAAATCTGAAAAAATCCGCTTTCGATTCGAACCAGAACTCTCCATAGGTAGGGTCGAAAAACAGTGCGTCTCCCGCCGATCCGTAGGTCCGGCCACCGAGCCAGACCGCAACAGCGTGGCCGCCCTCGCCCTTGAACCGGATGTTGCCGCCAAAGTTCAGCCGCAAATAGCATGAGCTGAATTTTTGCATACCCCTGACCATGTTGCCTTCTATATTTGCGATTGCACCGGTCGTGCTCGCGACGAACTCGTTGCGCGTCGGGGACATGCCTTTTACCTTTTTTGAGTCGCCTTTGAGGACTTCAGATCCATGTAATGGCAAGAGATCGTGCATTTTTAGCCAGAGTCCAAGATCGCGATGCTGATCTGAACGATCACCCCTCATCGACACGTGGCCGTGCAGCATGGCAATTTCTTTTATCTTGCCGACCTTGAGGGGCCCGACGCCTCCGCCGCCAAGCTCATTGGCGAGAGAACCATCGTGTGCATGGCGCTCTATCCAATATGCAGACAGAGCTGCACAGATACCCCAGCGCGTGGCCGGATTGGAAAATATGTGATAGGCCACAGAAAGATCACTCTGTGAAAATCCCCAAGTGGTCACACCATTATGTGCTTTACATATTTCGCTAACACTCGTCATACAAAATCCTTTTCATAGGAATGAAAAACGCCGGAGCGAGACCTTGATGCCTCGCCGCTCATTTACTGATTTGCCTTGTGATTCTTGTAAGCTGCCCTTCTATACCTGAAGTCAGGTCCCGTGCCCCTCTGGCCGCGCCGGTTTTGGCCATCCTTTATTGCTTTTTTTGACCAAAGATTCCGATCCGCCTGACTAAACCCGATTACAGTAGATATTCGCTGCTCTCATCTTCAAGCGAAACGGGGATTCTAATGATTTTTAGATTATGTTTCATAATGTCATTAAAAATAGCTATCAATTTGTTTGTATTTTGAAACACGCATGTAAAACCCGCGCCTTCCGAAGACCAAATTTCGTCTTGCAAAGCGAAAAAATAGCCAAAATTACATAAACTTTGTTCGATGGCAACACCGCAGCAGCATAACGACAGCGCTGCAGCCTGCCCTTAGTGCTGCTTCGTCACCACCGGCCAATGTACAAGTGTCATTTCCGCAGAAATTATTACTGTGGCAAGCTGTCCTGTAGGTAAAATGAGCGCATGCTGATCAAACGTAAATCCATAGAAGCCGAGGCGAACCTGCGTTCCGGCCCCAAGGCTGCCGCAACGGCACTGAAAAAAAACCGCAAACCAAAGTTTGCGCCCGTTACGCTGTCTGAACTGGATGGCGTGCGCTATCTGCACTTCGGCACCGAGTGGGTGCAGGGCGCGATGCGCCTGCGCAAGCCGGACTGGATAGAGCTGGAATATGCGCAGCAGATGATGATGTGGATGCTGTTCATTGAGGAGCCGGCGCACATTGTGCAGTTGGGTCTGGGCACAGGCGCATTGACGAAATTCTGCTACCGCCGTTTTGAGCAGGCCCAGGTCACGGCCGTGGACCTGAACCCCTCAGTGATCTCGGTCTGCGAAAGCATGTTCAAGCTGCCGCCGAATGACGAGCGGCTGCAGGTGCTGGAAATGGATGCCAATGAATTCGTCAACGATGCCAACAACCACGGCAAGATCGATGTCTTGCAGGTAGACCTGTATGACGCTACCGCGCGCGGCCCGGTGCTGGACAGCGCCGAGTTTTACCAGGCCTGCGAAGCCTGCCTGACGGACCAGGGGGTACTGACGGTGAACCTGTTCGGCGACCACCCCAGCTATGTAAAGAATATGAAAGCAATGCGCTTCGCTTTTGACGAAGTGCTGTGCCTGCCTGAAGTGCATGACGGGAATGTGGTGGCAATTGCGTTCAAGTCCCGCCGCGTACTGGATTTTCCGGCACTGTATGAGCGCGCCGTAGCCATCAAGGAAAGCGTCGGCTTGCCGGCAAAATCCTGGGTGAATGGTTTGAAAACGAATTCCTGAGGCGACATCACACATGGCAACCGCAATGACCAAATCCGCGCCACGTGCGCTGAGCATGCAGCAAATCTTTACCTGGCTGATGGCGGACGGCGTTGTGAAGAAGGAAACCGCCAAGACCGATTTCAACCATGCGCAGTCCATCCTGAACAACGGCCCGGCCACCATGCATCCGCTGACTGCCGTCGCGCAATGCAAGCTGCAGTCGGCGCTGGCGCCCCACCATGTGCTGACGCTGGACTGGCTGACCGAATGGACGGCCGGCAAGGTGAAGCTGCCGTTTTACCGCATCGACCCGCTGAAGATCGATTTCACCAAAGTGTCGGATGTCATGTCGTCCACCTATGCGACGCGCTTCAACATCCTGCCGGTGGAATCCACGCCGACCGCTGTCATCATCGCCACTACCGAACCGTACAGCAGCGAGTGGCAGGACGAGATCGCCAAGATCACGCGCAAGGAAATCCGGCTGGTGATGGCCAATCCGCTGGATATTTCGCAATATATCTCGCAGTTCTTCACGCTGGCAAAATCCATCAAGGATGCGAAAAAAGCCAGCAACAATGACCTGGCGCTGCGCAACAACTTCGAACAGCTGGTGGAGCTGGGCAAATCCAACAAGCAGGTCGATGCCAACGACCAGCACATTATCAACATTGTGGACTGGCTGTGGCAGTTTGCATTCGACCAGCGCGCCTCCGACATCCACCTGGAGCCCAAGCGCGACATGGCGACGATACGCTTCCGTATCGACGGCGTGCTGCACCAGGTATACCAGGTGCCGGCGATTGTAATGATCGCGATGACGGCCCGCATCAAATTGCTGGGCCGCATGGACGTGATAGAAAAGCGCAGGCCGCAGGATGGCCGAGTCAAGACCCGCACCGCCGGCGGCCAGGAGGTAGAGTTGCGGCTGTCCACGATGCCGACCGCCTTCGGCGAGAAGGTCGTCATGCGTATTTTCGATCCCGAGGTCGTCGTCAAGACCTTGCCGGAACTGGGCTTCCCCATCAATGATGCGGTGCGCTGGGACAACCTCACCGCCAAGCCGCACGGCATCATCCTGGTGACCGGGCCTACCGGCTCCGGCAAGACCACCACGCTGTATACGACACTGAAGGCGCTGGCCACTTCGGACGTCAACGTCTGCACGGTGGAAGACCCGATAGAAATGGTGGAAGCTTCCTTCAACCAGATGCAGGTGCAGCCCGGCATAGACCTGAACTTTGCCGACGGCGTGAAAGCGCTGATGCGGCAGGACCCGGACATCATCATGGTGGGCGAAATCCGCGACCTGCAAACCGCGGAGATGGCGATACAGGCGGCGCTGACAGGCCATCTGGTGCTGTCCACGCTGCACACCAATGATGCGCCGTCAGCCATCATGCGCTTGCTGGAACTGGGCGTGCCTTACTACTTGCTGGAAGCGACGATCATCGGCATCCTGGCGCAGCGGCTGGTGCGCACGCTGTGCAAGCATTGCAAATCGGCGGACGGGGAAATGCTGGATGCAGTCTGGAAGAGCCTGACCGAAGAATGGAACATCCCCAAACCCGCCACCGTCTACCGGCCTGTGGGTTGCCCTGAATGCCGGCAGACCGGCTTCATGGGCCGCACCGGCCTGTATGAGCTGTTGACGGTGACCCAGCCCTTCAGCAAGCTGATCAAGGAAGAATCGGACATCCATGCGTTGCGCGCACAAAGCATCGCCGACGATATGAAACCGCTGCGCATTGCCGGCGCCTACAAGATCATCGAGGGGCTGACCACTGCCGAAGAGGTACTGAAGGTTACTTCCGCGCTGGTTTGATAGTCCGATAGTCTGACGATCTGGAAATTGCGCCATGCCTGCTGCTCTGCATACCCTGTATAAACAGCCTGCTTCGATGCAGTTGAGCCCCCTGCCCATGCGGCGGCAGGGAGAGCATTGATGCCGTCACTGCGGCATACGGGCTCGCCGGTGTGGCGGCTTTCTTCCTTCCTGTTCACGAAAGCATGGTTCCGCATAATGGCGCTGGCGTCCGCCTACCTGCTGATGGGGCGCCTGTCGCTGCTGCTGGCGATTCCGCCCGGCTACGCAATGGCCGTGTACCCGCCGGCAGGTCTGGCGCTGGGCGTGGTGCTGCTGGCCGGCTACCGTCTGCTGCCGGGTGTGGCGCTGGGCGCTTTCCTGGTCAATGTGATGATCAGTTGGGAATCCCCCGAGGGCTTGTCCTCGCTTTCAGTCTTGCTGGCAACTTTGCTGGCTTGCGGCGCCACGCTGCAGGCCTTCAGCGGCCGCTACCTGATACGCCGCTTCGTCGGCCGCGATCTGGCACTGGACAGCGACAAATCCATTTTCCGTTTCTTCCTGCACGGCGGCGTGCTGGCCTGCATTACCGGGTCCAGCATAGGCGTGCTGTCGCTGTACTGCCTGAATATCATCCCCGGCAACCATGTGCTCAACAACTGGGCCACCTGGTGGGTCGGCGATACGCTGGGCGTGCTGACCATCACACCTATCGTCATGGTGCTGTTCGGCAGACCGCGCGAAATCTGGTATTCGCGCCGCTGGAATGTGCTGCTGCCGCTGACAGTCTGCCTGGCCGTGGTGGTGACAGTATTCGTCTATATCCGCCACCGGGAAGAGCAAAAGCAGTTCCTGGAATTCCGGCTGGAGGTGGAGCGTATCAGCCAGGACCTGCAGAACAAGCTGAACAACCATACCGATGCGGTCGGCAATATAGAACGCTTCTTTTCCAGCGCCCGCAACGTGGACCGCAGTGCGTTTTCCACCTTCGTCCAGCATACGATACAGACCAACAAGGCCATCACTTCGCTGATCTGGGCGCCGCGGGTCACGCTGCAGGACAAGGCGGCGTTTGAGGCGTCGGTGCTGCGGGAAGGCTATGTCAACTTCAAGATTGCCGAGAACGGGCCCGGCGGCAAGCTGACGCCGGTGGCCGACCGCGAAGACTACTTCCCCATCACGTATATAGAGCCGTTCAGGACCGGTACGCGCGCCTTCGGCTACGACATGGGCTCCAATGACCTGCGGCGCAATGCGATTGAGGAAGCGCGCGACAGCGGCAACGTCACCGTGACCGATCCGCTGGTGCTGGTGACCGACAAGGAAGACCAGTATTCGGTGCTGCTGTACGCGCCTATCTACGCGCCGGGCAAGCCGCTGGACAGTTCATGGAGACGCGCCGCGGCCTTCCAGGGCGTGGCCATGAGTGTACTGAGAATGAGCGAGGTGGTGGAAGACCTGCTCAGCAAGCAGGAGCAGCAGAATATCCTGATCAAGTTTTACGACCTGTCCTACCCCGGCAAGCGCGGCACCTTTTACGATGCCATCAAGCAGGTGGATCCGCAACGCATCTTCCAGTCCACCATCAATTTCGGCGGCCGCCAGTATGCACTGCTGGCGCAGCCGTCCGCTGCCTACTGGGATGTGCACGTATCATGGATCACCTGGTTCACGATGATAGGCGGCCTGCTGTTCACCAGCCTGCTGGGCATTTACCTGCTGGTGGTGACGGCGCACACCTTCAATGTCGAAATCCTGGTGGCGCACCGCACCAGCCAGCTGCACGACAGCGAGGAGCGGCTGCGCGCCATCCTGGCCAATGCGGCGGAAGGCATCATCACGATGAACCCCAGCGGCTTCATTGAATCGGCCAACCAGTCCGCCGAGACCTTGCTCGACTATCCACGCGGTGCGCTGTTCGGCCGCAACATCCTGAGCCTGTTCCCGGACCCTGCATCGGAAGCCTTCCTGCACAGCTATATGCAGGACAGGCAAACCCCGCATGAGAAACAGGCCCGCCAGGAATTAACGGGAAGAAAGCGGCTGGACCAGGAAATCCCGCTGGAACTGGCGATCGCCAGGGTGGAGCTGGGCTCACAGGCGCTGCTGGTGCTGATCCTGCATGACCTGTCGGAACGCAAGCGGGTAGAAAAATTGAAAGGCGAATTCGTCGCCGCGGTGTCGCATGAGCTGCGCACGCCGCTGACGTCCATTCGCGGCTCCCTGGGCCTGCTGGTGGGTGGCATAGGCGGCGCGCTTCCGGACAAGGCCAAAACCCTGCTGGACATGGCCAACGACAATGCGGAACGGCTGACACTACTGATCAACGACCTGCTGGATTTTGAAAAACTGGAATACGGCGGCATGCAGTTCAACCTGCAGGCGGGCTCGCTGCGGGAACTGGTAGCCAAGTCGATCAACGCAAACAAAGGCTATACGCAAAAATTCGGCATCGCGCTGGTATTCGACGCGCAGCACAGCATGGACGCCATCGTAAATGCCGACCAGCAGCGCTTTATCCAGGTGCTGTCCAACCTGCTGTCGAATGCGATCAAATTTTCCAGGAGGCACGGCCAGGTGCAGGTGTATATTTCCATCGAAGGCAGCTGGGCCAGGGTGTCGGTGGTGGACCAGGGCATAGGCATTTCCGCCGAATTTCAGGGCAGCATCTTCGAAAAATTCACCCAGGAAGACGCCAAGGCAGCGCGTAAATATGCAGGCACCGGCCTGGGCCTGTCGCTGACCAAGACTATGATGGAAAAAATGGGCGGCCGCATCGGCTTTACCAGCGTGGAAGGCGAAGGTTCGACGTTTTTCATCGAATTGCCTGTCGCCGACGCCTGACCACGCCCGGAACCTTGGCATCGCAACATCGTAGGGTGCAATAGCTTTAGCGTATTGCACCGCCTGGCGTCAGATATACGGCGCATTTGTTCATGCATGTATCCAGATCATTCGGTGCAATACGCTGACGCTATTGCACTTACCGGCGCCAACTTTATTTAACCCGGTCCTCCATTGATTGTTCAAGCTCCGGCGCGATCACGCAAAGCCTGCCGCAAGCCGTCCTCCACGCGCGCGTAGCGCAGCCGCATCCCCAGTTCCGACTTAATACGGCTGTTCTGCAGGCGGCGTGATTCCGACATGAAGGACAGCAGCATGGGGCTGACCGCTGCGCTGAGTTCGGCGCGCGGCAATCGTGGCGGGCGCGGCAGCTGGAAGGCATCCGCTACCGCATCGAAATAGGCTGCCATCTTGATATCGCTGTCATCCACCGCGTGGTACACCCTGCCCGGCGATGCGCGGAACAGCGCCAGCTTGATCAGCCGGGCAAGATCGTCGGCGTGGATATGGTTGGTATAGACATCATCCACTTCTATCAATGCCGGCGTGCCTTTTTGCAAACGCTCCAGCGGCAGACGGTCGCCGGCGTAAATGCCCGGTACCCGCAGGATGGATAACGAGGATTGGCTACGCCTGGCCCAGGCCCGCAGCAGCTTTTCCGCTGCCACGCGGCGCCTGGCGCGCGCATTTTGCGGCCGCACCGGGCGCGTTTCATCGAACGCGCTGCCGCCGCAGTCGCCGTACACGCCGGTGGTGCTGATGTAAACAAGGTGGCTCTTGTCAGGTAGAATGGCGGTCAAATTACGGGTCCGGGCATCGTTTTCGCCCTCGGAACGGGGTGGTGCCAGATGGACAATATAGTGCGCCAGGTTCGCCAGCCGAGCCAGCGTATCCCTTTGATCCAGGTCGGCCACCAGCGGAACGGCGCCCGCGGCACGCAACTCTGCCGCCCTGGCCGGCTGGCTGGTCACGGCAAATAGGCGGAACTGTTCGCGCAGCAAGGGCAGCAAACGCATGCCCACGTCGCCGCATCCCAGGATCAGCAGCCGCGGCCTATTCAGTTTTTTTTGTATGTTTTTCATATTCAGGATTGTATGACTTTTCAAGTAACCGTGACCCCGAGCGGTCGCCAATTTAGTTGCGATGACGGCGAAACCGTATTGAGTGCGGCGCTGCGCGCCGGCGTGGGCCTGCCTTACGGCTGCAAAAACGGCGCCTGCGGCTCCTGCAAGGGCAAAGTGCTGGAAGGCAGTGTCACGCACGGCGTGCATCAGCAAAGGGCCCTGTCGGAGACCGAGGAAGCGCAGGGCGGCTCGCTGTTCTGCTGCGCCCGGCCGAATTCCGATCTGGTCATCGAAGCGCGTGAAATTGTCGGCGGCGGCGATTACCCGGTGAAGAAAATGCCTACCCGCGTCGCCAAGCTGGAGAAGCTGTCGCACGACGTGATGCTGATCTCGCTGCAGCTGCCGGCCAACGAACGCCTGCAATACCGCGCCGGCCAGTATATCGAATTCATGCTGCGCGACGGCAAGCGCCGCAGCTACAGCATGGCCAATGCGCCGCACCTGGACGAACAGATCACGCTGCACGTGCGCCACATGCCCGGCGGCCTGTTCACCGACCAGGTGTTTTCGACGATGAAGGAAAGAGACATCCTGCGTTTCGAAGGCCCGCAAGGTACTTTCTTCCTGCGTGAAGACAGCGACAAGCCCATCATCCTGCTGGCCTCCGGCACCGGCTTTGCACCGATCAAGGCACTGGTGGAACAACTGATCCACATCGGTTCCACCCGCCGCGTCGCGCTGTACTGGGGCGGCCGCCGCCCGGAAGATCTGTACATGAACAGCCTGTGCGAAGAATGGGCGGCCACATTGCCCAACTTCAGCTACGTGCCGGTGGTATCGGATGCCACGCCGGAAGACGGCTGGACCGGCCGCGCCGGCTTTGTCCACCGCGCCGTGATGGACGACCACGCCGACCTGCTCGGTTACCAGGTCTATGCCTGCGGCGCGCCCATCGTTGTCGATTCCGCCAAGTTCGATTTCACGGCAATGTGCCAGTTGCCGGAAGAAGAGTTCTATGCAGACTCCTTTACGTCGGAAGCCGATCTGGCGGCATAGGCCCCTTATACCCGGCAGCACATGAAAAGCCTCGCCACTGCGGGGCTTTTTTCATACGACCGGCCGTCTTCCTGCCTCGTAACTGACACAACATCAACAATCTGGACCTCCGTCTCCGCACGCATTACCGGTGTAAATTGCCGAGAAATTCGGACAGGACAGGATACATTGGCCCGCCAAGACAGGTCTCCCCGCTTCTTACGGGCAAATTTCCACAGATACCTCTACCCGCCCATAACCTGAATGCGGCTTTCCACTTCATAGCACAATCTAAAACCGAGGCCGTTGCACAAGCGAGACAGTTGTGGTTTCAGCACGCAGGTGCAAAGATTAGTCGATAGAATAGCCAAGTCCGCTCCCACGCAACGCTTACCGATCCAGGCCCACTACGATGAGTAATCCTAGTCCAGCATCTGTTGCTCCGCCCCCTGCGACGGCGACCGACGTGTACGACGTTCGTCATGGTGTGGCCTGCGCGATGGTGTCTGTGCTGATAGGGATTACGCAGAGCCTGGGCATCAACATGATCAATTCCAACCTGACTGCGATCCAGGGCACGCTGGGAGTAACGGCGGCGGAAATCGGCTGGCTGACCTCAGCGTTCTGGGCAACTTATATATCCTCGTCCCTGCTGATGACAAAGGTCAGGATGCAGTATGGCTTGCGGCTCTTCACCAACATCGCGATCAGCTGTTTTTTGGCCGGTACGATTGTCCTGCTATTTGCCAACGATATTCGCAGCGCAATCTTTGTCAGGGCCATACAGGGATTTGCTGCCGCATGCCTCAGCACACTGGCGCTACTGTACATGGTCGAGTCCGTTCCCAAAAAATTTGCCCTGGTCGGCCTGGTCCTGGGCATCGGCACCCTTCAGCTCGGTGCACCCTTATCACGCATACTCCCGGAATCCTTGCTGGAAATTGGTCGCTGGCAAGGCCTCAATGTGCTGGACATGTCGCTGGCGGTCATTGCCCTTGGAGCAATCAACGCAGTCACACTGACACCCCCGCCACGGCAAAAAGTCTTCTGCCAGGGAGATATTTTTGCTTTTGCATTTTATGCCACTTCGCTGGCATTACTGGCTATCGTGCTGACACAGGGCAGGACAGTCTGGTGGAGTGACAGCGAATGGCTGGGTATTATGCTGGCGGTTTCCCTCCTCTGCCTCGGTGTCTACCTGCACCTCGATTTGCACCGCAGCAGCCCGCTGATCGACCTCAAGTGGCTGTTCGGGCCTCTCATGCGCCGCCTGCTGCTGGCGATAGTATTGTTTCGCGTCGTGCTGAGCGAGCAGAATGTCGGCGCGGTAGGCCTGCTGAATGCATTGGGAATGAACAACGATCAGATGCAGGTCCTGTTCGCATGGGTCTTATTCTCTACCGTACTCGGATTTATCGTTGCCGCCCTGATCATCGCAACGGGCAAACTGCATATTCCCGGCCTGGTGTCCCTGCTGCTCGTATGCCTGGGTGCATGGCTGGATTCCAGCTCTACCTCGCTGACCAGGCCCTCTGAACTCTATTTCAGCCAATCACTGATCGCTTTCGGTTCCTCCATGTATCTGTCTTCGGCGATCGCTCTCGGTTTTACCCAGCTCATCGCAGGCGGCATGAAGAATTTTCCCAGCTTTGCGGCAGTCTTCAGCGGTGGCCAGGCGCTCGCAACCCTGGCGGCCAGTGCCTGGCTGAGCACGTTTTTCGTCGACGCACAGAAGCTCCATTTCAGCCACCTGAGCCAGTATCTCTCCCTGGCCAATCCGCAGGTTGCCGCCCGCATCAGCCAGATGGCAGCCGGCTTCAGCGGCATCAGCAGCGACCGGGCGGCAGCGACGTCAAGGGCACTGGTAACACTGGGGCAGCAGGCCAATATAGAAGCATCCGTGCTGGCGTACAACGACATTTTCGAAGTGATTGCGGCAATCTCTGCACTGACTTTCCTGTGGCTGCTGATCGCGAAATGGATGCGGGAACGTAGGGAACAACAAGCCCTGAGCAACTAGACCAACCCTTACAAACCGGATAACCCACCATGACCAGTTTCTCTGAAATGAATGCACGTCTGAAACCGTGGATTACGCTGCCTATCCTGTTAGGTGTGCTGCTGGTCTTGTATGCCTGGCATCTGCCGCCGTTTTCCAGCGCTATCGAAACCACGGAGAATGCCTACGTGCGAGGCAGTGTCACCCTCATTGCGCCCAAGGTGGACGGCTACGTGACGGAAGTCCTGGTGCAGGATTTCAATTCAGTCACTGCCGGCCAGGTCCTGGTCAAACTGGACGATCGCAACTATCGCGCCAAGCTGGAACAGGCGCGCAGCATACTGGCGGTTCAGGAGACCGCATTGACGAACTTTCCGCAGACCTTGCGGGTGCGCGAGGCCAATGTGCAGGTGGGGGAGGCACAAATCGCCAGCACTCGGGCGCAACTGAGCAACGCCAGAGCCCAGCTGGCAAAGGCGACGGCTGATATGCGCAGGGTGGACGCACTGATGAAAGAAGATTCGCTATCGCAAAGAGAGCATGACCTGACCCAGGCAGCGCTGCAGCAAGCGGAGGCCGGCGCCAAGCAGGCGGAAGCCGTCGTCCGGCAGGCAGACGCAAATAGCATATCGTCGAAGCAGGAGCTGACCTCGGTCAAGGTCAATCGCTCAGCCCTTGAGGCCTCGGTTGCAAACGCTAAAGCCAGCGTCCGCCTGGCGGAAATCGATCTGGAAAATACGAGCATTCGCGCTCCTCGCAGCGGCCAGGTCGGAGAGGTCGGCGTCAAGCTGGGGCAATATGTCGTCCCGGGAACGCAATTGATGCCGCTGGTCCCTTCCACGGTCTGGGTCGTCGCCAATTTCAAGGAAGCCCAGACTGCCCGCATGGAACCGGGGCAGCCCGTATCATTTACTGTTGACGGCCTGGCAGACGCGAAGCTGAAAGGCACAATAGAAAGAATCTCGCCGGCCACGGGCTCGGAGTTCAGCGCCATCCGTCCCGACAATGCGACCGGGAACTTCACCAAGATTCCTCAGCGCCTGCTGGTGCGCATCTCCATCGATCCCAGTGATCCGCTGTCGGCCCGGCTCAGGCCGGGCATGTCCGTGGTTGCCAGCGTGGATACGGCGAAGTCGTCCACCAAATCCCCTTCCGGTACGGCCAAGCAATGAGCAAGTCTACATGCCAAAGATACGGTAAGTTGCTTGCCAGCGCGTTTCTGCTCAGCGCCTGCACGACGCAACAGCTGAAACCACAGGTTCTGGATCTTGAGGTACCCGGGCAATGGTCCAAGGCGACGGGCGAAAGCCGGCTTGACCAGCAATGGTGGAACAATTTCGGCGACCCGGTACTCGCCCAGCTCATTGACCAAGGCTTGCGCAACAACAAGGACCTGAGAATCGCAGCCGCCCGGGTTGCGGAAGCAAGGGCCCTGCGCGATTTCGAGGCCGGCGAGGAACTGCCTTCGCTGGGCTTCGGGGCAGGCGGGGAAAGGGCCACGGCTCTCAATCCCTTTGGCAAGCCATATACCGCCAACAATGCACAGGCACAATTCCAGGCTGCATATGAAGTGGATATATGGGGGCGGCTTGGCGCGCTGACAAAAGCGTCGGAAGCGTCTCTCGCCGCCAGCAAGGCAAACCAGGATGCGGTTGCCCTGAGTGTTGCAGCAAATATTGCTGCGACCTATATCAGCCTGCGCACACTGGATGCGAGGCTGATCGTCGCGCGCCAAACCCTGGAGTCCCGCACCTCGGCCCTGAAGCTGGCACAATCCAGGCGCAACAATGGCGACACCTCATTTCTGGAACTGTCCCAGGCACAGTCTGAATACCATGCGACGGCGCAAGTGATCCCGCAACTGGAAACGACAATCCACCAGACAGAGCATCGTTTGGCCATTTTGCTGGGGCAAGCGCCGGGACCTGTTGCCAGGGGAAAGACACTCAACGAGATAGCCTATCCTGCACTGCCGGGCACAGGCTTGCCGTCGGAGTTGCTGAAACGCCGGCCGGATATTGCCGCCGCAGAAGATGCTGTCGCGGCCAGCAACGAGCGCTTGTCTGCCGCCAAAGCACAGCTGCTGCCCTCCTTGAAGCTGACGGCCAGCCTGGGACGTGTCACATCCACCGCATTGTCCGGCGATCCATTTACCTTGTGGAGCCTCGGCGGAAGCATACTGGCGCCGGTATTTGAAGGAGGCCGGCTGACGGCCCAGGTCAACGCCAGCGTTTCGCGTGCCGACCAGGCGCTGATCGCGTATGAAAAAACGGTGCTGACGGCATTTGGCGAAGTGGAAGATGGACTTGCCGCCATCGATCGCCTCAGCGTCCAGATATCGGAAGCGCAACAACAGACTCAGGCGCTGACACAAGCCGTCAGGATCGCCCATAGCAGGTATCAGGCGGGTTATGTGTCCTATCTGGACGAAGTGGATGCGCAGCGCAATCTGTTCAATGTCCAGCAGTCGCTGCTGCAATTGCAGGCCAGCAGGCTGATCGCAGCGGTCAACCTGTACCGGGCGCTGGGAGGCGGTTGGCAGCAGTGAGCCCGGCAACGCCGGGCTTTCTGTCATGCAGAAGCGCGCATCGCAGCCAGCGTCTGCCTTATCCCCTGCTCGTAGGAAGTCTTGACCAGACCAGGCAGTAACTTGCGCAGGTCGCTGTCGTCCATCAGCACGGGCGAGGTTTGCAGATAGTGCATTTCAACCAGCTCGCGCATGAGCTTGTCGAACAGGCCTGACAGGCGAACCATCCATTTGCCGAATACCATCATCCGTGGCTTGGCGCCAGCCTGCGTGAACACCTGGTGTGCGAAATCCCGCTGGGAGATCACGCCCGCGCCGGCAAAATTCCAGGTGCGGCCGTAGGCCTTGTCGTTGGCAGCCAGCGCCAGCAGCGCCGGGCCGGCATCCGGCACATACACAAATTCATGCGGCGTATCGATGGGGCCTATCATCATTGCGCGCGACCCGTCCGTTGCCGCCTTGAAGACGCTGTCCAGCAGACTTTTGTCAACGCCGGGGCCGTAGAAATCCGGCAGGCGCAGCACCGTGCCGCGTATCTTGCCGGCCTTGTCGGCATCCATCAGCAAGTCTTCTTGCTGCTTGCGCATTTTGCCCTTGTAGGTGTGCGGACGGCGCGGATGCTCTTCCTTCACCTTGCCCGTTTGCGGCAAGCCGTAGGGATAGACGGTGCCGCTCAACACGAAGTGGCGCACGTTTTCAGCGATGGCGGCGTCCAGTGCCTTTTGCATGATGAGCGGATGCAGCTCGAACTGCCAGTAATCGATGCCGACCAGATAGATAACGGTATCGATGCCGCGCGCGGCGGCCCGCATGGAGGCGGCGTCATCGGTGTTCCAGGTAATGATCTCGGCCAGCGGATCATCGCCGAAATTCTGCCGCAGGGCCTCGGCGGAGCGCCCTACCACACGGTATGGCCGCCCTTCCGCCCTCAGCGCGGCGGCAACGCTTTTGCCTATGGCGCCGGACGCGCCAAACAAGGCAATAGTGGCATGGCCGCGGTTGCCCTCTTGTTGCTGATGCAATTTGCTCATGTTGCGCTCCCTGGAAGTGGATATGGAATGACCCCATGGTAATATCCGACAAATAATGCGTCCAATGCATGTTTAATATAAGTCAATATGCACCAAATGAATTCAGCTAAAAACCTTCGGTCTGTCGACCTCAACCTGCTGGTGATCCTGGACGCGCTGCTGACAGAACGCAGCGTTACCAGGGCGGCAGCACGCCTGTACCTGACGCAACCGGCAACCAGCCACGCGCTGGAGCGACTGCGCCTGCTGTTTGGCGATCCGCTGCTGGAAAGAAGGAAAGGCGGCATGGAGCTGACAGGCCGCGCGGAGGAATTGCGGGAGCCGCTGCGGGACGTCCTGGACGAGTTGCAGCGCCTGGTACAGACGCCGGACATTCCCTTGGCCGAGCTGAGGCAGACGGTGCACCTGGCAATGCCGGATTTCCCGGCCATTCTGCTGCTGCCGCAACTATGGCCTGCGCTGCAGAGGGTAGCGCCCGGCGTCAACCTGGTCGTGCATAACTGGACCGACAATACGCTGGAGATCGCCCGCCTGCAAAAGGGTGAAATCAGCCTGGTGCTGTCTACCTTGGAGACGGTGCCGTCCGACGTAGAAAAGCAGCATATAGGCGACGAATGCTATACCGGCATTGCCGCCCTGGGGCACGCGCTAGGCGCACAGCCCAGCCTGGAAGAATTCACCGCCTGGCCGCACGTGCTGGTGTCGGCGCGTGGTAGCCAGAGCACCCCCTTCGACCGGCAACTGGCAGCGCTGGGCGTGCAACGGCGCGTGGGCATGTCCGTTTCCAGCTTCCTGAGCGTTCCCTCCATTGTCGCTTCGTCGGACGCGATTGCGCTAATCCCGCGCAGCATGGCAAGGCACTGGGCCGACACCAGCCGATTGCAGGAATTTACACCGCCGGTGGACGCCGGCAGCTTCAGCGTGGATCTCGCCTGGCACAAAAGGCGCAGTACGGACAAGGCAGTGCAACTGGTCGCCGGCCTGGTGGCCACGCTGATGGACCGCATCGTCAGGCAAACCGGCGTAAACCCTGCATGACCGCATGGAGGCCGCACGGAAGCCCTTATTTGCACGAAAAAGATGTAAAAAACATTTTGACGCAGTGCGCAAAACGTCCTACTATCCGTTTTATGAAAAATTTCGCCAACATGTCTTCACCAAATATCGTACGACGTCGTGCTATGCACCCGCCTGGGCGAGTTGTGTGATGAGCGTGCGCGAGAAGTAAGCAGCACCAGAACACCAAAGCCACAGGCCAACAACCTGTGGCTTTTTTTGTATCCGCTTGTTTTTCAAGCTTTTTTAGCATCAAGCCGACCTTATCCTTAGCCCTTTTAGCCTTACTTACCGGATTTTTAACCAGGAGCCCCGAAATGGAATACAGCCAGTACAACGTCAATGCCCTCATGTACATCACGCCCCGGCCTGAACTCGTATTTACCGAGGGCAGCGGCATGTGGCTGACCGATCATAAAGGCAAGCGCTACCTGGATTACCTGCAAGGCTGGGCCGTCAACTGCCTGGGCCATTCGCCGCAATGCATACAGGATGCGCTGGTCAAGCAGTCGAAAACGCTGATCAACCCTTCCCCTGCCTTCTACAACGCGCCCGCCATAGAATTGGCGACCATGCTGACAGAGAACTCCTGCTTTGACCGCGTATTCTTCGCCAACAGCGGCGCCGAAGCGAATGAAGGTGCGATCAAGCTGGCGCGCAAGTGGGGCCAGAAGAACAAGAACGGCGCTTTCGAAATCATCACCTTCGACCACGGCTTCCATGGCCGCACGCTGGCAACGATGTCAGCCTCCGGCAAGCCGGGCTGGGATACGATTTTTGCGCCACAGGTTTCCGGCTTCCCGAAAGCAGACCTGAACGACATCGCCTCGGTAGAAAAGCTGATCACCGACAAAACCGTGGGCGTGATGCTGGAACCGGTGCAGGGCGAAGGCGGCGTATTGCCTGCCAGCCGCGAATTCATGCAAGCGCTGCGCGAACTGACGAAGAAACACAATATCCTGCTGATCGTTGATGAAGTACAGTCCGGCATGGGCCGTACCGGCAAGCTGTTCGCCTATGAACAATCAGGCATAGAACCGGACATCATGACGCTGGCCAAGGGCATAGGCGGCGGCGTGCCGCTGGCGGCGCTGCTGTGCCGTGAAGAAGTGGCCTGCTTCGTACCCGGCGACCAGGGCGGCACCTACAATGGCAACCCACTGACGACCGCAGTCGGCATCGCCGTGCTGAAAGCCTTGCTGGAAGAAGGCTTCCTGGCATCGGTGCAGGAAAAAGCGGATTACCTGAGCAAGGCACTGCTGAAACTGTCCGAACAATATGGCCTGCAAGGCGAGCGCGGCGAAGGCTTGCTGCGAGCGTTGAAGCTGGGTTCCGACATCGGCCCGCAGATCGTTGAAGCGGCGCGCAACATGGAACCGGTAGGCCTATTGTTGAATTCTCCGCGCCCCGACCTGCTGCGTTTCATGCCGGCGCTGAATGTCAGCATCGCTGAGCTGGACCAGATGATAGACATGCTGGGCCAGATATTGCAGCAAGTGAAGAAATAAGTTTTATCCCCTCCGCGGCAGGCCGCCTGTGCCTGTCGCACCAATCCCCTCGCCGCCGATTGTCTGGTGCATCGCAGCAAAATCTCTTGCCTGCGCCCTCGAACTTTTGACAAAAATCCCGGTCTGATTGCTGCTTTCGAGTAATATAAAAGCACGAATGCAACACCAGTGCAGCACTATAAAATCGCCCGGTCCACCGGGCTACCGGCTCTCTTCTTCCCCTATCTGGTCTGACAACATGAAAATATCGCGATTGCTGCTGTCCCTCGCCCTGGCAGGGGCCTTTGCACCTGCCTTCGCCGGCGATGCCTATTACCGCTTCCCTTCCATTCGTGCCGATTCGGTGGTGTTCACCGCCGAAGGCGATTTGTGGCGTGTGGCCAGCGGCGGCGGCCAGGCCATCAGGCTGACGACCCACCCTGCGGCAGAAACCAATTCGGCCATCTCGCGCGATGGTAAATGGCTGGCGTTTTCAGCGTCCTATGAAGGTGCGCAGGAAGCGTATGTCATGCCGCTCGCGGGCGGACTGCCCAAGCGGCTGACGTTTGAAAACGGCGCCGTCAGCGTGCTGGGCTGGACCGCTCAGGGCGAAGTGCTGGTGACGACGCAGAACAGCACCGGGCCGTCTGCCCACCGCATCATTGCCGCGGTGAACCCGCAAAGCATGGCGCGCCGCGTGTTCCCGGTGGCGGACGCCAATGAGGCGGCGCTGGACGACAGCGGCAAGACGCTGTACTTCACCCGCTACGGTCTGCACATGACCAACGACAATGTGCGCCATTACCGCGGCGGCGCCTACGCCCAGTTGTGGCGATACGAACTGCAGGGTAAGGAAGAGGCCCAGCCGCTGTTTGCCGGCGACACCTCCAACAACAAACGGCCGATGTGGTGGAACGGCCGCCTGTACTTCGTCAGCGACCGCGATGGCGCGGATAATTTGTGGAGCATGAATCCCGATGGCAGCGACAAGCTTGCGCTGACCAGCCATAAGGAATGGGATGTGCGCAACGCCAGCATGGGCGACGGCAAGATCATCTACCAGCTCGGCGCCGACCTGCATGTCTACGACATTGCACAGCAAGGCGACAAGCTCCTGAAGATCGACCTCGTTTCGGATTTCGACCAGCAGCGTAGCCGCCAGATCAAATCGCCGCTGGACCAGTTGACCGACATCCAGCTGTCCAACAAGGACGAGCGCATCATCATCACCGCGCGCGGCCGGGCCAGCATTGCCGGCACCGGCTCGCAAAGGCGCATAGAAATTGCCGTGCCGGAAGGCTCGCGCGCCCGCGACGCGGTCTTCAGCCATGACGACAAATGGGTGTACGCCATTGTGGATACCACAGGCGAAAATGAAATCTGGCGCTTTCCGGCCAACGGCGCAGGCCCCGGAGAACAACTGACCCGCGACGGCGACAGCCACCGCTGGCAGCTGTATCCATCACCCGATGGCAAGTGGCTCGCGCATACCGACAAGCGCGGCCGCTTCTGGCTGCTGGACCTGGCGACGAAGAAAGATACCGTCATCGACGACGCCGGCAAGATAGGCGTGGACCAGCATGAAGAGGTGGTCTGGGCGCCGGACAGCAAGACGCTGGCAATGGTGCGCGCCACCAATAGTGCGCAGCGCGAACAGATAGGCCTGTATGTGCTGGCCTCCAAGGAACTCGCCTTTATCACCACCGACCGCTATAACTCCAGCTCCCCCGCCTTCTCGCCGGACGGCAAATGGCTGTATTTCCTGTCCGAGCGCAATTTCAAGCTGGCCAACAACGCCCCCTGGGGTGACCGCAACATGGGCCCGGTATTCGACAAGCGCAGTGGCGTGTATGCACTGGCCTTGCAGCCGGGCAACCGATTCTCGTTCAAGCCGGATGACGAACTGAGCAAACCAGACCCCGCCAAAGACGGCAAGGATGCCAAGGACGCGAAGGATGCGAAGAACGGAAAAGAAGACAAGAAAGCCGCCACTGCCGAAGCCGACAAAAAACCGGCTGCTCCCGCCTCCCCGCCGGTAGTGCTGGCAGGTCTGGCTGCGCGCCTGTACGAAGTACCGCTGGCCGCGGGCAATTACCGCTCACTGGCGGCGGATGACAAGCGCCTGTATTTCCTGGAACAGGAGATCGGCAGCGAAGGCAAGGCCACGCTGAAAACCCTGGCCATCAACCGCAGCAGCCCGCAGCCCGAAGTTTTTGTCGCCGGTGTCCGCTACTACGACCTGTCCAACGACAAGAAGCGGGTTTTCTACCGCACCTTCACTGCCAGCGGTCCCGGCGACTTTCTCATCGTGGAAGCCGGCGCGAAACAGCCGGCCGACATCAGCAAGGCCAAGATCAAGATCGACGACTGGTCGTTCACGTCCAATCCGCGCGAGGAATGGAAACAGATGTTTGCCGACGCCTGGCGCATGCATAGGGATTTCCTGTATGACAGCAAGATGCGCGGTCGCGACTGGCTGAAAATCCGCAGCAAATATGCGCCGCTGGTAGACCGCATCACCGACCGCGCGGAGCTGAACGACATCCTGGGCATGATGGTGGCCGAGGTGGGTGCGCTGCATTCGCAGGTTGCGCCGGGCGACATCCGCAAGGGTTCGCCGGAAGGCCAGCCCGCCGGTCTGGGCGCGGTGCTGTCACGCACGGCGGACGGCTACCGCATCGACCGCATCTACCGCAGCGAACCGGAATTGCCCGCCGACCGCGGCCCGCTGGCGCAAGCCGATATGGATATCAAGGAAGGCGATGTCATTACCGCCGTCAACGGCAGGCCGGTATTGCAGGAACGCGATATCTCCGACCTGCTGCTGAACCAGGCGGACAAGCAGGTATTGCTGAATGTCAAACGCGGCACAGCCGCCGCCAAACCCTTTGTCGTGACCCCTGTGTCGATGACCAAGCAGAACGGCCTGCGCTACAGCGACTGGGAACAGAGCCGCAGCAGCCGCGTCGATACGGAATCGCAAGGCAAGATTGGCTATCTGCACCTGCGTGCCATGGGGCAGAACGACATCGCCAGCTTTGCGCGCGATTTCTACAGCAATATCAACCGCGACGGCCTGATCATCGATGTGCGGCGCAATAACGGCGGCAGCATCGACAGCTGGATCATAGAAAAACTGCTGCGCAAGGCCTGGGCATTCTGGTCTTCGCCAAACAACCAGCCCAACAGCAATATGCAGCAGACTTTCCGCGGCCACTTGGTGGTGCTGGTGGATGAGTTGACCTATTCCGATGGCGAAACCTTCGCTGCCGGCGTCAAGGCGCTGGGCATTGCGCCGCTGGTTGGCCGGCGCACGGCCGGCGCCGGCGTCTGGCTGTCGGACCGCAATCGCCTGGCGGATAACGGCATGGTCAGGGTCGCCGAAAGCGGCCAGTTCGCCGCCGACGGCCGCTGGCTGATAGAAGGCATAGGCGTATTGCCGGATGTGGAGGTAGATAATCCTCCGCATGCGACCTTCGCCGGTGAAGACCGCCAACTGGAAACCGCATTGCAGATGCTGGAGAAAAAACTGAAGGAGCAGCCGGTCAAACCGTATGCGCCGCAGGAAATTCCTGCGCTGTAGCATTCCAGCAGCAGTAGCAATAGCAGCGCCCGCAGCATCAGCCCGCCTTCCCGGCGGGCTTTTTTTATGTCTTTAGTATGTGGTTTTGCAGCACTGTTTTGCTGTCGTAAAGTGCCACAGAAGGTGAGATTTTTGCCACAGAAAGTAAGATTTCTGCCATATAAGTCGAGATTGAATGGAAAAGGCTAGCCAAGGAAGCTGGCCTTTTTTTAATGGGTGACGTAACAAATTTACGTGTTGTTGAAGTGCATTCGAGCTAGTACATCGTTATGGGCCCATAGTTTGGCTTCTCTTATTAGTTTCGATGTTGATTCGGAACAGTGTCGGTGAACTAGCCCCGTGCCATTCAGGTTTCACTACAAGTATTTATCACTAGGTCGCAGGAATTACTGGGAATAGCGATGCGCTAAACGAATCTTGAAAACAGACCCCGCATCAGCTGTCAAGTAATTGGTTTTCGATAGTGAATAAAACCTGAACGATCAGCAATTCGGTCGTAAAGCTGCTTGGCGTTATGGTTGGATTCTTGTGTCAGCCAGTATACGCGAGACGCACCATGGCGTTTGGCGTCCGCATAGACATGCTCGATCAGCGCACGGCCGACGCCGAGTCCTCGCCCGCCAGACGCGACAAACAGATCCTGAAGATAACAGTCGTCGTTCATCGTCCAGGCAGATCGATGGTAGATCGAATGTACCAACCCAACCACTTGTTCTCCTATCATGGCAAGTGCCGCATGCATCGGCTCGGTTGGAGCCAAGAATCGCTTCCATGTCTCGAGCGTCACATGCTCCGAGATATCCACTTCGTAAAATCGTTGATAGCCTTTCCACAGTGGAAGCCAAATATCAAAATCCTTGCTTTCAATGCCTCTGATTTCGACGGATTTCATAGCGTGCTCCGGAGATTCCAACTGATGCAATGCTTCTCTACGTGGGCGCTTGTGCAGATATGGTTGCTTGGTCATTTCGCGCAACCACAGCTGCGGCGATGGATTTATACAAAATCCAAGATATCGGCCACTGGACGGCGCGGCTTCTGTGCCCAATTTCCCGGGCGCTCTATCCCTACGGACAACAGCATTACCGGTATTTCGTCCGCGGCTAGTTCGAACTCGCGATGCACCGCCTCCGCATCGAAGCCGATCATCGGCGTAGAACCCAGGCCGAACGAACGCGCTGCATAGATCATCGCTGATGCACCGAAGGTGGCAGTGCGTACAGCCTCGTCGCGCCGACGCTCCGGGTACGCCATATACAGATCGCGTGCGGGATTTTCCCACTCCGCTACCATGGAAGCCGGCATCACACCCGCTTCTACAAGTGGCGCCAGACGCTCAGGTATTACACTGGTGTCGACTAACTGGCCGATAACGACGAAGGTTACCGCGGCATCGGTGATGGCGGGTTGATTCCAGGCAATCGGACTCAGGCGAGCCTTGGCTTCACGCGTGCGCACGGCGATGAACCGCCAGTTCTGCAAGTGAAATGATGTCGGTGCAGCGGTGCCTATTCGCACCAGCTCAAAGATTTCCTCATCGCTCAACGTGGCGGCAGGGTCGTAATACTTGGCTGCGCTACGGCTCAAGATGCATTCTATGACCGCATTAGTGTTGCTTATTTCTTTATTCATGTTTAATCCTATAGGTTAAGGTATTGATTGAAGTAGAGGAGTGTTTTAACTCTCCGCAGCGCTGCCGCTATGCAAGGTTCTCAAACCAGATGCCCGATGGCCAAAGTCAATATCGTTGCAACGACATAGCTAACACCGACGCGGCCTATTAGGTCTGCATCTGCTGCAGCGGGCTAAATAGCTGAAAAGCAGAATAGCGTTTTGGCTCATTGCGTCGCTCTGTCATCAGGTAATTAGGAGCCTTCACTTTAAGTCTATTTGTTACCGATATCGAGACTGCATCGGCTCAATAAAACATCAAAAAGGATCAAAATAGCGAGGTATGCGTCCCACTAGTCGCTACGTGGTTTTCCATCGCTACCGAATAGCAGACATCAACAAATTCGATTTGAGAGAACGGCTACTCCATCGATCAGTCGCCATGGATCCTTACAACGAAAATCCTCCCGAGCCGTTTGGTGTTTTAGTTTTTCCATCTACGCTTCGAGCAGCACTTTCTCGATTTGAAAGTGCCGTCGAAGTGATCGTGAAGAGAGTCAAAACTCATCGTATTAGGCGATACCTGTTCGGTTCGAAGCAACGCAGAATTTGGGCGGTTACGGTGGCCGCTCTTCTAGTACCTCGCTGAGATCGGCGGGATTCGGTCACGACCGCAGCGATCTATTCAGATGGGGTCATACCAAATCGGGCGGGATGAATCCCGACGCATGAATCTAAACGATGACGTCGTTTATTGCGCCCTGCTGCGCGGGCCGTTTGGCCACCTTCATCCCAGTCATTCCCGCTGTCTGGCCTATCGCAGCTATTGCCATCATGGGAATCGTCTCCTTGGTTCGTTCGTATCAAAAGCATTCGTAGTAGTGCGCAACACCCGATCGGTCAAACAAGCTCCTCAATAACTCTCAGGTCTATCTCTTTGAGCGCTTGGTCCCTCGCCAATGTGCCTTGATCCTGATCGAGAAACGCTGTAGCCTGAACTGAGAGAAATTGAATGTTTTTTAGTCCAATGCTACCTAGCACCGCAGACAGATAGGGCGTGAAAAAATCAGGCTGGTTGGCTCGGTCGCCGCGAAAGACACCACCTGAAGCGACGGCAATGAACACGGGACGATCTCGAAGCATCCCCACTTTCCCGACTGGCGTCGACTTGAACGTGCGACCAGCGCGGAGGATTTGGTCGATCCAAGCCTTCAAGCTCGAGGGAACCGTCAAGTTGTTCAAGGGCGTTCCGATGACGATCACATCGGCAGCCTCAACCTCGTGAATAAGCGCATCGGAAAGCTCCAGAGAGCCACTCAGCGGGGTTGCCAAGGTGGTCGGTGACGACAGGGTAGTCGCGTAGTCGGGCGAAGCGTGAGGTAAGGGAGCTGCGGCAAAATCCCTCCGCCTAATGTTCGCACCAGGTGTAGTCTCGAGAAGTTTTTTGACAATTGCCGCCGAAAGCCGACGGCTGTGCGATTCCTGACGCGGGCTGCAATCAATATGGAGGATGTTCATGCGTTTTCCTTTTTTTCACTGCAGTTGTAAAAATGGTTCGATCACGATCCTGACGTCACCTTTGGGTAACGCCGCGATGACCTCGTGGCCGCGCTGACGGAGAATGGCGACGGATTTCGAACCGATCAGTGCGGTGCCGCCGATCGCGACGAACTTCATCGCTTATGCTCCTCGTTCAGTCGCTGTTACATCGAGCCCGCGCTGCACCCCCGGACGTGCGAGGCCACGGTTGAACCACGCTTGAACATGAAGAAAACGGTCAAAGCCGACGAGCTCGCGAGCTTCGTAAAAGCCGATCAGGTTGCGCACCCAACCGAGCAGTGAAATATCGGCGATGCTGTAATCGTCCCCCATCACCCAATCGCGCTCCGCGAGGCGGTCGTCAAGGACACCGAGCAACCGCGCCGATTCGGCTGTATAGCGGTCGCGCGGGCGTTTGTCCTCATAAGCTTTGCCGGCGAATTTATTGAAAAAGCCGACCTGGCCGAACATCGGTCCGACTCCACCCATCTGCCACATCACCCACTGGATCGTCTCGTAGCGGGTGTTCGGATCGGTTGAGATAAATCGTCCTGTCTTGTCGGCAAGATAAAGGAGGATCGCGCCCGATTCGAATAGTGCGAGCGGTTTGCCGTTCGGCCCGTCGGGGTCGTAGATTGCCGGAATCTTGCCGTTTGGGTTGAGCGAGAGAAAGGCCGGGTCGTGGTTTTCGTTCGCCATGATGTCGATCCGGTGCGCTTCATAAGCCAGGCCGGTTTCCTCAAGCATGATGCCGACTTTTACCCCATTGGGCGTCGGGAGCGAAAAGAGTTGTAGCCGATTGGGGTACCTCGCCGGCCAGCGCGTGAAAATTGGATGATCGAGTGTCACTTTCTTTCTCCTGAACTTGCCGTCGTTCAGATCGAGCCAGCCGGCGGAACGGCGGGATAATCCTTTTCTGGATCGAACACGTTATTGAAAAAATTCGTCAGAGAAAACATAGCCACCAGTGCTACAATCTCCATGACGTTCGCATCCGTGTAGCCTGCATTGCGGACCGCATTCAGGTCGGCTTCGTCGACTTGGCCCCGGGTCTCGACCACTTTACGGCCAAACTGAACGGCTGCGTCGCGCTTCGGGGCGCTGGAATGGCCCTTCCGAGCAAGGATGATTTCGTCGGCTGGCATCTTAGCCATACTGGCCGCATAGGTGTGAACCGCCAGGCAGTAGTTGCAGCCATTTACCTCGGAGACAATGAGACTGATGGCCTCACGCGTCTTCATATCAAGCGCCTTATTCAACAAACCTCGAAACGTGGCCCATGCATTGAAGGCGATCGGGCTTTGCGCGAAGGTCGCCAGCATATTCGGTGTGAACCCGAGTGTCTTGCTGAATGCATCGAGTATGAGTTTCGAATCGGCAGGTACCTGGTCAGATGTTAATGCGGTAGTTCTTGGCATCGTATGCTCCTTGAGTTGCGGTTCTCACTATCAGCGAATGGGGGCGCTCCGGCTAATACGTGGAATTGGTTAGTCGAGCTTTAATAGGTCGTGTCTTTACGATGAATGATCGGGTATCTCATCGACCGGCACTTTGGCCACCATCCACGTGCAGGATTTCACCGGTAATGAATGGTGCGGAGTCGAGAAAAAGGACGGCATCGGCAATATCGCTTGTTTCCCCCAGGCGTCCGATAGGGTTAAATGCTGCCAGCGCCTCGTGAATTTCAGGCGGGTGCATCGGCGTCCTTATGTTCCCACGTGCGACCGCATTCACGCGAATGCCTTTTCGCGCGTATTCGATAGCCAGCGACTTCGTTGCGGCGTTGATGCCTCCCTTCGTCAGCGCCGCCAAGACTGTGTACACCCCACTTATTGCGGCTTGGTGGACGCTGGCCGTAATGCTCACCACGTGGCCGCTTGCTTGCTTTTCCATTTCTGCAATCGCAAACTGCGTGATGTGGTAGAAACCAGCCATGTTTACATTCATCATGACAGCGTAGTCTTCGGCGGTATATTCGGTGAAAGGCTTACCGATGTATATGCCGGCGTTGTTCACCAGCGTGTCAATCCGGCCAAAGCGCGCGACGCCTTCGGAAATCACACGTTGGGCTGTTGCGGGGTCGCCGATGTCGCCAGCGATGTTTAATATGTTCTTGTCTTCCGAAAAATCGATGGCGCGTGAGGTCGCGATGACGCGGTAATCGAGCCTACGGAAGGCTCGTACAATTTCTGCGCCGATGCCCTGCGACGCACCTGTGACGACGACAACCTTCTGCGACTTGTTCACGCTTTACTCCAGAGAATATTATGCTGCTTCAACGCCGGTGCCAGCACCTACAAAATACCTAGGCTTACGTTCACGGTTCTTTCGAAGGTGTGTCTAAGCTTTGAAGTTACGCTCGAATTGGCATCTCTGAGATTCTCCAGAGATGTCAATTTGGACAAATGGCGTTTAGAGCGAACCTGCCGGAGCGACGGCGGGAAAATCTTTCTCCGGGTCAAACACGTTATTGATAAAGTTCGTGAGGGAGTACATCGAGACCAATGCCACGATCTCCATGATATTTGCATCTGTGTAGCCGACATCACGGACAGCCTTCACATCAGCATCACTGACTTGGCCGCGGGCCACGATGACTTTGCGCGCAAACTGGACTGCGGCGTCGCGTTTCGGGTCGTTGGCATGGCCTTTCCGAGCGAGAATGATGTCGTCGGCGGGCAGCTTAGCCATATGCTCGGCCGTGAAACTGTGAACTGTCAGGCAGTAGTTACATCCATTCACTTCCGAGACAGCGAGTCCGATGCTGTCACGAGTTTTCACGTCGAGTGCTTTGCTCAACGCGCCGAGCAAATTAGCCCATGCGTTGAACGCGATCGGGCTCTGTGCAAAGGTTGCCATCATATTTGGGGTGAATCCGATGTTCTTGGTGAACGCATCCAGGGTCGGTTTCGAATCGGTTGGTACTTGTTCCGGCTTTAAAGCGATAGTTCTTGGCATCATAATCTCCAAAAATAAACGATATGTTTCATTAAATAAGGAATGTTTTTCTGAGAACCATTCCCCGTGTTGAGAACCTCTACTTTAGGCTGACTCGATATTAATTTCGAGACTGCTCGGGATCAAAAAAGTCACAAAAAGGATCAAAATATTGAAACGACTAACGCCAATGAAAGCGCTGTCTTCTATTCACCTTCGAGCGCCAGACGACGCCATTGGCCCGGTGTCATCCCCATTTTGTCGGTGAACGCGCGGCGGAACGAGGTGACCGATCGGTATCCTACCGAGTCTGCGACTGCCTCAGTAGTCGCAGCCGGCTTCTTCAGTTCGTTGGCAGCCAGGCTCATGCGGATATCGGTCAGCAGATCAATGGCCGAGCGCCCTAGCTTGTCCTGGAAATGCCGCATAAAGGTGGCACGCGACATGCTGCACAAGCCAGCTAGATCAGGCAGGCTCCAGGAGTGCGCCGGATCAGCGAACATCGCAGAAATGGCTGGGGCCAGCCGCGGATGGCCGGCGAGCGCCAACAAACCTGGCGGCGCCTGTTCGGATTCGCTCGCCGCCCTCAATGCCAATGTGAATAACGCCGATGTAAGCGCATTAAGAATGGCGTATCCGCCAGGTTTGTCGTTGGCGGACTCCGAGCGCATCACCGCAACGAGACTGGCCAAGGGATTCGACGCATCCCCGACGCTGTCGTCACCGCGGCTGTCCACACCGCGGACCATGAGGGTCGTGGGGAGGTAATCGCGAATCAACCGATCATGAGGTGGTTCGACAAAAAATCGTCCGCACAACATGTCCAATTGTTCGCCTTTACCATCGTTCTCGCTGAACATCCATCCGGAGGAACCTTGGCGATTGCGGGTTGGTCCCGGCTTATAGCCGCTGCCATCGTGCAGGACATGCCCTGACCCGTGAGGCAATAACACGATGTCTCCACTGACCAATTCGTAGGTTTTCCCTGTACCAGGATCCTCAATAACAGCTCGCCCTTTGAGCACCACGTGGTATGGAATCTCGTGTGCCGCAGCCCGATCCCATGTAACTCGCCATGGCGCGCCGTACGTACAACGGACCTCCAGCCGACCAGTAACGGTAATCATTCGCAGGAGATGGCTCAGCCAGTCGACTTGGGACATAGGACCTCGGTAAATTGAAAGCTCAAACGTTTTATCGTAGTTGTTAATAGGTGATGTCCCACCGGACTCAGATTCGCCACCTATCCGGACCGGTAAAGTACCGGTCCGTCCGTAGAAATAGTCAGCATGGACAAAAAGCCCGGTGCATTTCCAAGAACTCTTCCTGATAGCTTCCCGGGCTTCGTCATTACGTTTCGCATCAGATCACATCTTCTTTGAAACCTAGAAAGGCGCGATGTGAGTGGATACAGGTCAGATGAAATTCAGTACATCAGAAACCGGACGACGCGGCTTCTGGGCCCAATTCCCCGGACGCTCTGTCCCCACGGACAACAGCATTACCGGTATTTCGTCCGCGGCTAGGCCGAACTCGCGATGCACCGCATCCGCATCGAAGCCGATCATCGGGGTAGAACCCAGGCCGAACGAACGCGCTGCATAGATCATCGCTGATGCACCGAAGGTGGCAGTGCGTACGGCCTCGTCACGCCGGCGCTGCGGGTACGCCATATACAGATCGCGTGCGGGATTTTCCCACTCGGCTACCATGGAAGCCGGCATCACACCCGCTTCTACAAGTGGCGCCAGGCGCTCAGGTATTACACTGGTGTCGACTAACTGGCCGATAACGACGAAGGTCACGGCTGCATCGGCGATGGCGGGTTGATTCCAGGCAATCGGACTCAGGCGTGCCTTGGCTTCACGTGTACGCACGGCGATGAACCGCCAGTTCTGCAAGTGAAATGACGTCGGCGCAGCGGTGCCTATTCGCACCAGCTCAAAGATTTCCTCATCGCTCAACGTGGCGACAGGGTCGTAATACTTGGCTGCGGAGCGGCTCAAGATGCATTCGATGACGGAGTTGGTTTTTTTGATTCCGGTGGTCATGGTTCTTCCTATGGTTGAAGGGATAGATCTAGGTACAAGGGGATGTTTACCTGACCAACGTGGTCAAATGTTTATCTTCTGTATCAACAACGAATATCGCCAACAGTTTGGCGGATCGCGTTTTGCTCGCGTTCCGGCTTATGGAATGACTCGCGCCTGGCGGCTCGGACCAGCTGTCACCGGCTCGATACACATGCACTTGAGCATCATTGACCTTTGATTCGATTTCACCCGATATCACATATGCATAAATGAAGGCCGACTTCGCGTGCAGGTGGGGTAACGAACCAACGCCCGGTGGATACTCTACTTCTACAGCGACGAGTGATTTCCCCGGTAGATTGGGGATTGTTTGTTCAAAATTCGGCTTAACGATCTCGCGATGGCCTTGCGCTAGTGCGGCGGTGCTAGCGAAAATTATGATGCTCGCGCAAAATACGGTCAGAATTGGACGAATAATCATGGTCGGCTTTTTTCCTTAAATTGACCCTGAAATTCTGTACCAATGACGTTAAGAAATATAGAACCAAGACCTTTCATTTTTGTGTGTACTAAGAATATGAATTCAGAACTGAAGATTCAACTCGACCGGACAACGAAGCTTTCCCTGTCAGAACAAATTCGTATGAGCATTTCTCGAGCAATAGAGTCGGGCCTGCTCGCGCCAGGTACTCGTTTGCCTTCATGGCAAGGCCTGGCAGCGCAGCTTGGTGTAGCGCGCGGTACGGTTCAAGCGGCATATGAACGATTATCCGACGCCCAGATGATTGAATCATGCGGGGCAAGGGGTACCCGAGTGGCGCTACGACCTCAGGTCACGGTAGTTCGATCTGCAATGGTTAGGCCTGAAGGTTTTATGAGAACCTATCAGGAGCTGACTGCCGGACCATCGATCTTTCAGCTCGGTGTCCCGGCGTTAAAAGACCTGCCAAAAAAGCTTTTCGAGCGTGCACGGTCTTCGAATCTATTAAAGACAGGATCTTTATCGTCACTGGTCTATCCTGATCCTAGAGGGGAGTCTGATTTGCGTCGAGAAATCGCGGGATATCTCGCCATATCCCGAAACCTACAATGTTCCCCTGAACAAGTGTTTATTACTTCGGGATATGCGGCGGGTTTGGGGCTTACACTGCGAGTGTTAGGTTTGGACGGTAACAAGGTCTGGATGGAAGAGCCCGGTTTCCTTTTTGCTCGAAGGGGCTTAGAGCTCGCTCGCTTGAACATCGTTCCGGTGCCAGTGGACGCCGAAGGTCTCGACGTAAGCTACGGGATTGAGCACGCCGCGGACGCTGCGCTGGCGGTCGTGACGCCAGGTCAACAAGCTCCCTTAGGTCCGACGTTGTCTCTGAGGCGTAGAATTCAACTACTTGAATGGGCAGTCTCAAGCAACGCCTGGATCATCGAAGATGACTACCTCAGCGAGTTACAACTGGATGGCAGGCCGGCGCCCGCCTTGGCATCTTTGGATGTGGGTAATCGGGTTATCCACATAGGTACTTTCAGTAAGACTATCAGCCCGGCGCTGCGACTTGGATTTGTTGTCGCGCCAACTGAATTGATTTGCGAATTTTCGGAGATGACAGCAACGCTTTCCCCCGCGCCCTCACCAGTAATTCAACTCGCGACGGCTCAATTTATGCGCGATGGTCACTACATCCAACGCGTCCGCCGTCTCAAGCGTCTGTATTCTTCCCAACGCGACGCGCTATGCGCACAGTTGCAGACGCACGACGCTGAGTGGATTAACGCCGGCCTGGCAGTACTTCTCAGGCTGCCAGAGGGTGTAAATGACATGGATATAGTTCGCGAAGCAAGAACCTTTGGCATGGGGCCATCGCCTTTATCTGCATGGTACGCAAATCCATCCTTGGCCTTGCCCGGCCTTTTGCTTGGAGTGGCCACGGCGCCGGAGATACATCTAGCGTTATCGTGCCGTCGATTATTTGAAATCATCGACCGACATCGCTAGCCCGATTTTATCGCGCCTTTTTTTCCTTCAAACATGGACGACGGGCCTATCGCTGTCGCGCAATCTCTGTCTTGACGCCACCTTAGGTGTTACTGGTTTGTTGAAACGGATGGCATCTGTCAGCAACCCTTGGCGAAACTCGGCAGACTTTTTTTGAAATCATCTGTGTCAAACTTATCTGTCTTGAATTGAATTGAATTTGGTTAGGTTGATTCACCTTCGACCGCCTGGCAAAGGTTGGCACCCGGTCATACGTCCTTTTAGATTCTAATTTTTTCAGATATGAGAGCAGTTATTTCAGGCCGGGTCGGAAGCAAGCGTTCTCTGGGGAGACCGCTTGCGTCTTCGGTTTTTTTAATGATTTTCGGCTAATAATTGCTCTTACACAGAAGCTCACTTTGCGGCCTGATTTTCAACCTTGTTTTTTTCACTATCCGATGTCGACTTCACTGGCGCTGGATCCGGTGAAAAAATGGATTTGTCAGATTGCCCAAAGCGCAAGCCGGTACTGAAAAGAGTTCTTTTGCCATCCGCCGCAGCGTATCCGCGCTCCATGACGCTGCCGACCACGATCCAAATATCCTCGGCAATCTTGTATTCAGCTCCATATCCGAACCGACGAATATTTTGCGTCGATACTCCAGCGGTATTCACCCTGACTAGGCCGGCATCAACGAAAGCATTCCAGTTGGTTTTTCCAAATCGGAACCTCGCGATCGCATCGGTCCTGGTTTCAGATATTAACTTACTCGCGTCCGTGGTATCTTGAACTCGATCATCCCATTTTTTTTCTGCGTAGAGTTGATATAACCCTTTCAACGATCGACTCTTATCTAGATAGTCACCTTGGGAGTATGAGGTCCAGAGTACTTTAGCGCCTGCGCGTGAGTCCTGGACTTTACCAGATTCCCCGGTGAACCATGCCTTGCCAGCGCCGACGTACCAGGATGGCAGCTTCCAAGCGCTCTTTGCCGCAAGTTCTGTCTGCTTAGCTGCATAGCAGCCTTCAGCAGACTTCATATTCTTAACCTCTTCGTCAGGTTCCTTTGCGGGTATTAATTTGCCATTTTCATCGAATTCCGGGTCCGGGATCCTGCTCAACCCCTGATATTTTTTTGAGCAGTCGTCAAGGAGACTCCACCAAATAATCCGTGGATCCCCTTTGTCAATTAATCCCACTCGGATAGTCGCTGCCACTTGATTACCGATTTTGGAGTCGTCTGATTGGGCTGTCGCCAAAGCGATAGTTGTTCGAGCTTTTGCCTGCATGAGATGGTCTTTCTCATATGTAGTGCCGCCGACAATCGAATCCGGAAAAAATAGGCCGAATGGGCTTATTTCAACGCCTGCGCCCGTTTTTATTTTTCCGGAAGCGTCACTGCCTCGTGCGATTGCAACTGCAAAGTCTCTAGGGCTTACAGGTCGATTTATGTCTGTCGCCGTCACCCCTAATAAGGTGAGACCCGACGAATCCATGAGGGTTGTTTCGGTGTTGATCGTCGTCGTCAATGCTTTCACTATAGCGGTAGTGGGATCAGCGCTGCTTACTGCTACAGAATTTGCTTTCTTTTCCGATGGTACCGGAGAATCTGACGCACCTACTGTTTTTGACTCGGTTGTCGATTTGGACGCACCTGCATTGGGTGCTTTTAAAGTGCCCCTGAATTGCATAACGGTAGGTGACACTGCGACCCACTCGTAAACAACATATGTTTTGCCGTCGATTGTTATTTCCTCGGCTGCGCTGCTAGGTAAGGATAGGATGTAAAAGGCCGCAATGGCGACAAACTTTGCCGCACGGTATAGGAATGAGAAGGTCATGGCAGCACCTATAAAATTCTAAGACCGTCTATGGACACGCCAGCGAGATCATCGTCGCCCGTCATTTCACCATCTAGTACTGAAACGGGCAGTGGTGCGTGTCCGGCTTGCGTCACTTGTGCCGATAGCGTAAACGCCTTCGGCTGCTTGGTGGTATCCGCCACCCAGGTATTCCAGATCAGGATCACTGCCGTTGGATAATCTGCGGCATCAAATGACCACATGACTTTCCCTGAATTACCAGTCGAGAACACTTTCGTTAAAATTAAATCTTTGTGCGCAACATCTCTGATCACGAGTTGAACAGTGGCGACCAGCCCATTATTGATGCTCATCGAAAAATCTACCTTGCCAGTACTCTTGAGGTTGAATTCTTTCCTGAACAGATACCGTCCGTCATTATTGATTTTGGCTAGCATTTTTCGCCCCCTTTTTAGATGGTTTAGTTAGTCCTTCGACTGGCAAATATATTAATTTCTACCAATAGCTTATTTGTAAATAATGCTAGTCTAATTTGCAACTTAAATTACTGTATGTTGCAAAAACAATCGTAAAAAGCCATCCGAAAAAATGAGTGATTGTGCAATTGGCGATACCAAGCGATAGTTATCTACTTTGCCTGTTGGTTTGCACATAATTCTGACCCACGTTTAGAAGACAATCCTACTTATCGTGATGAGTAGGAGATTGGAGTGATCGACGTGGCATTACTAGGCATTATTCGACGCTGGCACATTCGTGACCAAGTCCCCTTGAGAGAAATCGCCAGACGCTTGGGCATTTCTCGAAACACCGTCCGACGCTACCTGCGCTCGGAAACGACCGAGCCCACCTATCCCGAGCGCCAATCGGCAAGCGCAATCGACCCATGCGCCTTCCAGCTCTCAGGCTGGCTCAAGACCGAGGCGGCCAAATCACACAAACAGCGGCGCAGTTTAAAACAGCTTCACGAGGATCTATTGGAATTGGGATTAGGAGGATCTTATGATCGCGTGGCGGCGTTCGCCAGACAATGGAGGTATGGTCAAACGGAGTGGGCCAATTCAGCACGCAAACGAACATAGGGCAGGCTTCTATTTAAAATGCCCAGCAACTGCTTGTTTTACATTCAAAAGTGACTAGTTCAGAAAATCTCATCTTTCATGGCAATTAATCTCATCTTCTGTGGCAATCTTTCTTGAAAAGTACAATTTTGGGCTATCCTAGTCTTACCTTCTGTGGCACTTTACGGCTGTTCCGCTTGCAAGCTGGCAGCAAACGTCCTTTCGTTTTGCCAGTGCCTGCGTATGATGGCGCTGGGACAAACCACAAAGGAACACACATGGGCCGCCGCTTGCTGAAAGGTTTGCTGTATCTGCTGCTATTACTGCTGGCAATTTTTGCGCTGGGAATTGCACTGAACTGGGCGCCAGACAAGCCCGTGGACGAACTCAAAGCCCGCTGGGCGCCGCCGCCGTCGCAGTTCATCGATGTCGGTGGCTTGCAGGTGCATGTCCGGGACGAAGGCCCGCGCGACGACCCGCTGCCGCTGGTGCTGATCCACGGCACCGCCGCCAGCCTGCATACCTGGGAAGGCTGGGTAGCCGCGTTGAAGGGCAAGCACCGGATCATCACGATGGATCTACCCGGCTTTGGCCTGACCGGGCCGAACGCGCAGGATGATTACAGCAATGCCGCGTATATCCGTTTCATGCTGGACCTGCTGGACAAGCTGGGTGTGCAGAAATGCATCCTTGGCGGCAATTCTCTGGGCGGAGAAATCGCATGGCAAGTGGCCGTGGCAGCGCCACAGCGCGTGGGAAAATTGATACTGGTGGATGCAGGCGGATATGCGTTCACGCCGAAATCAGTGCCGGTAGGTTTTATGATTGCCCGCATGCCGGGGCTGAACCGGCTGATGGAGTGGACGCTGCCGCGCAGCATGATGGAAAAGAGCGTGCGCAATGTGTACGGCGACGCCAGCCGCGTCACTCCCGCGCTGGTGGACCGCTACGAAGCCATGACGCTGCGGCAAGGCAACCGCCGCGCGCTCGGCAAACGTTTCGGCCAGCTGGACGGCGGCGCCAGCGCCGGCAAGATCAAAACGCTGGCAGTGCCAACGCTGATACTGTGGGGAGAGCGGGACAAGCTGATTCCGGTTGAGAACGGCGTTCTGTTCCAGCGCGATATCGCAGGCAGCAAACTAGTGAGATTTCCCGAGCTGGGACATGTACCGCAGGAAGAAGACCCGGCAGCTACAGTGGCCGTGGTGCAGCAATTTCTCGATTAAGCAGGCAAAAATGAAGCAGACATAAAAAATCCCGGCATCGCCGGGACTTCTGGCCTTACGGCCGCCTGGGCCTTGGCTCAGGCTTTAAGCCAGGGCATCAGGCTTACGCATTGACCCTGACCTGATCACGCAGAGTCTTGATCTGGTCATGGTTGCGCAGCACACCCTGGTACTGGCGCTCGACTACCAGGCGGATATGCGCCGGCAGGTCTTTTTCCAATGCCTTGCGATAACTGCGGACGGCAGAATCTTCACCGCGTTCGCATTCATTCAGCACGGCTTCATCATCCTTGCCGGTAATGGCCGTTTTGATGTTCACCCAGCTACGGTGCAAGGCGCCAGCCACGCTGCTGCTGGTTTCAGGATCGCCACCTTGAGCACGCACAAGGTCTTGCAGCTCACTTGCCGCAGCGGCACAGCCGCGCTGACGGTCTGCCAGCATGGCTTTCAATTGTGGATGGCGATCGCTTGCATCTTCCACGCAGGTTTTGAAACCTTCTTCACCGTCCTTACAGGTTTCGATCAAGTCGTTCAAGGTAGAAATGATATCGTCGTTGTCCATGATGTTTCCTTTATGTGAATGTACTGACAGCACTTGCTGCACTTGGTAATAAGGGCCGGCTCCTTGCCTGAACCTGCACGCAACGGCGTATGCACATTGCATGCTTGGTTGCCGGGTATCCACGCGCCCTTGCTACCGCTTTGCTACTCTCCCGCCCGGAATATCGCGGGACGTTAAAGACACAAATCCCGGAAACCGGAACATCTTTAACATGCAAACATGCTAATCATCCGAGCGTGTCGCGACCATCGGACATGCGCTTCCACCCCTGTAGGAATGCACGAATAAAGGGTGTGTGGCGTGGCGCATACAAAGCCGCTGTCACCAGCCAAAATCCGCAAACCGGCAATAGCTAGCGTTAGCCACGCCCCGCCCTTGCGGGGCTGGCGCCCTGCCTGATGCCTGAGTGCATTCACTTCATCTAGTCCTACAAGGGCACTCGCTGACGTCCTATATAGCGTCCAATTTGCTGATGCTAGTATCAATTCCATAGAAAAATCACCACAAAGCGTCCTGTAAAGAAATGCTTGTTTGTGATTTTTCATACCTTCGTACCCAAGATGATCTTTCCAACATTAGACGGAGAAACGCCATGAACAAATGTCTGCTGAAAGGTGTAAGCATTTATTCCCTGGGACTCACTCAGGAATTGTTTGGCCGCCTGCTCGGCAATAACCGCCTGCAGGTTGCCGGTGCCCACATGCAGATCAGCGGCAAATGCCAGATCGCCGTTGGGGATGCGCAGAAAATCATCCGGGATTGCCTGAAAAGGCAAAACAAGCCGGTAGCACTGGGTATGAGCAGAAACGTTGCCTGAACGCTGAATACCCGCAGGCACTGAGAGATGCGCAACAGATATGCAAGAGAGACGCAGGCAATACTCACGAACATGCATACCGGCGCTCGTCATTTTTAATCAACTTGAAACAGAAAGTTTCCCATGCTGACAAAAAAACAAATTCTATTAGCTGCCGGTTTGGCCGGCTGGGCCCTGTTGACCGCCTTGGGCAAAAGCAGGCAATACGCAAAAACCCATGAGCACAAGCAACATAAGGTGGAATTGAATACCTGGGAAGGCGAAGGCGGCAACTTGCCTCCTCCCGCCGGCACAGCCAGCGCCGCCGACAACCAGGTACGCCACTAACTTGCCCACGCGGCCTGAATTCAGGGAGCCTGCATGAGCTTTATCGCATGGATAGTGTCGAGCCTCGCCCTTGCCTGGGCTGCCAGTCTGCTGACCAGGGCAGACAGGCAATTCGGCCTGACGCTCAGCGTCCTGCTGGGCATGCTTGGCGGCGCCGTCGGCCACTGGATACTGCAACCGGCGCCAACGCTGCCGGCGATCGGATTACAGGCTGCCCACGCACCGGTTCTTACTTCGCTGCTGACCACATTTTTCAGTGCGCTGGTATTGCTGGCGGCACTGAGCCTGGTCCGTAAAAGCGGCAGCGCCTTTGCCCATTTCCGGGCGGGACGCTACATCAAGCGCACAACAGATGCACAAGCTTAATCAAACTTAGGAGCACCTATTATGGCTATCAACGACAATTTACCTTTCCCGACCAGCGCCAGCATACAGAACGGCGATGTAACAACGTCCGCAACAGCAGCGGCAGACAAGATCGCGTCGGCCATACCGGCTACGGCAGCGGCTGCCAAAGAATTGCTGGACAAACCCGTCGCAGTAGCAGAGCGCCTCGTCACCGGCACCCAGCAAACCATGCGGCAAACAGTGGACAAGCTGGCCGATACCGCCGCCTCGGCACTGGAAAGCCTGCACTGCACCAGTGAAAAATTCCACGTGGCACAACAGCAATTGCTCGATGATTGCCGCACGCAGGTAAGGAAAAAACCAGTGGAGTCCATCGTTGTCGCGGCAGTTGCCGGCTATTTGCTGAGCCTGCTGTTCCAGCGCAGGAACTAGCACAGCAGCAGGCTGAGGGCGTGACGGTTGAATTATCAAATTTTTTGAAAACCACGCATGCAGCTGGCACAAAAAACGGAGCAGGCATGCAGATGCCCGCTCCGTTCCTTATGCTGCTGCTTGCTTGCCTGGAGATTTATAGGAAGGCTGGAGCAAGGCCGTCTGCTTACAGGGGCTGTGCTTCGGCGGTTTCATCGGCAGCCGATTTACGCGGATCGCCATGCTTGATCAGCGCCAGTTGCAGGGCCTGCATTTCAGAACCGAGGTCGTCCAGCTCTTTGTCATCCAGCAGCTTGGTTACCTTGGGGAACAGATGCTCCTCCTCTTCCTTGTGATGGTGCTCTGCCTGCTCCGACAATACTTTCAGCTTGGGCTGGAAGGTATCGTCTGCCGGTTTCAGCGTCAGCAGGTCTGCGATCAGCCTTTTCAGCGAGAGATGCTCTTCCAGCGACTCCAGCAGAATGTCGCGGGTACGCTTGGCTTTGACCGCAGGATAAAAGATCTGTTCTTCCGATGCGATGTGGACGCTAAGTTCGTCCGCGCCTTGCTTGAACAGCGCGTATTGTTCTGCGCCGTTGGCTTGAAGTGCTTTTTTCAGCACGTTTTCCAGTGCCCGGTGTTGCGCGGTCAATAATTTGATGGCGTCCATGATTTTCCTTGGGTTGGAGTTCGGCGGTAAAGTCCGCCACGTTGATACGATAGTGGCGAGGAGCCGGTGTTTCGGTACGCTAACGTACATATTTCCCGCAAAGAAAAGCGGATACTGGTATTACTTGGAGAAACCGGAAACAAAGCGCATGCACAACCAGAAGGAATACCAAAAGGTATTACGCAGAAAAACGATCGCTGCCCCCGCTCCAGCCTCCTTACTTGGACCCGTATTGATGGACCACGAACAATCTGCTTCTTATCCAAAGATTCCGGCCGGCGAGCCGGAATCTTTGCATTTGCCGGTGAAAGAGAGAATGCGCCTGATGCTGATCAGCTCCGTGGAACAATGGATCACGCAGCGCGCGGCCAGCAAGGGGGCAGCCTTGGCGTTTTATACGCTGTTTTCGATGGCGCCCATCCTGGTGCTGGTGATTGCGATTGTGGGCACGGTATTTGACGGCGACATGGCGCAGAAAGAAATCTTTGCGCAGCTCACCGCGCTGATCGGCCCCAGCAGCTCGGACGCGATCCAGGTGCTGCTGGCCGGCGCGCACAATCCAACCTCGGGACGCATCGCCACAACGGTGGCGACGATCGTGCTGCTGGTCGGCGCGACCAGTGTATTTGCAGAATTGAAAGCCAGCCTGGACGAAATCTGGCAGGTGCCGACAACTTACCAGCCGGGAATAATCGGATTGATACGCACGCGGATACTGTCCTTTGGCCTGGTGCTGGTGCTGGCCTTCCTGCTGCTGGTGTCGCTGGTAATCAGCGCCGCGCTGGCCATCCTGGAGCGCTTCTGGGCGGGCTGGGCGCAAGGCGCACTGATCATCAGTCCGCTGTCCTCGGTGTTTTCATTTGCCGTGATTGCCTGCATGTTTGCGGTCATCTACAAGATGCTGCCGCAAATCAGGCTATCCTGGAGCGATGTCTGGATAGGCGCGCTGGGCACCGCCGGCTTGTTCAGCCTGGGCAAGTATGCGATAGGCGTGTACCTGGGCAATAGCGCGGTCGCCAGCGGCTACGGCGCGGCCGGCTCGGTAGTGGCCCTGCTGCTGTGGATCTATTATTCGTCCCAGATATTTTTTCTGGGTGCCGAATTTACCCGCCAATATGCGGAATATTTCGGAAGTTTGCAAAAACCGGCGCAAATCCGTAACAAATTGCAAAATGTGGCAACCCCTTAGTGTAAAATTTACATATAACATTGTTCAGCATGTGCCCATACCAGTTAAAGGGGCTTACCCGCTCCGGCAGGCCGCAAAAGCACATTCGTTCAAGATAAAGTCGAGGAAGAAATGATACGTATTGCCATCTGTGACGACCACCAGATTGTTCGAGCAGGATTCAAGCAGATTTTTTCTGAGATCAGCGATATTGAAGTCGTCGCTGAAGCAACCAGCGGAAGGGAAGCGCTGGACATCGCGCGTAAAAAAATCTGCGACGTGATGCTGCTTGATATCAGCATGCCCGACCAAAGCGGCATCGATACGCTGCGCACCATCAAACAGGGCCAGCCTGAATTGCCCATCCTGATCCTCAGCGGCTATCCGGCGCAGCAATATGCGGTGAATCTGCTGAAGATGGGTGCCAACGGCTACCTGAACAAGGAGTGCGACGCCGAAGAACTGATCAAGGCAGTACGCACCGTCGCCACCGGCCGCCGCTATGTGAGTGCAGCCGTGGGCGAGATCCTGGCGCAGGGCTTTGACCACGATGCTACCGCGGCTATCCATACCGAATTGTCAGACCGCGAGTTCCAGGTATTTCTGCGCCTGGCGAAAGGCGAGTCTGTGTCCGACATCGCCGTCAAGCTGTCGCTCAGCGTCAAAACCATCAGTACCTACCGCACGCGGGTCATGGAAAAAATGGGTCTGCACTCGAATAGCGACCTGACTTACTACGCGCTGAAAAACAACCTGCTGGAATAAGCTGCAGGACCTGCCCAGGCTGGAATGGGATAACAGGGATAGAGGTCAAGGGAATAAAACAACACATGGCTGCCTTGGGCAGCCATTTTGTTATCAGAAGGCGGGAACTATCTGCCATAGAAACGGCGGGAGGAAAAATCAGGAAACGGAATCGCCGGAACGGGAAAGCGCTGCTAGCAAACAACGGGCGCGCGGGCGCATAGACACGCCTCACCACGCCATTCAATGCACCATTGAATGTATATGATTTACCAGGATGTCCATGTCCCGGGATTTGTCAAAGAACGCTTCTGCCCCCAAGGCCAGGGTACGGGCTTTCAAGGCAGTACTGGGGTTGCTGGTAAAGACCAGGCGCTTGCCATAAGGCCGGGCATCGCTCTTCAATGCGGCAAGCACAGCCAGGCCATTGCCTTCGCGCAGGCCGATATCGACAATCGCAACATCCCATTCCTTGGAGCGTAATTGACTCAAGGCATCTTTTTCATTTTCTGCGAAACCGATTACTTCGATTTCTCCGGACTGCTGCAAGATGTCGATCAGTACAGACCGGATCTTGATTGCATCTTCTATTAAAAATACCTTCAATTTTTTGTCGATGTTCATTATGTAGACCTTTTGATTGGTCTTTTTGTATCTATCAATTTTCCTTATGTATACGCATTCTAAGGACAGGCTTATCCGAACGCAATAAGCTTACGCGGAAGTCGATGTAGGACAACACCTACCGCATACAAAGCGGGCCGCTATAAATTGCTTTGCCGCTAGCTATAAAGCGCACAAAAAAATACAATAGACGGTGTCTTTGCCGCTGCAGCACGCGGTTGAAGGCCAGGAGCCTACGCAGGCACAACCCCGCATCGCGGGTATCAAGATGCTATGCTCCCTCTTATTCCATTGATCGATTGATCGTTAAGGCCCCGGTTCAAGTGAAAAAAAACAATTCCGCATCCCTACCTGTTTATGTCACTGCACTTTTCCTGATCTGCCTCGTGACGCTGGCCGGCTCGGCCGTTTCCAATTACCAGAACCTGCAGAAACTGAAACAGAATAACGACTGGATGGAGCATGGCTGGAGCGTCAAGGACCATTTAAAGAACATCAACCTGCTGATCATGGATGCCGAAAGCAGTCTGCGCGGCTACTATATGTCGGAAGATCCCATCTACCTCGGCCCGTGGAAAACCGCCAAGGACAAGCTGGATGCAGAGTTCATCATCCTCGCCAAGCTGGTGGAAAACAATCCTTCGCAGGTAAAGAACCTGGCACAGCTGCGCCTGCTGTTCGACCGCAAGATGAAGGCTTTCGACGAGGGCACTGCGCTGTTCAAGGACGGCGGCCTGAGTGAAGTCGTCAATGCCGTCAAGGTCGGCGACGGCAGGGAAATCATGGATGAAATCCGCCTGCTCGACATCATCATGGAAAAGGAAGAGCTGGAGCTGCTGACCGCCAGGCGCGACCGCTTTTATGAGGAATACCAGCATGGCCTGTGGATAGGGAATGCGATCATCGCCGTGGCAATCCTGATCCTGATGCTGTTCTACCGCCTGATCGGCAGGAGCTTCAACAAGCAGCGTTCTGTGGAAGATGCGCTGAAGCTGGCCAACGACAACCTGGAAACCACAGTACTGGCGCGCACGGAGCAGCTTTCTGTCTTGTCGCGCCACCTGCTGAGCGTGTCCGAAGAAGAAAAGGCCAAGCTCGCGCGCGAGCTGCACGATGAAATGGGCGCCAGCCTTACCGCCATCAGCATGGACCTGTCGATGGTCACCGAGAAATTGAAAAAAACCGACCCGCCGCTGGCCAACCAGCTGCTGCGCGCCAAGCAGGCACTGCTCGATACCGTAGACCTGAAACGCCGCATCATCGAAGACCTGCGTCCCAGCATGCTGGACAACCTCGGCCTGACCGCCTCCATCCAGAGCCATTGCGAAGAAACCACCCGCATCGCCGGCCTGATGTATGAGGCGGACATCTCCGAAGACTTCGACAACATCGACCCCGCCTGGGCCATCGCCCTGTTCCGCATCACGCAGGAATCGCTGAACAACGTCATCAAATACGCCAAGGCCAGCCACGTCAAGATCACGCTGAAACGCCAGTCCGCCGGCCTGTGGCTGCAAATACTGGACGACGGCGTAGGCATCCCCAAAGACGCCCTGAAAAAACCCAAATCCCACGGCCTGCTAGGCATGCGCGAACGCGCCCTGCTGCTGGGTGGCAGCTTCACCGTCAAACCCGGCATCGCCAACAGAGGCACTGCGATAGAAGCCTTCCTGCCGTTTCCACATTAGGCCATGACTTAAAAAGTGGTTGCTGCAGAAAAAATGATCTCTCTGCGGTCAGCGCCAATAAACACGCTTCGCAATTAGCAGGCTGACTGAAGTTGCCGTTGATGTCCATCCGCTGGGCGCGCTGCATTTTTTTCAGCGCACACAATGTGATAACGCTCGCATCATCAGCCGTAGGGTAAATCTGCGGTCGTCTTCTTTTGCTTATTTTTTCTTGGTCCGCCCAGGTGACGAAGCAAAAAAAGTGAGTGGCCGCCGGGACACCCCAGCCAACTCCAACGAAGCGCAAGCTTATCCAATAAAGCAGCCTCCCGGCATCGGCATAAATTGGCAAGCCGAAAAAGAAAATGGCCTGAACCGCCAACGCGATCCAAGCCACCACTTACCACCCACGCCTACTTCAATAACTTATCGTGCAGCTCCATAAGGGCTGGACAACATCAAATCGAATTCATGCTTGGCCACCTTGTAGCACTCGCCGGCATGCATCTCCAGACCTTCCCGGTCCAGCACGGTGATGTTGCCGCGGCGGTACTGGATCAAGCCTTCAGCCTGCAATTTTCCGGCCGCTTCCGTCACGCTTTCGCGGCGTACGCCCAGCATGTTCGCAATCATTTCCTGCGTCACTTTCAATTCATTGGTAGGCAAGCGATCCAGCCTATCCAGCAACCAGCGGGACAGCTGCTGATCGATAGAATAATGACGGCCGCATACCGAGTTCTGCGCCATTTGTGCAAACAGGGCCTGCGTGTAGCGCATCAGCAGCTGCTGCAGTTTGCCGCCGCGGGCACAGGCTTCTTTCAGTACAGATGCTTTCATTTTGTAGGCATGGCCTGCGCTCTGCACCATCGCAGTACCCAGCGCGCTTTCACCCATCAGCGTAGAGATGCCCAGCAGGCCTTCATGGCCGATGACGCCAATTTCAGTCACGCCACCGTCGGCCAGCACATACAGCAAGGCAACAATCGCCGTAGTCGGAAAATACACATGGGACAGTTTGCTGCCGTATTCATACAGTTCTTTGTCGAAAGGAAGATGCACGAACTCCAGATGAGGCAGCAGGTAGGCCAGCTCGTCAGCCGGGAGTGCGGCAAGCAAATCATTTTGTATCGGGCCGATAGGACGCGGATTCAGCTGGTTGCTGACAATGGTAAATTCGCGTTTCACGACATTGCTTGCTGCTGGAATAGGAAGACGCGCTTTCACCGAGATTTCAGTACGCATGGAATTGTTCATTTTAGTCCCCTTAAATTCAAAAACTGACATCAATTAGCTGCAGCAAACCCTGAGGAATTCGTTGCAGTAATACGCTTGGATACTTGCCTTAAATACGGATTGAGCCTTGGTTACCGATCACTTATCGAGCTAAGTAATATGGTTCCCACTTTAAGTTTTTACCAAGAAATGAGCCATCGGATTACAAGGGGCGGACTTGTACGCAAAGCGCGTTGAGAACGGTCAGTGTTGTCCTACAACCACGAAACACGGGGTCGTCAAATGCGGCAAGAGGAGAAAGCGGCGCGAGTCGCAGGAATAAGCTGCTGTCATAGGGAGAATGACGGAATTTTGCGGCAAAAGAGCCGGTCGCAAAAGCGTGGAATATGTTTCCATGCCGCTTGAATGTCATTATGCGGCGTAAGCGCTTTAGATACAGTGTGTTACCGCACTGAGACATTGATGCCGCCTGACTATGCTTCACTACACACATAGCCAAGGAGAACAATCATGATTATTCACCAAAAATTTGCCATTGCTGCTGTCGTTGCCGCCACTTCCCTGCTGAGTGCCTGCGGCTCAACCACCACAACCACTTCTGTCCCGGTATCGTCACAGATCTCCAATAGCTACGGGGTCGTCGATTCCATCCAGATCGTGCAGGTAACGACCGAGAAAAAAGGCCCTGGCGCGGGTGCCATCGTGGGCGGTATCGTCGGTGGCATCCTGGGTAACCAGGTAGGCGGCGGTGCGGGCAATACCGTGGCAACCGTTGCCGGCGCAGTAGGCGGCGCGGTGGTCGGTAACAAGGTAGAGCAAAATAACAGCGCACCGCAATCACGTGAAATGTACCAGATCACCGTGCGCATGGACAACGGCAGCTATCAGACCCTGACGCAGGAAAACATTGCTGACGTCCGCGTCGGCACCCGCGTGCATGTAGAAAACAACCAGGCCTACCGGCTGTAAGCCAGCGCATAGCTCACACTGGCCGGCCTGAAGCCGGCGTCCATACGGGCGGCATGCGGGGAACCACCAAGGATCCATTCGCGCAGCCGCCCTTCCTTTCTAAACCCTCCTTCAACATCATTAGCATGCACTTCAGCGGGCCTTATCTTTCCTTCCTTCCTGCGTTCCAGCGACACGTTAAAAAGCCATCCTGCCGGCGAATACCGGCGGGATGGCTTTTTAGCTGACTTTTTGGTGTCGCGCATGCGGTGCATGCGTTCTTCCGGCGACTGCTATCTTCGTCCGCTGACGATTTGCACCAGGAACATGACGATGGCCACAACCAGCAGGATATGGATAAATCCGCCTATGGTGTACGAGCTGACCAAGCCCAGTATCCATAACACTAACAGGATCACAGCGATGGTATAAAGCATGATGGAGCCCCTTTCATTTTTGTAGTAAGACTTTTATTAATGGAAAACGGTGCGGAATAGGTCAAACCCTGATCCCGGCAGCAGAACTCATTTCATGCACAGCAGCGGTGCGCCGATATGCATGAAATGAGCTCTGAAAGAATCTCATGACCAGTTGCCGCTGCGTGCATCGCACCCATCTGCAAGCCATGATTGCCGCCTGGGCCTTAGCCCAGGGGATTTATTCTTTTTTCTTGCCGACTTCATTACCCAGGTAACCGCCGACTGCTGCGCCGCCTACCGTACCGATGGCGCTGCCGCCGGTCAGTACTGCGCCGCCGACTGCACCAATACCGGCGCCTGCAACCGCACTTTTATCCTGATTATTCATGCCTGCACATGCGCTCAGACTGAAAATCGCTGCGATGGCAATACTCTTCACTGCCAGAATTTTTGTCGTGTTCATAGTGATCTCCTTGTGATACATGGTTTACCGAAATTACCGAATCGACGGTATTGAGAAAGCCATGCAATACCCCATCGAACAGTTCCAGTGTAGGCGCTCTGTGTTGCTGCTTCTGTACGTTATCTCACGCAAACGAATTTGATTGGAATGTTGCACATCATTTTCGGTCAGTCGCCAAGCAGCTCAGAGACGGCTTCCAGGCCTTCGATATGTTCGGAGACGACCTTGACGATGACGATGATGGGAATGCCCAGCAGCAGTCCCCACACGCCCCATAGCCAGCCCCAGAACAGCAGCACGATAAACACCGCAGCCGCATTCATCTTGGCGATGCGCCCCGTCATCCATGTCGTGACAAAGGTGCCGACCAGTGTTGCAATACCCAGCGAAACACCGGCCACCAGCAAGGCCATGGAAATCGATCCGAACTGCATGAATGCCACGATACCGGTTGCTGCAGCGATCAGCAACGAGCCAAAATAGGGGATCACATGCAGCAGCGCGCTGGAAAACGCCCAGGCGCCCGCGTTCTCCAGGCCGATGATCTGAAAGGCGGCCCAGACCAGCAGGCCGAGCAGCACATTGGTCACCAGCAGCATGAACATATAGTGCTGGATGGACGTGTTGATGTCGCTCAGTATCTGAACGGTAATTTTCTTCTTGCTCAGCGAAGGCCCGGTCAGCTTGACCAGCTTGCGCTTGAAGGTGTCATCGGAAAGCAGCAGGAAAAACACGAGGAAAAGCACCATCAGCGCCTGCCCCAGGAATTCTGCGACGCTGACGGAACCCAGCAGCAGCCACTCCCTCAGCCTGAAAACCGGCGGATCGCTGACAACGGGTTTTCTGAAATCCGGCTTCGGCGTGCCGGTAGCCTGGCTGGTGGCCTTTTCCAACTCCACCGCAGCGGCCTGCATCTTTTGCATCAGCGTCGCCTGGCCGTATTGCACCTTGGCCAGCTCGGTAGACAACTTGCGGGTCGCGGCCGGTAACTGCACCAGGATGGAATCAAACTCGTCCTTCAACGAATTCATGTGCATGCCTATGCCGAACAGGATACTGATCATCAGCACCGATGTGCCCACCAGACGCGGTATATGGATGCGTTGCAGCGCCGCAACCAGCGGGCTGAGCGTGTATGCGATAAAAATCGAGAAAGTGAGGGGGATAAAAAATTTACGCGCGAAGCTCAATGCAAAGATGAAGGCCACAATCGCCAGCAGCGTGATGGCCCAGCCACGCGCATCAACGTGGACACGCGACTGTGCCAGGGATGCTGATGTTTCGGGAAAGCGCGTATCCAGCGCCGACACTGTTTCGATATTCTCCGGCGGAGCTGGTTCCGGATCAGCAGGATTGGCGGCTACCGGATGAATGTGGGGAGTGCTATGCATGCCTGGCCTCAGCGATCGTTATAGTTTCTTGTTGAGGAGAGTACGCCGCTCCGGGCTGCATGGCTGGTGTATTTTTTAGCAGCATTGTCAGCAAGCTATTTTCAGCGCCGCCGATACCAGCCTTGGCTATTCAGGCAGGCAATTCTGCCGACCTTGCCGGCTTACCAGTAAATGTGCTCTCCGCGCTGCGTCTTCCATTGGGATTCCAGGTATAACGCATCTTGTTCTGTACGCGGCCTGACGCTCATCAGGATGCCGCCGTTTTTTACACCGGCCTCATACAGCTTGACGCGTTCTTCGGGAATGCCCCAGCCTATCAGCGCGCCGACCAGGCCGCCTGCCAAACCTCCGGCGCCGGCGCCAGCCAGTGCGGCCACAACGGGACCTGCAATCACCAGGCCCAGGCCGGGAATCACAATTGAGGTGCCGACGGTGGCCAGCGCTGCGCCTATCGCACCCAGCGCTCCACCGATGGCGCCGCCTATGCCTGCGCCTTCCGCTGCCTTGCTGCCTAATTCGGTTTCGGCTGAAGTAGTACCGGAAAAATAGCGCTTGCGCGTATCGTCCGACATGATGACATTGACTTCACTGCGGCTGTAACCGCGATCCACTATGCTTTGATAAGCATGCTCGGCGCTTTCGCGATCTGGAAACAGGCCAGACACCAGGCGCGGGGCCGGCCTGGCGGATGTTTCCGATATGGAATCTACAACAGGTGTTTCCAGCATACTGCCTCCTGTGCTTCGTCTAGCGGTCTTTTCTGCCTTGACCAGCGGCTGCAAGCCTTCTGCGAACCAGGAAGAAAATTCTTTTCGCGGAACTTGCCGCCATGCTCATGCCGCCAGGGAAGACAGCAAGAACATGAAGGCAGGTCCGCATGTGCGGCTTACTTCTTGGATGAATCTTTTATCGCTTCCTTGATATTGCCGATACCTTTTTGGGTTTTGCCTTCTACCTGCTTGGCTGCGCCCTTGGCTTCCTGCTCTTTGCTGCCGACCAGTTTGCCTGCTTCTTTTTGCACTTTACCGATTGCATCTTTGGTAGCACCTTTGACTTGATCCGAATTCATGATGAAACTCCTCAAATAGATTATTGGGACGCTGTAAATTCTCCGTTAAGAGAGTTCGCACATGGTCCGGCTTGCTTTTACCTACCGGACTCGGCAATCGATCTGCCCATGCACAGGTTACAGAATAGGCAAAGTTGCCCGCTATCTCTGTACGATATCCAACACAGGTAAATATTCTGCAGGCCTATTTCAGACGGGGGAATAAGCAACACGCTTGAAACAGGCAGAGTGGTCAGCACAGGAGGAGTCCGCGGCCAGTGCAGCAACCGCGCTTACAAAAAAAATGCAGGATTCAGTACAGGATAATGTAACAGCAGCTCGCGTTTTTACTCGCGGTTTTTGGGCGTCAGCATGGAGTGTATGAAGCTGGACGCGGCAGGAGAAATTTGCGGCAGTATGCGCAGCAGCATGGCAATATTTGCAGGGTTGGTCAACATGCCGCCGGCCATGGCAACTCCGGTTTTCAGCGCGCCGCTGACCAGCTTGCGCGGGCCCAGCACGACAAAGGCCAGCGCGCCCGCGGCTACCCATACCGGATGCTGCATCAGCAGCCTCAACGCATGGCTGCGCGGAAATCCATCCTTGTCCTGTTCTGCCGACTCGGCAGCACGCTCGGCCCTGCTTTTGCGTACAAATTTTTGCCGCATCAGTACACGGCTGGAGCGCATCTTTGCCAGCAATAAATTCCGCTCTATTTCCAGGATATTGTTCATGCCGGCAGCCTTATAGCAAATCTTTGAGCAGTTGGATGTCTTGCTGCAGCTCTTCGCGCAGCATCTTCAACGCCGGATCGGCGGGCTTGCGTTTGCGGGCCGCCACATAGCATGCGATTGCGGCAATACCATAGGCAGCGAAAACCGCCCAGGCAGCAACAATGCGGTGTTCGGTTTCCCAGCAGGTCACCAGGACGGCAATGCCTAAAAAAAAGAAAGCCAGCAGCGCAAAGAAAACCATCACCGCAAAACTAATCAAACGTTCGCCAACATCGCGCGCCTGCATTTCCATTTCTATCCGCAATAATTCAAGGTAGTCGCTTATGCGCTCCAAACCAAGCATGCCAAGTTGTCTGGCTTTATCAATGGTTTCAAACACAAAGTTCTCCCGATGAATAATTATAAGAATAGGAAAAGTCGTCAGCACTAGTCGCTAGACAGGCAGCGCTGAAGACTTTGATGTTGCTGTATTTAACAGGACGAGTGGCCCACGTTGAATATATGCCGCGCAGCCCTCATCAGGCGCGCGGCGCTGTACTGCTTATACTGTTGCCTACCTGTCGCGTGCGATCAGCATGCCGATCAGGATGCCGACTCCAGCTGCCAGTGCAACGGACTGGAACGGACGATCCTTGACATAGCCGCCGGCCACATCCACACCCTGGCTGACTTTTTCACGTGCGCTCAGCGTTGCCTGGTTAGCGGCTTCTTTCGCCGTGGCGATCTGCTCCAGCAGTTTTTCCTTGGCGGCATTCAGATCCAGATCCGACAGGCTCGGCAGGCGCGCGATCAGCTCATCCAGATCAGCCTTCAGGTTTGCCATCTCGTCCGAAGCGACGGAACCTACCTGTTTACCGGCAGCTTTGGTGGCGTCATAAACGTTTCCGGCCGCACTACCTACACGCCCGGCGAGATTCTCGGCTGCATCCCGTGCAGTACCGGTTTTTGTTGCGATGGTGGAAGTAGTTCCCATTGATAGCTCCTTGGTGACAGTATGGACAAAACATCTGTATCGGCAAGCCGGGCCTAGGCCGCGTATTCATTTCCAATAAAGAAAGAGATTTGTTTCATTGCTTGCCGGAGGCAGCATGATCACTGCAAGCCCGGCGAAGAAAACGATGGCCGCTCTGGGCGGCCAACAGAGCGCCCGGCTATGCCGGACGCCGCTGTATTGATGCTATTACTTGACGTGGATATCGTTCTTCACGTTTTGCACGCCTTTAACACCGCGTGTTACTTCAACTGCTTTGCCGATCGAGCCTGGGTCGCCGACGAAACCGCTCAGTTGCACTGTGCCTTTGAAAGTTTCGACGTTGATTTCGGATGATTTCAGCGCAGGTTCATTCAGGATTGCTGCCTTGACTTTTGCAGTGATGACGGTGTCGTCAACATACTCGCCTGTGCCTTCCTGTTTGGAAGTGGATGCACAGCCAACCAGTGCGACCATCATTGCTGCCATAAGGAAAACGCTGAGACGTTTGATAATGGATTTCATTTTTATTCTCCAAAAAAAAAGATAAGTTTTAATTGTCGGACCACCGCTGAAACTTCAGCAACAATCCGTTTTACTGCTTTCAGGCTGGCCCGCTATGCGGATTTACCTGCTACTTCAAGAAACTTGAAACTGCTGTAAAGCCTGTTCTGAACCTACAGTGCCTGGCGTTGAAGCTTATTTGCCGTACTGCGCTTTGGCCGATGCTACACATGCATCCTTGCTCGGGCCGGCCAGACCATCGCATTTTTCAATGGCGACACTATAGTCGGCATCGTTTTTCGTTTTGGCGGCGTCGTTGCGTGCATCCGCTACTTTTTTACCTGCCTTGGCATTGGCGATCGAAGTTTCCTTGATGGCCTTGGCTTCCTTGATGCAGACATCCTTGGCGTTGCCGGCCTTGTCATCGCATTTTTCTTTTGCGACGGCATACTCGGCATCGGCGATGTCCGTCATGGCCGTGGTGTAGGCCTTTGGAGTATTTTCATAGTTGGCTTTTGCCTCTGCCTTGATGCGGGTGCGGGCCAATTTGGATTCTTCGCTACACACATCCTTGGCATTACCGGCGAGGCCGTCGCATTTTGCCTTGGAGACTTTATATTCGTTATCGGCATTATCTTCCGCTGACTTGTAGGCTGCCTTGGCTTCGTTGGTGGCAGCAAAGGCTGCGGTGGAGCAGATGCCCATGGCGGCGACAGAGAACATTACGCCTGTAATCAGTTTCTTCATTTTTTTATCCTTATAGTTTTTATGGTTACACTTTTTTAACAGCGCTTTTCACGCTATCTTTTCACGCTATCTTCACACCATCGCTGGAAAGCTGTGCGGCTATAACAAGCCGCACTCTGCTCCCCTTGTGCGCTCTTGCCTCAGGGTTTGTAATCCCTGTTGCGATCTTCGAATTCGCGAATTTGTTTTTCCGCTTCGTCCTTGCTGATGCCGTAGGTTTCCTGCACCTTGCCGGACAGCTGATCGCGCTTGCCGGCAATGATGTCCAGCGAGTCGTCCGTCAACTTACCCCATTGTTCTTTGGCCTTGCCTTTGAACTGTTTCCAGTTACCTTCTACGATGTCCCAATTCATAATGAGCTCCTTTCAATGCATAGCGGGTTGAAAGCTTTGCGTGTTAATGATTAATGGTTTCTACCGGCTTGCCGCATCAGGTTCGAAACGAGCCGAACCATGGATTGCATCGTAGCATCGGGTAAAAAGTTGCCATATAGGACAGCAACCAGAGCCCTTGTAGGACAACATGAATAAAATTCTTGTTGCGGTAGCTGGTGGCATGCTTAAAAAAATCTTTCGTCCGTGCATGGACTCGTCTTTTTTCGAGCAAAAAAAATCCCCGCCGGATGCGCGGGGATTGAAAATGAATGTGTGTTTCATTTCATCGCAAGATGAAACACCGATGCCTGACACCTGATACCTTATTGCATCAGCCGCGCTCGCTGTCCAGCGATGCCATGGCATGCTTGTCGTAGCGGTCACCCGCCACGGCATCAACCGGTACCGCTTGTTCTATGTGCGCCAGGTCTGCCGCCGTCAGCACCAGGGACAGCGAACCCAGGGCCTCCTGCAGGCGCTCACGTTTGCGGGCGCCGATCAGCGGCACGATATCTTCGCCCTGCGCCAGCACCCAGCCTATCGCCGCTTGTGCAACGGTAATACCTTTACTCTCGGCGACGCTGCGCAGCGCCTCCACCAGTGCCAGGTTGCGCTCCAGGTTGCCATTCTGGAAGCGCGGGCTGATGCTGCGGAAATCACTCGTAGTACCATTGCGCTGCATACTCCAGTGGCCGCTGAGCAGGCCGCGCGACAATACCCCATACGCGGTGATGCCGATGCCGAGTTCGCGGCAAGCGGGCAGGATATCGGCTTCGATGCCGCGCGAGAACAATGAATATTCAATCTGCAGGTCGGTAATGGGATGCACGGCATGCGCGCGGCGCAGCGTATCGGCGCCGGCTTCGGACAAGCCTATGTGCCTCACATAACCGGCCTTGACCATGTCGGCGATGGCGCCCACGGTCTCTTCGACGGGCACGGCAGGATCCACGCGTGCGATGCGGTAGATATCGATATGGTCGGTGCCCAGGCGGCGCAGGCTGTAGGCCAGAGAATTCTTGACCGCGGCAGGACGGCCGTCTATGCCTATCCAACCGCCTTGCGGATCGCGCTGCGCGCCAAACTTCACACTGATGAATGCCTCCTCGCGCCTGCGCGTTTTCAACGCTTCGCGGATCAGCATTTCATTGTGGCCCATGCCATAGAAATCGCCGGTATCGATCAGGTTGATGCCGGCATCCAGCGCGGCATGCAGCGTGGCGATGCTTTCTGCTTCATCGGCAGGACCGTACAGGTCGGACATACCCATGCAGCCCAGGCCCAGCGCCGACACGCGCGGACCAGTGGCGCCAAGTGGGCGGCTAGGCATGGCGGTAAGGGTATTTTTTGCATTCATTGATTGCTCCTGTTTCGAAATTCGGTAGAGAAGAAGAGACGTCCTCATCCGCTACAATTGCATGCGGTTTTGGAATGAATGCATTGTAGGCGCTTAAATTTCAACAATAAATGGCATAAAATTGCCATCACTATTCAAAATTCCCCAACAATAATCCCAAATGAGGCCGCAATGGACCGCATTCATGCCATGCAGATATTTACCCGCATCGTCGAGCTCGGCAGCTTTACGGCAGCCGCCGACAGCATGCAGTTGCCGCGCGCCACGGTAACGCACACGATCAAACAGCTGGAAAACTTCCTGGGTACGCGGCTGCTGCAAAGAACCACGCGCCAGGTCAGCACCACGCTGGACGGCGAGGCCTATTACCACCGCTGTGTGCGCCTGCTGGCGGACCTGGAAGAAACCGAATCGGCCTTCAGCCACAGTACCGCCAGCCCCAAGGGAAAGCTGCGCGTGAGCTTGCAGGGATCAGTCGGGCGGACGGTGGTGATCCCCGCCCTGCCGGATTTCCATGCTCGCTATCCGGATATAGAACTGGAAATAGGCCTGGGCGACCGGCTGGTGGATCTGGTGCGCGAAGGGGTGGACTGCGTGTTGCGCGGCGGGGAGCTGCGCGACTCGACCATGGTGGGCAGGCGGGTTGCGTCCATGCTGCAGATCACCTGCGCCAGCGCCGCCTATCTGGACAAATACGGCGAACCGAAAACCCTGGAAGACCTGGAACACCACCTGGCCGTCAACTACGTGTCGTCGCAGACAGGCCGGCCCATGGATTTTGAATTTGAAGTGGACGGAAGCACCCGGAGGATGGCGCTCAAGGGCATAGTCTCGGTCAACGACGCCGATGCCTATACTGCCAGCTGCGAAGCCGGTTTCGGGCTGATACAGGCGCCGCGCCGCGGCCTCACCAGCCAGCTGGAAGCCGGCACGCTGAAGGAAGTGCTGCCGCGCTGGCGCCCGGCGCCCATGCCGCTATCGGTACTATATCCGCACCACCGGCAGCTGTCGCCCAGGGTACGCGTGTTCGTTGAATGGCTGGCTCAGCTGATGGCCGCCTTGCCGGATACGGTACCGCAATAATGCGCCATAACATTTCCATACATGCGCATCCGCCTAAATATATTTATTTAATATAATATTGCTTTCTGGACCAGCCGCGGCGATCCCGTGAGTCCGGCAATTACCAACAATCAATAAGGCGCAGAAATGATTTCCAAGAAACAAAGCTTGATCTCCTTAGCCGTGATGACCGCATTCGCAGGCGTATCCCTTCACGCATTTGCCACGGATGCTTCCGTCAAGGCAGCCACCGCCATCAGCGGGGATGAACTGCTGCAGCACATCAAGGTATTGGCTTCCGATGATTTTGAAGGCCGCGGCCCCGCCAGCAACGGCGAGGTGAAGACCATTGCCTATATCACCGAACAATTCAAAAAGCTGGGCCTGGCGCCCGGCAATCCGGACGGCAGCTACTTGCAGAAAGTGCCTCTGCTGGGCACCACATCCGCACCGGCGCTGAGCCTGACTGTAGGTGGCAAGACGCAGGCCCTGCGTTATCCGGATGATTTTGTCGCCTGGTCGCCATTGGCGCAGCCGGAGATCAGCGTCAAGCAATCCGAGCTGGTATTCGTCGGCTACGGCGTGACCGCGCCGGAATACGGCTGGGACGACTATAAAGGCATGGACCTGAAAGGCAAGACGCTGGTCATGCTGATCAACGACCCGGCCATCCCCGATCCTAAAAATCCTGCCCAGCTGGACCCGAAGATGTTCAAGGGCAAGGAAATGACTTATTACGGCCGCTGGACCTACAAGTTTGAAATGGCCGCCAAGCTGGGCGCAGCAGGCGCGCTGATCGTGCATGAAACCAAACCCGCATCGTACCCCTACGAAGTTGTCAAGAACAGCTGGGGCCGCGAGAACTTCAGCATCTACAACCCGGCCGGCAATCCCGATTTCCCTGCGGTGCCGGGCTGGATCACGCTGGACCAGGCCAAGACGCTGTTCAGTTCCGCCGGCCAGGATTTCGATGCGCTGAAAAAAGCCTCGCTGTCGAAAGACTTCAAGCCTGTCAGCCTGGGTGTGACTGCTGACTTCAAGGTGGCCAACAAGGTCAACCGCGTGGAATCCAATAACGTCATCGCCAAGATAGAAGGTTCAGATCCGGCATTGAAAGACGAATACGTCATCTACACCGCACACTGGGACCATCTGGGCATCAATGAAGCGTTGCCCGGCCCGCGCACCAACCAGATCTACCATGGCGCACTGGACAATGCCTCCGGCGTCGCCAGCCTGCTGGAGCTGGCCAAGGCCTACAAGGCACTGCCGGTAGCGCCTAAACGTACCATCCTTTTCATTGCCACCACATCGGAAGAGCAAGGCTTGCTGGGCGCGCGCTACTATGCACGCAATCCGCTGTATCCGCTGTCCAAGACGCTGCTGGACATCAACATCGACGGCGTCAACCCATGGGGCAGGACCAGGGACGTGAAGATTACCGGCTACGGCAAATCCACCGCCGACGACCTGGTGCGTAAAGTCGCCCTCACGCAGGGCCGCAGCACCGGCGCGGAAGCCCGCCCGGAAAACGGCAGCTTCTACCGCGGCGACCAGTTTGAATTCGCCAAGGTAGGCGTGCCTGTCATCTACGCCAGCAGCGGCACGCAATTCATCGGGAAATCGCCACAGTTCGCTACCGAAAAATCCGACGACTACACCGCCCACAGCTACCATAAGGTCACCGATATCGTGAACAAGAACTGGGACTTCGGCGGCGTGGTGGAAGACATGCGCATGCTGTTTGAAGCAGGTTATGAAGTGGCGCAAGGCCAGGCCAAGCCGGAATGGAAAGCCGATGCCGAGTTCAAGGCGGCGCGGGATAGCTCCATGCAAGGTACAAGCAAGGCGGGTTCGCACTAAGCTTTAACCGCTTTATCACCTGATGCGGGAATGCATTCCCCGTATTTTCGCATCAGACTGCATCTTCCTTTCCTCCTGTTCCCTCCCTGCGATTTCTACTCCCGCTCTCCTGTCGCCGCCCGGCGCGTTTCTGTAACTGTTGGGTGAAACTCCCGTCACCCGCTTGAATGCATTGCTGAATGCGCTCTCCGATGTATAGCCCAGCGTATGTGCGAGCGCACCGATAGAGCTGCGGTTCTCGCGCAGCGCCCGTTGGGCGAGGCGCATGCGCCATTGCGTCAGGTAGGCCACCGGGGCAACTCCGGCAACGGTTTTGAAGTAAGCCGCGAATGTGGCGCGGGACATTGCGGACGCGGCGGCCAGTTCCCCCAACTGCCAGGGGTGCCCCGGGTCGCCGTGCATCAGCCGGATGGCCGGCGCCAGGCGCTTGTCGCTGACGGCGCGCAGCCACCCTGCCGCCACCGGGCCCGCCGCCTCGAAATAGGCGCGCAGTATCTGGATGAACATCAGGTGCGCGAGCTGCGCGGAAGCAACCGCTGCGCCGGGCAGATCGTTGTCGCGCTCGTGCACCAGTTGTTGCAGCAGCCAGTGCAGCACGGGCGCCTGGCTCGATGCGGCGCGGATGTGTATCAGCGGCGGCAAGGCATCCAGCAGCAAGTGCCCGCCCTCGGCGCTCAATTCGACCTTGCCGCCGACCATGAAAAAATCATCACCCTCGCCATGCCGGACGATGGCGCCTGAGCGGCCTTTGAGAACGTCGGAAAGGTCTGTTCGCTCTGCATCCAGGTCGGTCGCCAGCACATGTGTACGCGCCGCTGAAAGAAGGAAGACGTCCCCCTCCTCGACCCGGATAGGTGCCTGCTCGCCATCCACCACCAGCCAGCAGCTACCCCGCAGCACACCCCAGAACTTGATTCTGTCCGCCGCAGGAATGCTGATCGCCCATACACCGCCAGCGATCAAGCCGCCCGACATGATGGAGCGCGCACGCATGAAGTGGAGGAAGTCTGAAAATGGATCTTGTAGCATATTCAGATTTTTACGCATAAATGGCAGACGGTCAAGCATTCAAAATCCAAAGCATATCCCATATCCTTCGTGGCATGGGTCTGGTGCGCATTTCACGTTCCAGGCGCCGAGCACATTTACTGGAGAAATGAAAATGAAAAATCAACGCACCTGGCTTATTACCGGCGTCAACAGCGGCTTTGGCCGGCTTATGACGGAGCAGCTGCTTGCCAATGGAGATCGCGTTGCGGGTACCGTGCGCGATCTGGCGGCAATGGATGATCTGAAAGCCCGTTATGGCAACATGCTGTGGCTGGCTTCCCTGGATATGACGGATACCCCTGCTATCCGCCATGTAGCGGACCAGGCATTCCAGGAACTCGGGCAGATTGATGTCGTTGTCAGCAATGCAGGCTACGGCCTGATAGGCGCGGCCGAAGAAGCAACAGACGAACAGGTAGAGCACCAACTCAGCACCAACCTGACAGGCTCCATCCAGCTGATTCGCAGTGTGCTGCCGCACCTGCGGCGCCAGGGAGGCGGGCGTATCATCCAGTTGTCCACGATGGGCGGACAAGCCACCTTCCCTGGCGGCTCGCTATATCACGCAGGCAAATGGGGCATAGAAGGCTTTGTCGATTCAGTCAGCCAGGAAGTTGCCGTATTCAACATCGGCTGTACACTGGTGGAACCAGGCGGTGCACGGACAGGTTTCCGTTACCGCAGTTCCAGGCTAACGACCAAAATAGACGCCTACGACGCATCGCCTGCCAGTATGGGCCGCCGCATGATAGAACAAGGCACCAGCATCCCGCCGGGCGACCCGGCAAAAATGGCCGCGATCATGATCGACAGCGCGGACCAGCATCCGGCGCCAAAGCGAATCGCGCTCGGCAGCGATGCCTACACGGTAATGCACAAGCAGCTCAGTGAAAGGCTGGCAGCACTGGAAGCGCAGAAGGAACTGGCCTTCTCGACCGACTTTCCGCCGGGAGCGTAAGGATGTCGGGTATGTCTGATATGTCCGTTATGTCCTATTCCTGCATGACGGCCATCAAGGCCTGAAGCCGGTAGTAAATACAGTTCGCAGCGCACTGTCATCGCCCGTCCAATGCTGCTCCACCTCGGACAGCGGGACCGGCTTCGTGGCAATCTTGAAGCCGCCCGGCACCGCGGCCTTGAACAGCTGCGCGATCGCATCGAGGATGCGCGGCAGCGGCACGCTGCCTATGCCGCTGCCCAGCAGCTCAATGGACGACGACCGCAACGCCGCACTCGGCAGAGTGATAGTCGCCGAACTGACAGAACCGATCTGGATAAACCGCACCGGCACCGCCTCCGGCGCGGCCTTCGCGCCTGCCACTAGCAGCAGCTCCGCGCTTGGCCCCCACAGGTAATCCAGAACAATATCTATGCCTTGCTGAAACTGCTGCCGGAAGGCCGTTTCCAGCGCCTGTTCGTCCTGCATCAGATTGATCGTCACATCGGCGCCCAGCTCCCGCAAAGAGTGCAAAGCCTCCGCATTGCGCCCGGTCGCAATCACTTTGCCTGCGCCCAGGTACTTGGCGACCTGCACCGCCAGCCGGCCCGACACGCCGGTTGCGCCATTGACCAGCACCGTTTCGCCTTTAACCAGTTTTGCCCGCTCGACCAGCGCCGCCCACGAAGACATGCCGGGAATGGCGATGGCTGCCGCCGTCACATCATCCAGCTCTGCCGGCAAGGGAATACAGCGCGCTTCTTCAACGAGGCAGTGTTCCGCCATGCCGCCGAAAGGCGCTTCAGGCATCACAAAATAGACGCGTGTGCCATCTTCCCGCACGCCGGTGCCATCCATGCCCGGCACAAAAGGCAGCGTTCCCGAAGAACTATAGTGCTTGCCAGACGCCCGGCTTTTGGTGACATGGCTGAGCGCCGACGCCACTACCCTGATGCGCGCGATGCCATCGGCGCCAGCGAGATTGGCCGGCTCGGCGAAGTCCGTATATACCGGTATTGCACCGGCTTCCTTGACGAGTGCTGCTTTCATGTCTGTTCCTTTGTGGGGTCTTCTGAGGGAATGGCGTTCTGAATCGGGCATTTAATTTATGTGCATTATACACATAAATTAAATCTAGCAAGCCCTCGCGCTTTGTTCGCATTTGGATGGATTTCAACCTCAGCGGAGCGGTCCGTCCCCTGCGCCCGCACTTGCAACTCCGCCAGCAAACCCTAGCCATATACGAGCGATATACCGGCTGCTCATTATCTCCAGATGTAGAAAGTGATTCCATATCTGAGCGTTGTTCCCGCAGGGCAGACTCCATACACTTGCCTCACTGCTGCAGATCGTGACGAAGTCGCCACCCAATCAGCATTGCGTTGTCTTGGAACAAGGTAAGCCTGCAACTAGCTATTAGACAAATAAGATAATTCATTCATCAACATGCGAACACAAAGAAAAGGTAATTTTATGTCACAGCTTTTCCAGTCAGTTAAGGTAGGTCCCTACACATTTCGCCATCGCATCGCGATGGCGCCTTTGAGCCGTCTCCGCTCCAACGCTGATGGCACACCCACAGAACTTGCAGCCGAATACTACGGACAACGAGCATCAGAAGGTGGCTTAATCGTCTCCGAAGGTACATTCATGGCTGAAGGCGGTAACGGCTATCTTGGCGTTCCAGGAATCAATGCAGACAGACAAATCAACCGTTGGAAAAAAATCACTGACGCGGTGCATGCAAAGGGCGGTTACATCTTTCTTCAATTGTGGCATGTAGGCCGTCAGTCTCACGCCGAACATCAACCTGCTGGTGGCGCACCGGTTGCACCTTCGGCAGAACCATTCGAAGGCATGGTCTTCACCACTGAAGGCTGGGTAGCATCAACCCCTGCGCGAGCACTAGAAATACACGAAATTGAAGATCTGGTCGAAGAGTATCGGAAAGCCACACAACGGGCAGTTGCCGCCGGTTTTGATGGAGTTGAAGTTCACGCGGCTAATGGATACCTGCTGGATCAGTTTTTGCAAGATGGCAGCAATAAGCGGAACGACGCATACGGTGGCAGCATAGAAAACCGTGCACGGTTTCTGATGCAAGCTGTTGACGCAGCAGCATCAGTCATCGGAATAAACCGCGTCGGGGTACGTATCTCACCTAGCGGTGAGTTTGGTGGCATGAAGGACAGCGCTCCGGAAGCACTGTTCAGCCACGTCGCACAGAAACTCAACAAGCTGAATCTTGCCTATCTTCATTTGATTGAACCGCGAGTCAGCGGCAACGAAACAAATAACAGCAAGGATCAACAGACGCCTGTAGCCGCGCAGTTAATTCGTAAGCACTACAAGGGAATAATCATCGCGGCAGGAGGATTTACGCCCGAGTCGGCAGCAGCGATCATTGAAGAAGGCCATGCAGACCTGGTCGCATTCGGTCGGCATTTCATCTCCAATCCTGATCTACCTGAACGCATTCGGAACAGCATACCTTTGGCAAAATATAATCGCGACACCTTTTATGGCGGCAAGGAAGTCGGCTACACAGACTACCCGGCTCATGGGGAAACTTTGCAGTCAGCGTGATTGCACTCAAAAATATCTGGGCCGGTCTCAGATCCTTTTATCTTTCTATCTTTTTCGGCTCACAGCAGTTGGCGCAATCTGATAGCAACGGGCTACCAAAAATTTCGACCCGGGGCCTGTTCGATCAGCTCCGCCACAAGCTCACAATTTCAAGGAATGTACTATGAATCCCAATCTCGACAACGCAATTTTCTACAAAGATGCGACTGAACTGGCTCGGCTGATCCGCACCAAGGAACTCTCCTCACGCGAGGTTGTACAGGCACATCTGGACCGCATCAATATAGTCAATCCCAAAGTAAATGCCATCGTGACCTTAATGAGCGATGACGCACTGAGAAGCGCCGACATCGCAGACAAAGCGATTGCCAACCGTGACGAATTGGGCCCGCTGCATGGTGTCCCCTTTACCATCAAGGACACCATGGATACCGCTGGCGTACCGAGCCAACGCGGCTCATTGTTATTCGCCGGCCATATTCCAGATAAGGACGCAACTGCAGTTGCCCGATTCAAAGCTGCCGGAGGCATTTCACTCGCAAAAACGAATATTCCAGAATTCGCCGGTTGGACAGAAAGCGATAACCGCCTGACCGGGCGCACCAACAATCCTTGGAATCTCGAACGTACGGCCGGAGGGTCCACCGGTGGCGAGGCAGCAATGATTGCGTCGGGAATGTCTCCAATCGGCATTGGCAGCGATGTCGCAATTTCAGTGCGCGGCCCCGCTGCATTCAACGGTATCGCCGCGCTGAAGGCAACTCATGGCAGGGTTCCTTACACAGGTCATTTTCCAACCGCGATGAGCAAATATTGGCACGTAGGGCCGATGGCAAGAAGCATCGCCGACGTGGCACTTGGATATAGCATACTCAAAGGCCCGGACGGCATAGATCCTTATGCCGTACATGCAAAAGACGCCGAGCCGGCCAGCGCCAGATTTGCCGGACGCAGAATTCGCGTCGGCTGGGTGTCAGACCAAGCCTTTGGACCTGTTGACACGGAAATCACCGCGGCAGTTGCCGCAGCCGCAATGCGACTGAAAGATCTCGGTTGCGATGTAGAAGAGGTCGTCCTGCCGTTCATGGAAAAAGATTGGCTTTCACCATTCTTTACACTTTGGTACGGTGAAATGATCCCGTTTGCACAAAAATTCGCTACTGGACGTGAGTCGGAATTGCACGCGGTTCTTTCAGGACTGATAGCGACGCCTTTGCCTTCTTTGCTGGAATTTGTCGACGCTCAAGCAAAGGTGGAAGAATTAAAATCGGCATTTGCAGGCTACTTTCAGAAATACGACGTACTGTTATGCCCGGTCAATCCTTTTACGGCCCCGCGCCATGCTCAAGACGAGGTTCTGGTCAACGGCGTGCCGGTTTCTGCCTATCACGTCATGACCGCAACTTCACCATTCAACATGACCGGGCTCCCGGCTTTATCGGTTCCGTTTGCGTTTAGCTCGGAACAACTCCCAATCAGTATTCAGCTGGTTTCGCGCTGGCTGGACGAGGCGACAATTTTGCGACTGGGTGCGCTGCTGGAACGGCAAGGTGGTTTGCAAAACCGCCGTCCGCCTATCTGATTCAAAATGTAAATGACGGCGTTTTCGATGCAGCCATATGCTGCATCGAAAACATGTGTTGAGCAAAAATTGAAACATAGCAATTTGTGTTTCAATGATTTGACAGGATGGACCTGATGACGCATGAAATGAAGAAAGTAATTATTAGGCAGCAGGGCAACGCAGACGTCCTGGAGGTAGTCAGGTCACAGATACCAAGCTTGAATCGATTAGAGGTACTTGTCGACGTTGAAGCCGCAGGCATCAACTACGTCGATGTCTATATGCGCAACGGCGCTGTCCAATATGCATCGCTACCCTTTGTTCCCGGTTTTGAAGGATTCGGCACGGTACGAGAGCTTGGTCCCGATGTAACAACGTTGAAAGTCGGCACACGCATAGCCTGGATAAATGCGCTGGGCTCCTATGCACAGCAGATAGCTCTGCCCATTGAGCAAGCGATTATTATTCCCGATTGTTTCGGTATCGATGAGGGCCTTCTTTTCCAAGGCGTGACGGCACAATATTTGATTAATGAATATTGCGAAATCAAGCCGGGAAGCGTGGTTTTGGTTCATGCCGCAGCAGGAGGCGTGGGACAGCTTTTGGTCCAATGGCTTAAGCATCTCGGCGCAGTTGTCATTGCGACGGCCTCGAATGAAGAAAAACTCCACACAGTTCGCGCACTTGGCGCCGACCACCTGGTGAACTACTCAACCGATAGCTTTTTAGATGCAGTAAACCAGATAACAAATGGACGAGGGGTTGATGTCGCTTTTGACGCGGTAGGGGCTGCGACATTTTCCGACACGGTGAAAGCCCTGGCAGCCAGAGGCACCGCTATTGCTTACGGCCAGGCTTCTGGAGTTGCTCCCGATATTCAAGTGTATCCGCTAATACTAAAGGGAGCTCGAATCGCCGGAGGATCGCTGTTCACCTATATTGCAGATCCCGCGGAAATGCAGGAGCGAGCCGCCGAATGGATTGATGGAATACAGGAAGGATGGCTAACGGCATCGAAAACAACCCGATTCTCCATTGAAGAGGTTGCCGACGCACATCGACAGATCGAAAGTCGAAATACGCAAGGGAAGCTTGCATTGATCATGTGACCGCGGCCCCCCGGTAACAGCGCCTCGCTATTACGCTGACGATGTAGTCGTCTTTAAGTGGTGCGCCGAGTGCGTGCTATCATCGTCAGCTCAAGCTAGCTTAGCGGCTTGGAATTGCATGCATTTTCAGGTTGATCCAGTTGAATGCTCGGAAGAAATGGGTCGACCTACTGCACCGTTAATCCATTTGGGAGTTACTTTGGATAGTTTGCATGCTATACGCATTTTCACCCGTGTGGTCGAAACGGGGAGCTTTACAAAGGCTGCAGATACTCTCGACATCCCATTAGCAACCGCAAGCAAACTGGTCCATGGACTTGAGGCGCAATTACGTGTCAAATTATTACAGCGCACGACACGCAAGGTTACCGTTACCGCAGACGGTGCAGCTTACTATGACCGCACAGTGCATCTCGTGCGCGCTCTGGACGAGATCAACAGTACGTTTGGCACCGATAATGCTCGCCCGATGGGGAAGATCAAAGTCGATACAAGCGCATCTATCGCAAGTAGTTTTATCATTCCTGCCCTTCCCAAATTTCATGAGCGATACCCGGACATTTACATAGACCTCAGCGTCACAGATAGCCCAACTCATATCATCATCGAAAATGTCGATTGCGCTATCCGGGGCGGTCCTGTTCTTGACGACTCTCTTGTTGCACGGCCATTGGGCATGGCATCATGGACTACATGCGCATCACCTGAATATCTGGCGCGCCACGGTATTCCAAAGAATCCTGCGGAGCTAGGTTCACATCATCAACTTGTCGGCTTTGTGTCTGCCCGCACCGGCAAGATCGTGCCGGCAACATTTGGCGACGGCGCAACCATGGTCCAGATTGAACCGAATTCTTTTTTTGGCGTGAATGAAGGAAATGCCCATCTGGCCGCCGGCTTAGCAGGCATCGGCATTATTCACAGTTTTTCATTTAAAGTCCGTTCGTATATCGCGTCTGGACAGCTCATTCCTATTCTGGAAAATTGGCGTCCTGCACCTTATCCCTATCAGGTCGTCTTTCCGCAAAATCGGCATATCAGCCAAAGGCTACGGCTATTCATAGACTGGCTTATAGAGATTTTTGAAAAATTGGACTAATTGCAGATTCTGTCGATGTCTGCCGCTTTAAGACACTACATATATTACTGAAGGAGTGGGTGATGGCTGATAACGTCGAAAACGGGACCGTGCAAGAACGCCATGATCTTGTGGCCGCTTTGCAGGTATTACAGGAAAAAAACGACACATTCTCGTCTCAGCAACAGGCCTATACGTTGCTCTTCACATTTTTGTTTGCTGAGATGCAGCGCCGGGATCCGGGCTTTGCGGAAGCGATTTATAAGAAAATTTTGGCACTACCTCCCTCTCAGGAAAAATCATTTGCAATCAACATCTTTAATAATCAGCTTGGCTGACCAGCAGCATCTCTATAGTGAAGCAAGTCAGATCGAGAAAGAAGCTGCGGCCGCGAATGTCAATAGCCTCACAGTGCGCCGAAAGCGCGGAAAACATCATTCAACTTCCACCAGGATAAGCTTGCGGCGAAAGTTCCAGCGCGTGCATACTATTGATTTCCAGCTCCCCTAATGCAGAACCCTCCCATGTCGATACACGATGCCAACCTGGAGTCGGTTAACACCTTCAACAAGCTTGCGGATCTCTATGCGAGCAAGTATTTCGGTTTGACGCAATACGACCGCTTTTACGCCATGCTGGCAGAACGTCTTCCGCCATCCTGCTCCGTCATCGACATTGCCTGCGGGCCGGGTAATGTGGCGGCCTACCTGCAACGGGTACGCCCGGACATTTCCATCGTCGGCATTGATCTGGCGCCGAACATGATTGCCGAAGCGAAGCGCCGCGTTCCAGGCGTTGAATTCCATGTCGGCGATTGCCGCAAGCTGGAGGATTTCGGGACGGGGTTTCAGGGAGCGGTGTTTGCTTTCGGCCTGAGCTATTTGCCGGAGGCGGATGCACAGCAGTTCTTTGCATCGCTGTCGCAGGTGCTCGCTGACAACGCCTTCTTTCTGCTGGCCACAATTACTGGTACGGAAAGCGTATCGCGCCATGAATCATCAAGCAGCGGGGACCGCGTGCTCATGGTGTACCGCACTCCGGAAGAGGTAACGGCACTGGCGAAGTCGCATGGGTTTTCAGTGGAATATGCGGAGCTATTGCCAAGCCCTGCCAATGCGCCATTTGCGACGACAGACCTGGTGCTGCTGGTTAGCAAAGCAGCTGTTGCGGCTTAGGCCGTACGCCACCGAAAGCGCAAACCCGTCTACTGCCGCGACCGCAACTCCCGCACTCCACGGCCTATCTTTTTACGCAGTAAAGTGCGCAGCGTGACGCCGTCGGCATATCCGACCTGCTCGGCAATCTGGTCGATGCTGGCGGTGCTGGTTTGCAGCAGGTGCACGGCCTTTTCCACGCGCAGATCCTGGAAGTAGGACAGTGGCGTCTTGCCCAGCACTGCGTGCAGGCGGCGCGCCAGCGTGCGTTCGCTGGCGCCGGTGGCACTGGCGGCTTCGCTCAATGAAAAGCCTTGTGCCAGCTTGCCGCGCGCCCATTGTTCAAAACGTTCGACGACAGGGTCGGCATGGGCCAGATGATCCGGGATGACGAAGGCAGCTTGCGAGGGGCGCGGCTCTATGACGAGGTAGCGCGCGGTCATCGCGGCCAGTGCGGGGCTGACGCTGCGCACCAGCCACAAGGCCAGGTCCAGGTGTCCCAGCGCCGCGCCGGCAGTAACGCGGTTGCCGGAATTGACCAGCATGTGTGCATCATCCAGCTTCACGGCAGGAAACAGCTCGCGGAACAGGGGCGCCAGCCACCATGATGTGGTGGCCGCATAGCCAGCCAGCAAACCTGCCTGCGCCAGCACGAAGGTGCCGGTGCAGGCAGCGGCCAGCAGCGCGCCTTCATCGGCCCAGTGCTGCAATACCTGGCCGAAGTCCGCCACTTCCTTGCGCTGCAAGGCCGCCCGCACCTGGTCAGGCATTTTTGCCCCCATGGCGGGCACCAGCACCACGTCCGGGCGGGGCAGGCCCGCGGCGGCCATGGCGGGAACCGTAAGGCCGTGGCTGGTGCGCACGCGCTTGCGCACAGCCACCAGCTGCACATCAAATTTGCAGGAGGGATCGCTGCCCATGCCGGCCAGTTCATTGGCGATACTAAAGGTGTCCAGCAAGGTGGACAGGCCGGTGTCGAATACTTCGTCAAGTACGAGGACATAGATCTTCATGGCAGGAATCATAGCATAACTGTCGTTCTTGCCACTTAGGCCAAAATGCATTGAGGCTTATTATCGTGGCGTTGTTCAACCCACAAGGAGATTCATCATGGTCAAATACGGATTACTGGTAAGGCTGGAAGCAAAAGCAGGCAAGGAAGCAGAAGTGGCAAGTTTCTTGGCAAGCGCATTGCCGCTGGCCAACCAGGAAGCAGGCACGGTAGTGTGGTTCGCGCTACGCATGGGGCCTTCCACTTTCGGCATATTCGATGCATTTGCCAGCGAAGAGGGGCGCACCGCGCACCTGTCCGGCCCGATTGCTGCGGCATTGATGGCAAAAGCGCCGGAGTTGCTGTCGCAGGCGCCAGTGATAGAACAGGTGGATTTGCTGGCAGCGAAGTTATCCGGCTGATTTTCGGCAGCTTATTTGTCGCTACGGGCATAAAAAAACCTCGCAGCCTTACGGTTGCGAGGTTTTTTGCATTGCCCGGAACAGCAGGCTTATTTTTTGCGCATAGGCGGCAAGTCGGTACAGACGCCTTCGAACACTTCAGCGGCCATGCCTATGGATTCACCCAGCGTAGGGTGAGGATGAATGGTCTTGCCGATATCCACCGCATCCGCGCCCATTTCTATCGCCAGCGCCAGTTCGCCTATCATGTCGCCCGCATGGGTACCGACAATGCCGGCGCCGACGATGCGATGCGTTTCGGCATCGAACAGCAGCTTGGTGAAACCTTCGTCGCGGCCGTTGGCCACGGCACGGCCTGAAGCCGCCCACGGGAAGTGGCCTTTTTCCAGTTTGATGCCCTTGGCCTTGGCTTCGTCTTCCGTCATGCCTACCCATGCCACTTCCGGATCGGTGTAGGCAACGGATGGAATCACCGTTGCATCGAAATGCGATTTCAGGCCGCTGGCAGCTTCGGCGGCAACATGTGCTTCATGCACCGCTTTGTGCGCGAGCATGGGCTGGCCGACCAGATCGCCGATGGCGAAGATGTGCGGCACGTTGGTACGCATCTGCGAATCGACATTGATGAAGCCGCGGTCGGTCACGCTGACGCCCGCTTTGTCGGCGGCAATCTTCTTACCGTTGGGGCTGCGGCCTACGGCGACCAGCACCATGTCGTAAAGCTGCGGTTCCGGCGCCATTACTGAGGCATCTGCGGCTTCAAACGTGACCTTGATGCCTTCCGGCAGCGCTTCCACGGCGACCGTCTTGGTCTTCAGCATGATCTTGTCGAAGCGCTTTTCATTAAATTTTTGCCAGACCTTGACCATGTCGCGGTCTGCGCCCTGCATCAGGCCGTCCATCATTTCAACGACATCAATGCGCGCGCCCAGCGTGGAATACACGGTCGCCATTTCCAGGCCGATGATGCCGCCGCCGATGACCAGCATGCGCTTGGGCACCTGGCGCAATTCCAGCGCGCCGGTGGAATCCACAATGCGCGGGTCTTGCGGAACAAAAGGCAGGTTCACAACGGAAGAACCGGCAGCGATGATCGCCTGTTTGAACTGCACCGTTTTCTTGCTGCCGTCGGCAGCGGTGACTTCAATATGGTTGGGGCTGACGAACTGGCCTACGCCCTGCACCACACTGACTTTGCGCGCTTTGGCCATGCCGGCAATGCCGTTGCTCATCTTGCCGATGACCTTGTCCTTGTAAGCACGCAGTTTATCGACATCGATTTCAGGCTTGGCAAACGTCACGCCATGCGATGACATCGCCGCGGCTTCATCGATCACGGCAGACACGTGCAGCAGCGCCTTGGACGGGATGCAGCCTACGTTCAAGCAGACGCCGCCCAAGGCAGCAAATTTCTCTACCAGCACGGTATTCAGGCCCAGGTCGGCAGCACGGAAAGCAGCCGAATAGCCGCCGGGGCCGGAACCCAGCACCATTATGTCGCACTCCACATCGACCTTGCCGGCATAGCTGGACGCGACCGGCGCAGGGGCGGACGGGGCTGCAGGGGCGGAGGCTGACGCAGCCGGCGCTGCAGCAGTGGGGGCAGATGCGGCAGCGCCGCCGCCGGTAGCTTCGACGATAGCGAGCAAGGAGCCTTCGGCCACTTTGTCGCCTACTTTGACTTTCAATTCCTTGATGACGCCGGCGTGGCTGGATGGAATTTCCATACTGGCCTTGTCGGACTCTACGGTGATCATCGATTGGTCCACCTTGATGGTGTCGCCGACCTTGACCAGCAGCTCAATCACTTCCACTTCCTTGAAGTCGCCGATATCGGGTACCTTGACTTCCACCGGACCGGATGAAGCAGCAGGCGCCGCAACAGTAGGTGCAGGCGCCGCTACCGGAGCGGGAGCCACAGTTGCAGCCGGTACAGGCGCAGCGACAGGGGCAGCAGTTGCGGCGCCTTCAGCCGCTTCCACGACCAGTAGCAGCGAGCCTTCGGCCACCTTGTCGCCGACCTTGATCTTCAATTCCTTGATGACGCCCGCATGGCTGGATGGAATCTCCATGCTGGCCTTGTCGGACTCCACGGTGATCAAGGATTGGTCCACCTTGATCGTATCGCCGACCTTGACCAGCAGCTCAATCACTTCCACTTCCTTGAAATCACCAATATCAGGTACCTTGACTTCGATCATGCCCATATTCAGCTCCGTATTTTCCTGGTGGAAGTTGTCGCCGGAGCGAGTTGGAAATCGTAGCAAGCAGCTCTAGTTTGCGCCTGGGACGCGGAGTCGTACTTCAGTACTTCAGTACGATGAGCATCCCAGGTTCAAAATAGAATTGCGCAGTAGATTTACAACTCGTCTCCTAGTTGTTTTGTTGAAAAATGTATTAAATTGATAGGGCCTGCAGTGCTCTTGTCAAACTCTGCACCCGCCAGTATCCCCGTCTCTGCAATTTCTTTTGCGCTGGTGGACTTGTCGTACACTGCATACATCGCACCGAGCGCAAAATTACGTCCGCTGCCTATGCCCCAGAAGCGGTCAAAGGCAAATACCTCGCGATAGGAATACACGCCGAAAATACCGTAGGGGTTCGCCACCAAAGCGGTGATTTGCGAAGACTCGTACGGATCATCGTCATCTTCCTTGTGGTTCAGAAAAAACTTGTCCTTCAGCACTGCATGGATACGGGAAAAAGTTTCAAACACCTCTTCCCGCGTCCGCAGATGGCATTCCTGCTCCATGGTCGCCAGCAACTTGCGCATCACAGGAAAATGGGCGGCAGAGCCGGCCAGGGCGATATACGATTCGCCGACCTGGATAATCTTGTTGTTCTGCTCGTAGCCGTGGGACAGCCGGGTATCTCCGAAGGTCACCAGGGAATCGGCAGCAATAGCGATTTCGTTTTCTTTTCTGACGACGACGCATGTAGTCATGTTTGCCTCCTTAACAAAAAACAGGGCGAAGAAGCCTGCAAACTCCTCGCCCGTTGTTTGTTACAGCATGGTCTTGCGCAGGTCCGCCATCACGTCTGCCAGGTAGGTAGTAAACCGGGCAGCCATCGCGCCGTCTATGACGCGGTGGTCGTACGACAAGGACAAAGGCAACATCAGGCGAGGCAGGAATTGCTTGCCATCCCATACCGGCTTGATAGCCGACTTGGACAAACCGAGGATGGCGACTTCTGGTGCGTTAATAATGGGTGTAAACGCGGTGCCGCCAATACCACCCAGCGATGAGATCGTGAAAGTCGCACCCTGCATGTCCGCAGGTTTCAACTTGCCATCGCGGGCCTGTGCCGACAATTCACCCATTTCCTGGGCAATCTGCGACAAGCCTTTTTTATCGGCGTCCTTAATGACAGGAACGACGAGGCCGTTTGGCGTATCCGCAGCGAAACCAACATTGTAATACTGCTTTACAATCAAGTTCTCGCCATTCGCATCCAGCGAGGAATTGAAGGCCGGGAATTTCTTCAGGGCAGCAACGCTGGCCTTGATGACGAAAGCCAGCATGGTCAGCTTGACGCCGGACTTGGCCATCGCCTCGTTGGAGGATTTGCGGAATTCTTCCAGCTCGGTGATATCGGCTTCTTCAAACTGCGTCACGTGCGGGATCATGACCCAGTTGCGATGCAGATTGGGGCCGCTGAGCTTTTTGATGCGGGACAGGGGCAGCAGCTCGGTGGCGCCGAACTTGCTGAAATCCAGCGAAGGCCATGGCAGCAGATCCAGGCCTGCACCGCTGCCGCCTTTGGAGCTTGCGGCGGCCGGTGCTGCTTTCGCTCCGGACATGATGCCCTTGACGAAATTCTGCACGTCTTCCTGCGTCACGCGGCCCTTGTTGCCGGAACCGCTGACACGGCTCAGATCCACGCCCAATTCACGCGCAAACTTGCGGATGGAAGGCGATGCATGCGATTTGCCATTGGCGGCAGGTGCGGCAGGTGCAGTAGGTGCGGCACTTGCCACAGCTGCAGGTGCAGCGGCAGGAGCTGCAGCAGCGGGGGCTGCAGCAACCGGTGCAGGCGCTGGCGCGGCGGCTACAGCAGGGGCAGCAGCAGCGACGGGGGCAGGCGCGGCGGCTGCGCCGGAGCCTTCCACGATCAGCAGCAGCGAGCCTTCAGCGACCTTGTCGCCGACCTTGACCTTGATTTCCGTGACGACGCCGGCCTGGCTGGACGGAATCTCCATGCTGGCCTTGTCCGATTCCACGGTGATCAGCGACTGGTCGACCTTGATCGTGTCGCCCACCTTGACCATCAATTCAATAATTTCCACTTCCTTGAAATCGCCGATGTCCGGCACTTTGACTTCAATTGTACTCATAGCTTTAGCTCCATTCTCTCCCTGCCTGCCGGGATATGTTGCGGGCCTAATTCTTTATCGCCGCGCGTTCGCTGCGATGAATTCTGCGCCCGCCCCGCTCCCGGCAAGGAAGGGGGTGGTAAGGTCAAATTAAACAGTCACCGGATTTGGTTTGTTGGTATCGATACCGTATTTGGCAATGGCCTGCGCCACAACGGAGGCTGACAGTACGCCTTCATCCGCCAGCGATTTCAGCGCAGCGATCACGACGAAATAACGGTTCACCTCGAAGAACTCGCGCAACTTGGCGCGGCTGTCGGAGCGGCCGAAACCGTCCGTGCCGAGCACCTTGTAGCTGCGGCCCTTCGGTACAAAGGCGCGGATCTGTTCGGCAAACGTGCGCATGTAGTCGGTGGAGACGACGATAGGGCCGGTGCTGCCTTTCAGGCATTGCGTCACATAGGCTTCACGCGGTGTGTCGGACGGATGCAGCATGTTCCAGCGTTCGATATCCTGGCCATCGCGCGCCAGCAGCGTAAACGATGGTGCGGACCAGACGTCGGCGCCGATGCCCCAGTCGTTTTTCAGCAGTTCCTGCGCGAACATCACTTCGCGCAGGATAGTGCCGGAACCCATCAGTTGCACGCGGTGCTTGGTGCCCTGCTCGCCTTGCTGCAACAGGTACAGGCCTTTGATGATGCCCTCTTCCTGGCCTGGTTTCAGGCCTGGGTGGCTGTAGTTCTCATTCATCAGCGTCAGGTAGTAGAACACGTCTTCCTGATTGGTGACCATGCGGCGCAGGCCGTCGTGCATGATGACGGCCACTTCATGCGCGAAGGTAGGATCATAAGGCACGCAGTTCGGGATGGTGGACGCCAGCACATGGCTATGGCCGTCTTCATGCTGCAAGCCCTCGCCGTTCAGCGTGGTGCGGCCGGCGGTGCCGCCGAGCAGGAAGCCGCGTGCGCGCATGTCGCCCGCCGCCCATGCCAGATCGCCGATACGCTGCAGGCCGAACATCGAGTAATAGGTGTAGAACGGGATCATCACGCGGTTATTCGTCGAGTACGACGTTGCCGCGGCAATCCACGAACTCATGCCGCCCGCTTCATTGATGCCCTCTTGCAGGATCTGGCCGGCCTTGTCTTCACGGTAGTACATGACCTGGTCTTTATCGACCGGTTCGTACAACTGGCCGACCTGGCTGAAAATACCGATCTGGCGGAACAGGCCTTCCATACCGAAAGTGCGCGATTCATCGACCATGATAGGCACGACGCGCGGGCCCAGGCTGGCGTCGCGCAGCAGCGTGGTCAGGATACGCACATAGGATGCGGTAGTGGAAATCTCGCGGCCTTCCGCAGTCGGCTCCAGCATCGCCTGGAAGGCGGACAGCTCAGGCACGACCAGCACTTCGTCGGCTTTCTGGCGGCGCTGTGGCAGGTAGCCGCCCAGGGCCTTGCGGCGCTCGTGCAGGTATTGCATTTCCGGCGTGTCGTCGGCAGGCTTGAAGAAAGGGATATCCGCCAGCTTGTCGTCGGCGATAGGCAGCTGGAAGCGGTCGCGCATGGCCTTGATCGCTTCGTCGTCCAGCTTCTTGGTGTTGTGCGCAGTGTTGCGCGCTTCGCCGGACTTGCCAAAACCGTAGCCCTTGATACTCTTGACCAGCAGGACCGTAGGCTGCCCTTTGTGCTCCTGCGCCACCTTGAATGCTGCATAGATCTTGTGCGGATCGTGGCCGCCGCGGGTCAGGCGCCAGATGTCGTCGTCGGACATCTTGCTGACCATTTCCAGCAGCTTCGGATGCTTGCCGAAGAAGTTGGCGCGCACATAGGCGCCATCCTTGGCTTTGTAGTTCTGGTATTCGCCGTCGACGGTTTCCATCATCACTTTTTGCAGGATGCCTTCCTTGTCCTTGGCCAACAGCTCGTCCCAGCCGCTGCCCCAGATGACCTTGACGACGTTCCAGCCGGCGCCACGGAAATCGGATTCCAGTTCCTGGATGATCTTGCCGTTGCCGCGTACCGGGCCATCCAGGCGCTGCAGGTTGCAGTTGACGACAATAACCAGGTTATCCAGCTTCTCGCGGCCGGCCATGCCGATTGCGCCCATGGATTCCGGCTCGTCCATCTCGCCGTCGCCGCAGAATGCCCAAACCTTGCGGTTGGCCGTGTCGGCGATGCTGCGTGCATGCAGATACTTGAGGAAACGCGCCTGGTAGATGGCCATCAGCGGGCCCAGGCCCATCGATACCGTCGGGAACTGCCAGAAATCAGGCATCAGCTTAGGATGCGGGTAGGAAGACAGGCCCTTGCCGTCCACTTCGCGGCGGAAGTGCAGCAGCTGGTCTTCGGACAGGCGGCCTTCGAGGAAGGCGCGCGCGTAGATGCCGGGGGATGAGTGGCCCTGGATATACAGCAGGTCGCCGCCGTGGTTTTCGCTCGGCGCGTGCCAGAAATGGTTAAAGCCTATGCCCAGCATGTTCGCCAGCGATGCAAAGCTGGACAGGTGGCCGCCCAGGTCACCGTCCAGGCGGTTGGCCTTGACGACCATCGCCATCGCATTCCAGCGCATCCACGAACGCAGGCGCTCTTCTATTTCCAGATTGCCGGGGCAGTGTTCGCCGACATCGGCGGGGATCGTGTTGACATAGGCAGTGTTGCTGGAAAACGGGATGTGCGCTCCGCGGCGGCGGGCCAGATCAACCATGCGCTCCATCAGGTAATGGGCGCGCTCAGGGCCTTCGCTTTCGATGACGGATTCAAGCGCATCCAGCCATTCCTGGGTTTCGATTACATCGGGATCATTGACGGCTTGCGTCAGGACTTGGTCAATCTGGGGTGACATCTTGAGTCTCCTATTGGTGCATGTTCAGTAAACACGCTTGGCGTATCGACAAATTACGGCTTGGGTATTGTTTGCGCAAGCATTCTAACAGGAGTTTTTTACTTTTCAAATAGCGATATATGATTTCATAATGTGATATTTTGCTGCGATGCAGGGTAAAAAAACAGTATCTCGCCTCATGCCCTATACAGTCTGCCTATTGCCTCTTTTGCAGCGCAATATCGGCCACTCAATCTGAATCCATGTGGCAACAAAACTCAATAATTCCTTGCGGAAATATACGGCCGGCCGCAAGCTGGCAACAGTTGTGCGGCAAGTGCAAGCTGTAATATCTGCTTACAAATATCTTGCCGGCGCGGACCAGGCAAACGCTACACCGCCGGCCTGTTTTATAGACTGCCTGACAGGCAATCCGATAGCCTATTTGCCAGCCTGTTTCGTAGCCTGAGCTATGCTGCATCCACACTCCGTGAGCGGATGTTAGCGGATAGATGCCGCCGTAATTTATAATTCCGGTTTAATCCCTCTGCCACCGACGCCTATCATGACCGCCCAAATCATCAACGGAACCCAGCTCTCCCAACAAATCCGCGCCGAAGTGACACAGCGCGCCGCCGCGCTGACAGCGCAAGGCAGGCAGCCCGGCCTGGCCGTGATCCTGGTCGGCGACAGCCCTGCATCGCAGGTCTATGTGCGCAACAAGGTCAAGGCTTGCGAGGATTGCGGCTTCCACTCGGTATTGGAAAAATACGACAGCGACCTCAGCGAAGCCGCATTGCTGGCCCGCATACAGGCCCTGAACAGCGACCCAAAAATCCACGGCATCCTGGTCCAACTGCCTTTGCCTGCGCATATCGATGCCAACAAGGTCATTGAAGCGATTGCTGCAGAAAAAGACGTGGATGGTTTCCACGTCAGCAACGCCGGCCTGCTGATGACAGGCCATCCGCTGTTCCGCCCCTGCACGCCCTATGGCGTGATGAAGATGCTGGAATCCATCGATTACCCTGTGCGGGGCGCCAATGCCGTTGTCGTCGGGGCATCGAACATCGTCGGCAAACCGCAGGCTATGCTGCTCTTGCAAGCCGGCGCCACCGTCACCATCTGTAATTCCAAGACACGTGATCTTGGCTACCATACGCGCAATGCCGATATCCTGGTCGTGGCCACCGGCAAGCGGAACATTGTGACTGCCGACATGGTCAAACCCGGAGCCGTCGTCATTGACGTGGGCATGAACCGCGATGACGAAGGCAAACTATGCGGCGACGTCGATTACGCCAATGCCAAGGAAGTGGCGGGATATATTACCCCCGTCCCTGGCGGCGTCGGTCCGATGACCATTACGATGTTGCTGGTAAATACAATTGAAGCTGCCGAAAGAACCCGATAATGGAACACAATCCCCTGCTCGACTTTAGCGACCTGCCCCGTTTTGACGCGATCCAGCCTGAACATGTGACACCCGCGGTGGAAGCGCTGCTGGAAGAAAACCGGGCCGTCGTTGCCAGGCTGGAACAGCCGGGCGAAACCGTCAGCTGGGGGAATTTTGTAGAGCCCCTGGAAAACGCGACCGAAAAGCTGGGCCGCGCCTGGGGTATTGTCAGCCACATGAATGCGGTGGTCGATACGCCGGCCTTGCGCGCGGCCTACAACGAAAATCAACCCAGGATCACCGAATTCTGGACTGCACTGGGCCAGAACCTGGCCTTATTCGACAAGTACAAGGCCTTGCAGGCGGATGCCGGCTATGCCGGCCTGCCGCAGGCGCGCAAAACCATCATCGACCATGCAGTGCGCGATTTCCGCCTGGGCGGCGCCGAACTGGCGGACGACAAAAAACAGCGCTACGCGGAAATCCAGGAAAAGCAGGCGGCCCTGTCCACCAAGTTTTCCGAGAACGTGCTGGATGCGACCAACGACTACGGCCTGTTCATTGAAAACGCCGACGAACTGAAAGGCCTGCCGGACGACGTGCTGCAGGCGGCCAAAACCGCCGCCGAAAAAGACGGCAAACCCGGCTACAAATTCACGCTGCACTTCCCGTCCTACTTCCCGGTGCTGCAATACGCAGACAACCGCTCGCTACGCGAAGCCATTTACCGCGCCAATGCCACCAAGGCCTCTGAACTGGGGACCAAGCCGGAGTGGGACAACACGGCGATCATCGCCGAGCTGCTGCAACTGCGCAAGGAAGAAGCGCAACTGCTGGGCTACCGCAATTTCGCCGAGGTATCACTGGTGGCCAAGATGGCGGAGTCGCCGGCCCAGGTCAGCGCCTTCCTCGAAGACCTGGCCCACCGCGCCCGCCCTTTCGCAGAAAAAGACCTGGCCGAGTTGCGCGAGTTTGCGCGCGACCACCTGGGCGTTGCCGACCTGCAGTCCTGGGACACCACCTATGCCTCCGAAAAGCTGCGCGAACAGCGCTATGCGTTTTCCGAACAGGAAGTGAAGCAGTATTTCCCTGAGCAGAAAGTCGTGGCTGGCCTGTTCCGTGTGATTGAAACGCTGTTCGCGGTAGAGATCAAGGACGACGTGGCCAGCACCTGGCACAAGGACGTCAAGTTCTACCGCATAGAAAAAGACGGCCAGTTGGTCGGCCAGTTCTACCTGGATTTGTATGCGCGCAGCGGCAAGCGCGGCGGCGCGTGGATGGACGATGCACGCGGACGCCGCCGCACCGCTGGCGGCGTACAGACACCGGTGGCCTACCTGACCTGCAACTTCAGCGAACCTGCGGTCGTCAACGGCCAGAGCAAGCCTGCGCTATTCACGCACGACGAAGTGATCACGCTGTTCCATGAATTCGGCCACGGCCTGCACCACATGCTGACGCAGGTGGAAGAGTTGTCGGTATCTGGCATCTCCGGCGTGGAATGGGATGCGGTGGAGCTGCCTTCGCAGTTCATGGAAAACTTTTGCTGGGAATGGGACGTGCTGCAGCACATGACGGCGCATGCGGACACCGGCGCGCCGCTGCCGCGCGCGCTGTTCGACAAGATGATCGCGGCAAAAAACTTTCAGTCCGGCATGCAGACACTGCGCCAGGTGGAGTTTTCGCTGTTCGACATGCATTTGCATGACGATTTCGACGCTTCCGGCACGCAAAGCGCGCAGGATATCCTGGATACCGTCAGGGAGCAGGTGTCGGTTTTCAACCCGCCGGCCTTCAACCGCTTCCAGCATTCCTTTGGACATATCTTTTCCGGCGGCTATGCGGCGGGTTACTATAGCTACAAGTGGGCAGAAGTCCTGTCTGCGGATGCCTACGGCGCGTTTGAAGAAGCCGGCGCCGGCGGAGGCAGCACGCTGTCGCGCGCGTCCGGCAAGAAATTCCAGTCGGAAGTACTGGAAGTGGGCGGCTCCCGCCCCGCGCTGGAATCGTTCAAGGCTTTCCGAGGACGCGAACCATCTATCGATGCATTGTTACGCCACAACGGGATGACAGCCTGAAAACCTCTGTACACGTACAGTAAAAGGAAGCCATGAAGATGAAAAAAGTATTGTCCGGCCTGCTGTTGTTGTCCACCGGCCTGCTGGCGCTGAATGCGTCGGCCCAATTGTATAAATCGGTAGGCCCCGACGGCAAGGTCACGTATAGCGACGTGCCGCCTCCACCCAGCATCAAGCGGGTGGAAGTCAAGTCGATTACCGGCGGCGATTCGCCAGTCAATAATTTTCCGGCGGATCTGGCCGGGCCGGCGTCCAAAAATCCGGTGGCGTTTTATTCCACTGCGGGCTGCGCGCCCTGCGATGAAGCCAGGTCCATGCTGAAGAGTAATGGCATCCCCTTTGCAGAAAAAACCGTCAAGACCAATGAAGATGTCGCCAGGCTGAAACAGGTCAGTGGCGGCGCCTTGCTGCCGGCGATGACGGTCGGTTCCAAAAAAATATCGGGCTACCAAAGCGCCGACTGGCGCACGTCGCTGACCGATGCGGGATACCCGACGACCAACAGGTTGCCGAAGGACTACCGCTATCCGGCGCCTGAAGCAGCGGCGCCTCCTCCTCCGCCGCCTGCCAAGGCCAAGGATACCGCCAACGATGCCAGCAAGCCGGCGCCCGCGCAGCAAAACGGCGAAGCTACTTTCCGTTTTTAGCCATCAGCCATCGGTTTTTAGCCTTTAGCCATTAGCCACTAAGTAGCCACTTATCCAGAATCACATGACGCGAATAGATTTCCACAGCAATGTCCCCGACAAGATCGCGTACGCGTGCCGGTTGATCCGCAAGGCCAGGGCGGCCAAATGCCGCATCGTCGTGTTCGACAGCGACAGGGCACAACTGGAAAGGCTGAACCAGGCGCTGTGGACGTTTTCCGAGCAGGATTTCCTGCCGCATGTGATGGCCGGCGATCCATTGGCGACACAAACCCCAGTGGTGCTGAGCGCCAGCGACGATGCGGAGTTCCCGCACCATGAACTGCTGATCAACCTGACCAGCCAGACGCCCGGCAGCTTTGCCCGTTTTGAACGGATGATAGAACTGGTCTCCACCAGCGAGCAGGACACGCTGTCCGGCCGCGAGCGCTACAAGTTCTACCAGCAGCGCGGTTATGCACTGACTCATTCTGTGGCGAAACTGTCATGAGCAACCCCATGGACGCCAACATCCCGGTGCTGACCGACATCATCGGCCCGCAGGACAAGCCTGTCGTCAACGAGCTTGTGGCTGCGCCCGCCGCCGTCCCCGTTCCTGTTGCACCTACTGCACCTACTGCACCTGTCGCACCTATAGCCACGCCAACGCCGCAACCACCGATTGCAACGCGCATGCCCGATGCTCCCGGCGTGTCCGATGCACCCGGTGCCTCACTTGCCGTGAATCCGGCAGCAGCAACCGTCATCAGCGAAGAAGAATGGCAGCGGCTTGAACAGTCCATCCGCGAAGGCGTGTTGAAACAGGTGCTGGCCCGCGTGGATTTTGTGCTGGAACACCGCGTGCGCGACAGCCTGGCTGACGTGCTGCAAACCGCCGTCGAACATCTGGCCACAGACATCCGCGCCGGGCTGCACAAAACGATGGAAGAAGTCGTCACACGTGCGGTCATGCAGGAAATTTCAAAAGCGAAAATGTCAAAATAAAAGCTTTTGCACAAAAAGCTTTGTTTTTTAAACGTTTTGATCCCGCTTGCTTGCAATAATAAAATATTCAACCGCCTTATTGATCACACGAGATTTCGATAAATTTCTACAATCTCTCTATCGATAAATAGGAGACTCCCATGAAAGTGATCGTCTTAGGCGCCGGCATCATCGGCACATCTTCCGCGTGGTTCCTGAAAAAAGCCGGCCATGACGTCACCGTGCTGGAGCGCCAGCCCGGCGCCGCGCAAGAAACCAGTTTTGCCAACGGCTGCCAGATCTCCGTCTCGCATGCAGAACCCTGGGCCAATCCCGCAGCGCCGATGAAGGTGCTGAAATGGCTGGGCAAGGAAGACGCGCCGCTGCTGTTTCGCCTGCGCCCTGAGCTGCTGCAATGGGTATGGGGCCTGAGCTTCCTGCGTGAATGCACGCCGGCCAGGACTGCCTACAACATCCGCCAGATTGTCGCCATCTCCGAATACAGCCGCCAGACCTTGCAGGCGGTACGCGCCGACACCGGCATAGACTACGATTGCCTGACCCAGGGCATCCTGCATTTTTATACCGATAGAAAAGACTTTCAGGAATCCCTGCCCGCCGCCAAGCTGATGCGCGACCTCGGCTGCCAGCGCGACTCCATCGATGCCGACGAAGTGGTCCGCATAGAACCGGCGCTGGCCGGCATCCGCGACAAGATCGTCGGCGGCGATTTCACCGCCAGCGATGAGTCGGGAGACATCTACAAGTTCACCAGCGGCCTGGCAACAAAGGCGGCAGAAGCAGGCGTGGATTTCCGCTTCAGCACCACCGTCACCCGCCTGCTGACCGAAGGGACCGGCAGCGCCGCCAAAATCACCGGCGTGGAAATCATCGATGCCGAAGGCCGCCACAAGGTCTTGCACGCCGATGCCTATGTGATGGCGATGGGCAGTTTCTCGGTGCCGCTGCTGAAACCGCTGGGCGTGAACCTGATGATCTATCCCGGCAAAGGCTATTCGGCGACTTACCGCATCACCGACCCGGATGCAGCGCCGACGGTCTCGCTGACCGACGACGGCTACAAGCTGGTGGTCTCCCGTCTGGGCGACCGCCTGCGGGTGGCCGGCACCTGCGAACTGAACGGCTATACCAGGGAACTCAACACCACCCGCTGCCAAGCCATCACCCGCCGCACGCGTGAACTGTTCCCCCACGCCTGCGACTACGACAACCCGACCTATTGGACCGGCTTGCGCCCGCTGACGCCTTCCAACGTACCCTATATCGGCAAGAGCAAGATCAGCAACCTGTACCTGAACACCGGCCACGGTACGCTGGGCTGGACGATGGGCGCAGGCTCCGGCCGCGCGATTGCCGATATCGTCTCGGGCCTGCAGCCGGATGTGGATTTTGCATTCACAGGAATGAATACGGCCAGCCCGGGCAGGATATTGCAGCCGGCTTAACCGGCCGCACTGAGCAGCAGGTTTTACAGGCACAAGCCGCCAGCCAATGGCGGCTTTTTTTATGCGAAAAAAAAGGTGCAATGGATGAAGCCTATTGCACCCTGCATATTTTTTGCCGGGGTCTAAATGATCAACGCCGCTGTTTGAAGTCCAGGCGCGGCATCATCTTAATATTGCCTTGACAATTTTTCTGTGACAACATGTGGCACGACTTTTTGCCTGATATGAATGCTCCTGCCTGCCGGGACGATATCCTGCATCAGGTTTCCCATCACGGAAAAACATCCGCGCAACGCGCGGATGAACTCAACATACAGATGCACAACAGGAGGGTAGGACTTGTCAGCTCACACCACTTTGAACCGCTTCAGGCTTGGCGCACTGGCGCTGTCTGTGACATCGGCGGCGGCCTTGGTCATCGGCACTGCGCCGGCTTCCGCCCAGGCAGCGCCTGCAGCAGCCGCATCCACTGCCGCCTCAGGATACAGCCAACCACCTCAATATATACTGGATGTGATGCGCGCACCGTCGCCGCCCACGCCTTCCATCAGCCCCACGCGGGACAAGATGCTGCTGGTATCCATGCAGGACTATCCGTCGATCTCGCGCGTGGCCACGCCTTTCCTGCGCCTGGCCGGCGTACGGGTAGAGCCAAAGAACCACAGCAAGCACGACACACCGGGCGGCTATGGCATTACGCCGTGCGCCAGGAGCTTTGCGCTGGTCAGCATTCCCGATGGCGCACAGCGCAACATCAAGCTGCCTGAAGGCGCCTGCCCCGGTGCACCGGCATGGAGTGCAGACGGCAAGCGCTTTGCCTTTGAAAATGTGGCCGCCGATTCGGTGGAGCTATGGCTGGGCGATGCCGCCACCGGCGCAGTGCGCCGTATCGCCGGTGCGCAGCTGAACCCGATGTTTGAAGATGAACTGCAATGGATGCCGGACCAGAAGACACTGCTGGTCAAGCTGGTGCCCAAGCGCATGGGCCCGCCGCCTGCCGAGCCTGTTATTCCCGCCGGCCCCAGCATCCAGCAAACGGATGGAAGCAAAGGCCAGAGCAGCACTTACGAAAACCGCGATACGCTCAACAGCCAGCATGATGAAGACCTGTTTGACTATTACGCAAACGCACAGCTTGCACTGGTCAATGCCGCCACGGGCGCCATCACGCCCCTCGGCAAGCCGGGCCGGTATGCACAAGTGGACCCGGCGCCGGACGGACGGCATCTGCTGGTTGCGACCATTCACAAGCCCTACTCCTATGTGACGACCTATGACCGCTTCCCGCATGAAGTGGATGTGTGGGATGTGTCCAAACCGGCTGCCATCGTCAACCACCACATCGCCTCGCTGCCGCTGGCGGATCGTGTGCCTATCCATGGCGCGCCGCTCGGCCCGCGTGACTTTTCGTGGCGCTCCACCGATGCCGCCACACTGCTCTGGGCAGAGGCACTGGATGGCGGCGACTGGGATGTCAAAGTACCGGCGCGCGACAAGCTCATGCTGCAAAAGGCGCCGTTTACCGCTGCCCCGCTGGAAGTCACCCGTACCGAACAGCGTTTTGCAGGCCTGGCCTACGGCGAACAGCCGGGCGTTGCGCTGCTGACAGAATATGACAACAACCGGCACTGGCTGCGCAGTTTCGTCATTAACCTGGATGACCCTAAACAACAGCCCAGCCTGTTATGGGATTTGTCGACGGACGAAAAATATGCGAATCCCGGCAACCCGGTAAGGCAAAGATTGCCTAACGGCGCCATTGTGCTGCGCCAGGACGGCGACTCCATCTTCCTGAGCGGCAATGGTGCTTCCACGGATGGCGACCGGCCTTTCCTGGACAAGTTCAACCTCAAGACCAAAAAATCGGAACGGCTGTTCCGCAGCAGCAAGACGGCCTACGAGCGTTTTGTCGCCTTCACCGGCCCGGATTCAACAAAATTCCTGACCTGGCACCAGACTGCGGACGATACGCCGAATGCCTTCCTGCGCACTTTGGGCAGCACAATGGAGGCCGCAGCGGGTGAAGCAGGCGTTGCCTCCAGCACGGTCGCCGTCACGCACATCCCCGATCCGACGCCCGCTGTGCGCCAGATCAAGAAGCGCCTGGTCAAATACAAACGCGCCGACGGCCTGGACCTGTCGTTCACGCTGTACACGCCGCCTGGCTACAAGGAAGGCACCCGTGTTCCAACGATCCTGTATGCCTATCCGCTCGATTACGCGGATGCCTCCAAGGCCGGCCAGATCAGCGGCTCGCAGGCAACCTTCACGCGGCTGCGCAACTACCGTTTGCTGCTGCTGGCAGGCTACGCGATCATCGACAATGCCTCCTTTCCGGTCGTGGGCGATCCGAAGAAAGCCTATGACAACTATATGGATCAGCTAGTCGCCGATGCGAAGGCAGCGGTGGATGAAGCAGTGCGGCTGGGCGTGGCAGATCCGGAACGCATCGGCGTCACCGGTCACAGCCACGGCGCGCTGATGACGGCCAACCTGGTCATCCACTCCGACCTGTTCCGCGCCGGCGTGGCCACCAGCGGCTCCTACAACAAGACGTTGACGCCGTTCGGCTTCCAGAGCGAACGCCGTTCAGTCTGGGAAGCGCCTGACGTGTACCAGAAGGTGTCGCCTTTCTTCTATGCCGACAAGGTCAAGACGCCGCTGCTGATCGTGCACGGCGCCGACGATGCCAACCCCGGCACGACACCGCTGCAGGCCAACAAGCTGTATGAAGCCATCCGCGGCAACGGCGGCACTACCCGCCTCGTGATGCTGCCGCATGAGCCACACTGGTATGCCGCGGCGGAATCGAACGAACAGCTCGTCTATGAAATGCTGAACTGGTTTGACAAATATGTGAAGAACGCCGGACCACGCGCGCCGGCAACAGCGGCAGCAAAGTAATGCTGCTGTAAAACATTAAATCGCGCTGAAACAAAAAAAGTGGGCCGTGCTGCAAGTAAAAAGCAGCACGGCCTTTTTACGTAATGCCCCTGCCTTGGCAGCTAAGGGAAACTACGTATATCGTTTAAACCATAGCATCCACGCCCCTCGCAGCCCATTTATGCCCGCAAACCCGCGCCAGCCCTTGATGTCAAAAACTGTCATCGGACACGGCGGCCAGCGCGTTAAAGCAGCATACCGCCTACTTACCCACGCGCACCGGCAGTTCGGCTGCCTTCTCATCAAAGGCAATGCGGGTAGAAAACTTGGCGCGCTTCATCGGAAAACGGGAGTGAAAATGACGTGCGTTGCCGGACCCGGAGATGACGCGCCGCACAAACTGGTAATAGGCATCCATGTCGATCACATGCACCACCAGGAAATAATCATACTCGCCGGACACAAAATAACACTGCATCACTTCAGCTTCCTTGTTCATGCCTGCCTCAAATGCGTGCATGAATTCGTCGGACTGGTTGATCAGCGACACCTCCAGAAAGGCCAGCATGCCGTAGCCCAGCGCGAAGGGATCGACCATCGCCACATCGGCGCTGATGACGCCTGCGTCGCGCAGTTCGCGGATGCGCCGGAGGCAGGTTGGCTGGGAGATGTGGAGTTTGTCCGCCAGGGTTCTGGTCGGGGTCTGATTGTTCTTTTGCAGCAAGTTCAAAAGCTTGCGGTCGACCTTGTCAAGTGCGCGATATTGGGGCATATAAAAAACGTTGAAGTTCCAAAAAAACCACACAAAATAGCTATGCGAAACATTTTTTCTGTTGTACCTTCTGGCTATTCAGAAATCTGAATGAGTCGGTTTTGCAGTAATTTGTCTTACTTTTTAAACCTTAGGGAGTATGTTCATGTCGTTCAAAATTAAAATGATTCCACTGGCTGGCGCGATTGCATTCGCTTTTGCTGGTACTGCGGCAGCTCAGGAACAAGTTGTAAAAATCGGTCACGTTGGCCCAATCTCCGGCGCCATCGCTCACTTGGGCAAAGACAATGAAAACGGCGCCAAAATGGCGATCGAAGAACTGAACGCCAAAGGCGTCACCATCGGCGGTAAAAAAGTCAAATTCGAACTGCTGGCTGAAGATGACGGCGCGGATCCAAAACAAGGCACAACCGTAGCACAGAAACTGGTCGACGCGAAAGTAAACGGCGTGATCGGTCACTTGAACTCCGGTACAACGATCCCAGCATCCAAGATCTACAACGATGCAGGCATCCCACAGATTTCTCCATCTGCGACTAACCCTAAGTACACTCAACAAGGCTTCAAAGGCGCTTTCCGCGTTGTTGCCAATGACGGCCAATTGGGCGGCACACTGGGCCGTTACGCTGTCCAGATCAACAAAGCCAAGAAAATTGCCGTCATCGATGATAAGACAGCATACGGCGAAGGCGTAGCTGCTGAGTTCATCAAAGGTGCCAAATCCAAAGGCGCGGATGTCGTGTCTACAGAACACACCACTGACAAGTCTACTGACTTCAGCGCGATCCTGACCGGCATCAAGGCGAAAAACCCAGACGTGATCTTCTTCGGCGGTATGGATGCAGTTGCTGGTCCTATGCTGCGTCAGATGAAAGCACTGGGCATCACTGCCAAGTTCATGGGCGGCGACGGTATCTGTACAGCCGACTTGGCTAAACTGGCTGGCGACGCTATCGGCGAAGGCCAGGTAGTCTGCGCTGAAGCAGGCGGCGTTCTGGATGCACAGAAAAAAGCCAATGATGACTTCAAAGCAGCTTACAAGAAAAAATTCGGCATCGAAGTGCAAATCTACGCACCGTATGTTTACGATGCTGTGATGACGATGGTAGACGCAATGGTGCAGGCTAAATCTGCTGAACCAGCAAAATACCTGCCTTTCCTGGCGAAGATCCATCATAAAGGCGTAACCGGCGACATCGCATTTGATGACAAAGGCGACATCAAGGACGGCACACTGACTTTGTACACATACAAAGCCGGCAAACGTGAACTGATCTCCGTTGTTAAGTAATTGATGCAAAGCCAGCCTGTTGATACAGGCTGGTAACAGAAACGCTGTACGGCCCCGGCCTGCAGCGTTTTTTTATGGGCGCAACTATGAAGCTGGTATGAAGCTGTTGCGAAATTAAACCGTCCAGGCGCGACGACAGCGCTGGGCGCTGCCCAAGTCTACGAGTAGTATGGCCATCTGCGCACCGCTGTAACAGCGTCTAAACACAGGAGACAGTCCTGCATGGTAATAATATTTAACTTCAGGGCATTCTTGTCTGGGGTGGCAATATCCGCGGCATTTTTTTCTGGGACATTGGCGTATGCCGCCGAAACGTCCCCCGGTCCGAGTTGCACACTGCAAACCAGGCTGGATATATCCAAGCTTACGGCGCCCATAATCGTCGTGGGTGAAACGCACGGCACCAAAGAGATACCGGAGTTCGTTGCCGGCCTTGCCTGCAGCTTGTTGAAAGCGCGCCGGCCGGTATTGGTAGGACTGGAGATGGCCGCCGAGGAGCAACCCGCCCTGCTCGCCTACTTGGCCTCTGAAGGAAAACCGGAAGACCGGCAGCAACTGATCGCCGGCAAATTCTGGAACAGGAAGATGCAAGACGGCAGAAGTGACGAGGCGATGCTGGAACTGATTGAAGCAATACGTGTCATGCGGCGCACCGGAGCTAAAATTTCAGTGTTCGCAATGGACATGAATGACAGTCAATATCCCGTCGCTCTCTCCAGCAATGAGCCTTACTGGCAGGGCCAGCGCGACCTGTTGATGGCGGCAAATGCCGAAACCAGATTTCATCAGTACCCCGCATCTACATTTTTGCTGCTGGTAGGGAACTACCATTCAGACAAGGTAGCGGACACGCAAGGCGACGACGTCAGGCATCCGATGGCGGAACTGCTGTCACACCACATGCCCGTTCAAAACATAGATTTTTCAACGGCAGGGGGAGAGGCGTGGATTTGTGGAGGGCCTTCACCAGAAAAGGCAGTCTGCGGCCCCCATACCCGACGTGCGCAATCCAGCATGAGCGGCAGCGATTATGACTTCGTCATACCGCTGGGCCGTATCACAGCATCACCGCCTGCAGCAGAGGCTGCCGGCAAATAGCTGTAAGCAAACAGAGCGCAAAAAAAATGCCCGCAATATCTTGCGAGCATTTTTTCTATACGGCTATATGACAGCATCAATAAAGGCGGCGTCAACAAATTCCTGCGCCAGCCGGATTATTTCTGCGACAGCACCCACTTGACCAAGGTGCGGGCTTCCGCTTCGGTGACTTGCGGATTGGCCGGCATAGGAACGGCACCCCATACGCCACTGCCGCCCTTCATGACTTTTTGCACCAGCTTGTCTTCAGCTGTTTTATCGCCGGCATATTTCTTGGCAACGTCTTTATAGGCGGGGCCGACGACCTTGTTGGCGACTGCGTGGCATGCCATGCAGTTTTTAGACTTTGCCAGTTCCAGGTTGGCCATTGCCGAACCGGAAGCCAGGATGGCAACTGCGGCGCCAATCAATACTGAATATTTCATTGCTCTCTCCAGAGGTTAAGATGCTTTGATTCATTGCCTCAATAAAGCTGCTTTTTCTCAGCAATCAAGGCAATCAATATGTTAATTCTACCCGTTTTCCGCGTATGCATTTCAACATTGCCGGTATGGAGTGAAATACGCCGGAATATTGATTCAACGCCGCATAAGTGACGTGGGTTGACTTGCCTGATAGCCAATACATTGTAGAGATTGACCAGGACAGGCAATTGCTCGTATGCTAGAACTCATTTCACCAATAGGAGTGAGATGCGTTTGCCCTTCGGGAACGGCCCATTTGGGCGCATTGCTGCGTGCGGGCCCGCCTAGGACGCTAGCAAAGGGAGCCACCCTTTGCGTCGCGACACGCCTCGCACTGCATCCCAAATAGACTCGTTCGCACTCGCTCATATTGGTAAAATGCGTTCTAGAAAAAGGAGATTCCCATGTGGATGATTATTGCCGTCGCATTGCTGACGCTGCTGAAGTATCTGGAAGTAGGCCCACTGGTCAATCTATCGTGGTGGTGGATCGTCGGCCTGGCCTTCTTTGCTTTTCTGTGGTTTGAGTTCTTTGAACGCATGCTGGGTCTGGACAAGCGCAAAGACCATATGCACTTTGAGAAGATGAAGAAAGAAAGGGTCAAACGCAGCTTCGACAAGAGCAAGCCGCGCCGTTGATGCCTGCGGTCAATGCCGCGCCCATCGCTGCCGCCGGCACCATAGGCGTCACCCACGTAGACAATAAGTGACGATCAGTAGGCAGCAAGCAGACAATAAAAAGCCGGATCGCTCCGGCTTTTTGCTTATTGTTTGCTGATATCCAGCCCTGCCGCCTAGCCGGTTACCGCGCCCTTGCTGGCCGGTGCTGCCAGCGCAGCAAACTTAGCCAATACACCGCGGGTGTAGCGAGGCGCCGGCTGTTTCCAGTTGGCGCGCCTGCGGGCAATCTCTTCTTCCGCCACGTTCAGCTGGATCAGCTGTTGCAGCGCGTCGATGGTGACCGAATCGCCTTCCTGTATCAGCGCAATGGTGCCTCCGACAAAGGCTTCAGGCGATATGTGACCGACCACCATGCCCCAGGTACCGCCGGAGAAACGGCCGTCGGTAATCAGGCCTACCGATTCACCCAGGCCCTTGCCGATGATGGCCGAGGTCGGCGCCAGCATCTCCGGCATGCCGGGTCCGCCTTTGGGTCCCAGGTAACGCATGACGATGACGTCGCCGGCATTGATCTTGTCGCTCAGGATCGCTTCCATGGCGCTGCCTTCATCCTCAAACACGCGGGCCGGGCCGGTGATCACAGGATTTTTCAGGCCGGTAATCTTGGCGACGCAGCCTTCGGGCGACAGGTTGCCTTTCAAGATGGCCAGGTGGCCCTGCTTGTACAAAGCCTGCTCCACCGTATGGATGACATCCTGGTCGGCGCGCGGCACATCCGGCACGTGCGCCAGTTCTTCCGCCATGGTCTTGCCGGTGATGGTCAGGCAATCGCCGTGCAGCAGGCCGGCGTTGAGCAACACCTTCATTACCTGCGGAATACCGCCCGCCTTGTGCAGATCGGTCGCCACGTATTTGCCGGAAGGTTTCAGGTCGCAGATGACAGGCACTTTCAGGCGCATGCGCTCGAAATCGTCTATCGTCCATTCCACTTCCGCCGCGTGGGCAATCGCCAGGAAGTGCAGCACGGCATTGGTGGAACCGCCGGTTGCCATTAGCACAGCGACTGCGTTTTCTATCGATTTGCGGGTAATGATGTCGCGCGGCTTGATGTCCTTTTTGACGGCTTCCACCAGCACCCTGGCGGATTCGGCCGCGGAACCGGTTTTTTCATCATCGGGATTGGCCATCGTGGACGAATACAGCAGCGACATGCCCAGCGCCTCGAACGAAGAAGACATGGTATTGGCCGTGTACATGCCGCCGCAAGAACCGGAGGATGGGCAGGCGTTGCGTTCCACGCCTTCAAAATCTTCCTGCGACATGCGGCCGGCGGTGAATTCGCCCACGGCTTCAAACGAGGAAACGATGGTCAGGTCCTTGCCCTTCCATTTACCCGGCTTGATCGTGCCGCCGTAGACGTAGATGCTGGGCACGTTAGTGCGGGCCATCGCAATCATGCCGCCCGGCATGTTCTTGTCGCAGCCGCCGATCACGACGCAGCCGTCCATCCACTGGCCATTGACGGCCGTTTCAATACAGTCTGCAATCACTTCGCGCGAGATCAGCGAATATTTCATGCCCTCTGTGCCCATGGACATGCCGTCCGAAATGGTCGGTGTACCGAATACCTGCGGATTGGCGCCATTTTCCTTGATCGTCGCAATCGCAATGTCGGCCAGCTTTTGCAAGCCGGAGTTGCACGGCGTAATCGTCGAGTGCCCGTTGGCAATGCCTATCATCGGCTTGTCGAAATCTTCCTTTTCGTAACCCATGGCGTAATACATGGAACGGTTAGGGCTGCGGGCCACGCCTTGCGTGATGTTTTTTGAGCGGCGATTGAATGACATGCTGGGTCTCTCCTCAGGGTGCATTGTTATTTTGGACAAAAACCCGGATTACTCAAGGGCTTTCGCATCGGTATCTGTATGCCGGCTAGTGTCACTTGCCAAATGCCATCTGTCAAATATATGATTCATGCATTATTAGGTCGAATTTCATATTAATCAAACATAAGCCCATGCATATAGAACTACGCCAGCTGCGCTATTTCATCGCCGTCGCCGACGAGATGCATTTCGGCCGCGCCGCCGCCAGATTACACATGACGCAGCCGCCGCTATCGCAAACCATACAGGCGCTGGAAAATGCACTGGGTACGCCGCTGTTCGTGCGCAACACCCGCAGCATCGCGCTGACGCCGGCCGGGCTGGCACTGCTGCCGGAGGCCCAGCGCCTGGTGCAGCAGGCGCTGGGCTTGCCGCAACTGGTGCAGCGCGCCGCCGCCGGCGCCAGTGGCCACCTGTCGCTGGCCTTCGTGTCGATTGCCGACTATAGCGTGCTGCCGCCCTACCTGCGGGAGTTCCGCGCTGCTTACGGCGACGTGCAGATAGAATTGCGCGAAGCCACCAGCGATGTGCAGCTGGATGCGCTGGAAAAAGGCCAGATCGATGCCGGCCTGCTGATCCCGCCGCTGCCGGACCGGCTGCTGCCGTTGCTGGACTACCGCAAAGTGCTGGCAGAACCGCTGATGCTGGCCGTGCCGGAAGCGGCCGCAGCGCGCAAGAAACCGGATGCGCTGGCCAGCTATAAAGATCTGCCGCTGATCATCTTTCCGCGTAAAATCGCACCTGCCCTGCATGACGTGATACTGGGCCGCTTCCGCGATGAGGGCCTGACGCCGCTGATCGGGCAGGAGGCGATACAGATGCAGACCATCGTCGGCCTCGTCTCGGCTGGCATGGGCATCGCTCTTGTGCCACAATCTGTGTCGAATTTAAAGCGCCCCGGCGTTGTCTACCATGCGCTGAAAGCGCCTTCAGCCGCAGGCGGCGCTACACTAACCGCCGGCAGCGGCACGGTGGAGATAGGCGTGGCCTGGCGCCGGGATAATCCCTCGCCGGTGCTGCAGGCGTTTTTGAACTTGCTGAGAAAGAATCCCGAATGCTGATACATCCCAATCCCGATCCGGTTGCCTTCTCCATCGGCCCGCTGCAGGTGCACTGGTACGGCCTGATGTACCTGGTTGCTTTCATCCAGTTTGTCGTACTGGGCAGGGTCAGGATCAAGCAGCCCCATATTGCCGCCAAAGGATGGAAAAACGAGGATATCGACGACATGCTGTTTTACGGCGTGCTGGGCGTCATCATCGGCGGACGCCTGGGCGAAGTATTGTTCTACAATCCCAGCTTTTATTTTTTGCATCCGGCAGAGATCTTCGCCGTGTGGAAAGGCGGCATGTCCTTCCATGGCGGCTTTATCGGCGTGCTGATCGCCATGTCGCTGTGGGCGCGCAAGGCCAAACGCAACCTGGCCGACGTCTATGACTTCATCGCTCCCATGGTGCCGCTGGGTTATGCCGCCGGCCGCCTGGGCAATTTCATCAACCATGAGCTGCCGGGTCGCATTGCCTCGCCGGACCTGCCGTGGGCCATGCAGTGGCCGGGCATCACCGACCACCTGGTGCACCCGTCGCCGCTATACCAGATGCTGGTGGATGGCATACTGCTATTTGTCATCCTGTGGCTGTATGCGCGCAAACCGCGCCCCAGGCTGGCGGTAGGCGCGCTGTTCGTCATGCTGTACGGCTGCGCGCGCTTCTTCACCGAATATTTCCGTGTGCCCGATTTTGAAGTGACATTCGCCGGCATCACGATTTCCGCCGGCCAGATGTATTCGATACCGATGATCATCGGCGGCGCCATCCTGCTGGTGGGCGCCTACCAGTATGCCGGCAGGAAATCCGCCGCGAAAGCCTGAACAGGATACCGGCATGTCTGAAATACGCTGCGAAAAAAATGGCGCCGTCGCCACCGTTACGTTGTCCAATCCGGGCAAGCTGAACGCACTGGACGTCGCCATGTGGCAAAGCCTGCGCAGCACTTTCGATGCGCTGTCCGCCGACACGGCGCTGCGCTGCATTGTCATCCGTGGCGAAGGCGGCAATTTTGCTGCCGGCGCGGACATCGCAGAGTTTGCCACCGTGCGCAGTAACATGGCCGACGGCATGCGCTACCACACCGAAACCATTGCCCGGGCCCTGCATGCCATCAGCACCTGCCTGCACCCGACCGTTGCCGCCATTGAAGGCGTGTGCGTGGGCGGCGGGCTGGAAATTGCCTGCGCCTGCGATATCCGCATCGCATCTCCTTCTTCCCGCTTCGGCATCCCCATCAACCGGCTTGGCTTTCCACTGGCGCCGGGCGAGCTGCAGGGTCTGCTGGACCTGGTCGGCAAGGCGGCAACGCTGGAAATACTGCTGGAGGGACGGGTATTCGATGCAGCGGAAGCGCACGCCAAGGGCCTGCTGCACCGGATTGCCGGCGACGTGCCCGAAGAAGCCCGGCAAAGCGCGCAGCGCATCGCCAGAGGCGCACCGCTGGCCGCGCGCATGAACAAGAAACTGATCCAGAGACTTAGCGTTGCGGCAGAACCGCTGAGCGAACAAGAGCTGGCAGAGGCTTTTGCCTTCCTGCAGTCGCAAGACTACAAGGAAGGCGTCAGCAGCTTCCTGCAAAAAACGCCGCCCCAATTTACCGGACAATAATGAACGCCAACCTGTACGCCCTGTTTGCCTCCCACTTCCCCGAAGACAAATCCTCCTGCTGCATGGAAACCCATGACGGCCGCTACTATAGCTGGGACGACGTAGAACGGGCCAGCGCCAAGATGGCCAACCTGCTGGCCGGCCTGGGCCTGCAGCCGGATGCCCGGGTCGCCGTACAGGTGGAAAAATCGCCCGAGGCGCTGATCCTGTATCTGGCGACGATACGCGCCGGCTATGTATACCTGCCGCTGAACACGGCCTACCGCGCCTCCGAAATCAGCTATTTCATCGAAGATGCAGAGCCGGAAGTGGTGGTCTGCTCGCCGCAAAATTTTGGCTGGGTAGCGCAGATTGCATTCAAGGCCGGCACCAAGCATGTGTACACACTGGATGCGCCGCTGGAAGGGCGCAACAGCGGTTCGCTGCTGAACCGCGCAATGGCCTATGCCGACACCTTCCGCACCGTGCACAAGGAGCCGGAAGACATGGCCGCCATTCTGTACACGTCCGGCACCACGGGCCGCAGCAAGGGTGCGATGCTGACGCATGACAACCTGTCCTCCAATGCACTGGTACTGAAGGAAGCCTGGCACTGGCAGAAAAACGACGTGCTGCTGCATACGCTGCCATTGTTCCACGTGCATGGCCTGTTCGTCGCCTCGCACGGTGCGCTGCTGAACGGCAGCAAGATGATTTTCCTGCCCAAGTTCGATGCCGCTCAGGTGATGCGCTACCTGCCGCGCACGACCGTATTCATGGGAGTGCCGACCTATTACGTACGCCTGCTGCAGGAACCGGGCCTGGACCAGGATGCCTGCGCCGGCATGCGGCTGTTCGTTTCCGGTTCGGCGCCGCTGCTGCTGGATACCTTCAGCGAGTTTACGCGCCGCACCGGCCACACGATACTGGAACGCTACGGCATGAGCGAAACCACGATGCAGGTATCCAATCCCTATACCGGCAAACGCAAGGGCGGCACCGTCGGCCTGCCGCTGCCGGGCGTGGATGTGCGCGTGGTCAAGGCAGATAACGCCGCCTGCGCCGCCGATGAAATCGGCGACATCCAGGTCAAGGGGCCGAATGTATTCAAGGGCTACTGGCGCATGCCCGAAAAAACCGCCGAAGAATTTACTGCCGACGGCTATTTCCGCACCGGCGATGTCGGCCGTTTTGATACGGATGGCTACCTGAGCATCGTCGGCCGCAGCAAGGACCTGATCATCACCGGCGGCTACAATGTGTATCCGAAAGAAATCGAATCCTTCATTGATGAAATGCCCGGCGTCGTCGAATCAGCCGTCATCGGCGTGCCGCATGCGGAGTTTGGTGAAGCAGTCACCGCCGTCATCGTGCTGAAGCCCGGCGTGCAATTGTCGGAAGCCGGTGTGATTGCCACGCTGAAGGCCGGCATTGCCAATTTCAAGGTGCCGAAGCGCGTGCATTTTGCAGAGGAATTGCCACGCAATACGATGGGCAAGGTACAGAAGAATGTGCTGCGGGAGCTGTATCAGTAAAATAAGCCAGTAAAATAAATTCGGCCTTTGCCGGCAACTGCAGGTAATACCGGCAGACATCGGTTTCGTCTTGCCTGGAAAGAAATATGGCCCCCTATTTCGACACCAAAGCAAATCCGCGCAGAACCTGGGCCAGCCTGATAGTGCTTGGCATCGTTGCGGTGCTGTTCCCTTTTTTTGCCGCTCAGTTCGGCAATTTCTGGGTGCGCATGATGGACTTGGCGCTGCTGTACGTGATGCTGGCACTGGGCCTGAACATCGTGGTCGGCTTCGCCGGCCTGCTCGACCTGGGCTATATTGCGTTTTACGCATTGGGGGCCTATCTGACGGCCTTGCTCTCGTCGTCGCAGTTTGCGGTCCTTCTGGAATCCCTCGTCAATGCCTATCCGGTGATCGGCCAGGCACTTCTCTGGGCGCTCGGCCCTGAAATCGCCGAAAACGGCATCCATTTGTCCGTGTGGTTCATCATCCCCTTCGCAGCGGCGTTCGCCGGCATATCCGGTGCGCTGCTGGGCACGCCTACGCTCAAGCTGCGCGGCGACTATCTGGCGATCGTCACTCTGGGCTTTGGCGAAATCATTCGGATTCTCATCATCAACCTGACCTCGCCCATCAATATTACCGATGGCCCGCGAGGCATCAATATGATCGACCCTATCCGCATCTTCGGCGTGTCGCTGCACGGTGAGCCGGGGGCTAAGGCTATCCTGTACATCGGCAGTTTTGCCATGCCGTCGGTGAACGCCTATTATTTTCTGTTCCTGGCACTGTGCACAGGCATCATTTTCGTCACCGTCCGCCTGCAGCACTCGCGTCTGGGCCGTGCTTTCGTCGCGTTGCGCGAGGATGAAACCGCAGCCAAGGCAATGGGCATCAATACCCGCGATATTAAATTACTCGCCTTTTCGATGGGAGCGTCTTTCGGTGGCGTCGCAGGTTCGATGTTTGCCGCATTTCAGGGCTTCATCTCGCCGGAATCCTTTTCCCTGACAGAGTCCATCGCCGTACTGTCGATGGTCGTCCTGGGCGGCATGGGACACATACCCGGCGTCATCCTTGGCGCAGTGATCCTGGCGACGCTACCGGAGCTATTGCGCTACGTTGTCGAGCCACTACAGCAGCAGATATTCGGGAAGGTCCTGATCGAAGTGGAAGTGTTGCGCCAATTGTTGCTGGGCCTGTCGATGGTGGTGATCATGCTGAACCGGCCTGCCGGCTTGTGGCCCAGCCCACGGCACGAGGACAGGTTGCAGGCGAACACATATTGATGTTCTGTTTTTGAAAGAATCACAGGCAACCGCAGCACTTCGGCCCCTGGTTTAGCAACGCACATCTTTATCATACAAGCCGGCATGTGCTCCGCCGACCATCGGTGCTTCCCCGGATTGCGCTACGCTCCATCCAGGCTAGCGTTTTCGCTGGATTGCCTGTCCCGCATAGTCACTTTTTGTCCAGCAGCTTCATCACCGTCTTCCATTCCGCCGCCGTCACCGGCGTAATCGACAGGCGGCTGCCTTTTTTCAATACCACCATGTCCGCCAGCGCATCCACCGTGCGCAGCTCCTGCAGGCTCAGCAGCCGCGTCTTGCGCAGCGCCCTCACGTCCACCATCATCCAGCGCGGATTTTCCTGCGTGGCCTTGGGGTCGTAGTATTTGCTCTTGGGGTCGAACTGCGTATCGTCCGGATAGGCAGTGCTAACGACTTCGGCTACGCCGGCAATGCCGGGTTCGGGGCAGCTGGAATGGTAGAACAGCACGCCGTCGCCGACCTGCATCCCATCACGCATGAAGTTGCGGGCCTGGTAGTTGCGCACACCGAACCACGGCAGGTTCGGAGTCGCCAGGGCGTCGTCTATGCTGATTTCGTCGGGCTCGGATTTCATCAACCAGTAGGACATGATGGTATAGGCAGTGGTGAGAGATTTTTATATTGTCGCATTATTTCCCACCCTTGTTGATAGCGGCGTGACACGGCAGAGAAACAAGGGATGGCGGACAGGGGCAGATAGCCGCGGCATAAAAAAAAGCGGTTGCTTGCGCAACCGCTTTCTGGAATAAGTCCCCACCAATGCCGCTATGCCGGCATCCTGAACCAGGCGGTTCAAGTTGGCCACAGTCAGTTCAATTTCGGGTTCATCGGACTAGCGACGCTCACGCCCATCGAACAATATTCTACGGCCTATGCACATAAATGGTTCAAGGAATATATGGCACTGGCGAACAAGGCAGGGAATTGAAGTGTACTCCTAACCGCGTTTGTGTCCAATACTTTTTTTGATTAATTTAAGTAATAATCGCTATCCATTCCATAGGGAACAATGCGTAGAGGACGGAACACATAAGGCACGTCCCTGTAAAGCCAAAACCGCCGCCTGGGTGCCTGCCCGGACAGCGGAAAAGCGGCGCAACAGCGCCGGATTTATGTGCAAGGGATTGTTAAAACAGGTTTTCTTGCGGCGTCAGCGCCTGGTCCATCACGCCGTGCATCGCATCGATCTTGAGTTTCACATCCGCAATCGACAGACCTGAAAACGGTCCTTCCGGCGATTTGGTCGCCAGCAGTTCGGTCACCACGCCCAGCGCCGCCATGACGGCGATCCTGTCGGTGCCCTTGACCTTGGCAGCGTCGCGGATCGTGCTCATTTTGCCGTCCAGGTAGGCGACGGCCTGCAGCAGTGCACGGTCTTCGCCTTCCTTGCAGGCCAGCTTGTAAGACTGTCCCATGATATTGACGTCGAGTTGTATCATGCGGCTTCCTTATCGGCATTTTCTTCGCCGGGCAATTGCGCCAGCAAGGCAGCCACGCGCTCGTGCGCCTGCTGCATACGCTGCTGCATATCCCGGTTATCCGCCGTCAGCGCAGCAGCATCGCGTCGCAAATCGGCGTTCTCACGGCGCAGCGAATGCGCCAGTTCTGCCAGGGAGGCGACTTTTTCAGCAAGTAATTCAAATTCGGAGATCATCTCGTCACTATAGTGGTGCAAACCGACACCAGTCAATACTTATTGGCTGGCGATGTATTGGATTGGATACTACGGCATGCACACTGCTTATCCTGCCGCCGTAGCAAATTTTTACTATTGTTTCATTTCTCCGGCGCGGCATCCGGTTCACCTGCCCAATATTCCATGACAGCCGCTTTGTCGTAGCCTTCCCCGGTCAGCCTGACGCCGACGCGGTTGGAGTCTGGATAGACGACCACTTCGTTCGGATTATTCTCGCCAAGGATGAGATAGCGGCAGATGGCAGTGCCGTGGTTATACAGCGAATGGCCGGCTTTTTGCCCTGCCGGAAAACAGCAGTAGCTGCCGGCGGCCATGAGGTGGGATTTGTCTCCCAGCTGCAAGGTCAGCTCCCCCTCCAGGATATATAGATGCTCTTCTTCCAGCATGTGGTAATGGCTGGGGCAGGAGCGTTTTCCCGGGGCCAGTTCTTCCATGGCGACGCCTACATGGGAGCCGCCGCCGAACTTGCCCAGACGCCTGAAGCGGCTGGAAAATTTTCCCTGCGTGTATTCTTCCCACGGCACCTCTCCAGCGGAGAAGGGTTCGTAGATGTTGTCGGCGTTGAGTGAGGAGCTTCTGGACATGGGATTCCTTGGCGACGGCTTCGTCAGCGTAGATCGGGTGGCCTGGCGGATTAAGCATCGCAGTAAAACCGCATCTGCCGTCTCAGTTTTGTGACAGGCTTATCATTTTTTTTTCCGGGGGCAGCTACCGCTAAAAATTCTACAACATTTCCACCAGCTGTCCATCACTCAGCACTAATGCCCCCCGTATGCGCTTGCCGTCAAAAATTTCCGCCAGCGCGCGCGCGTACAGCGCCAGTTGCTGCCGGTAATCGGCGCGCTCCATGTCCAGCAGGCGGCGCTTGTAGTCCAGTATCCAGACTTCTTCCTCAAAGACCACGACCCTGTCCAGCCGCAGCAGTTGCTGCTCAAACAGGATATCCATTTCGTTGCGCGCATGGACGTAATGCTTGGGGTTGAAGTAGCGCTCCAGCTCAGGATGGTTCAGTATGGCATGGGCCTGCCTGCGGATCGTGACGGCCAGGCCGGTGGCGCAGGGCAGCCAGCCGGCGATGGCGTCGGCCTCCGGCAGCGCCAGCGGCCAGGTTTTAGGCTGGTGGGTCAGGCGTTCCATCAAGGCATGCAGCGCAATGCCTTCCTGCTGCTCTTCCGACGATGCTTCGACGGCCTCTGCTTCCGGCAGCGCCAGATTGGGCGGGTTGAAGATGGGCAGCTCAAAGCTGCCGTGACGCGCATCTTCCTGCACGGGCGCGGCGTCGCCTACCGTCATCGCGGGCACCATGCCAAGCCGCTGGTACCAGCTGCCGGCGCTCATGCCGTCCTCCGCCTTTTTATTGGCGATGCCGCTAACGATCAGCAACTGCTTGGCGCGGGTCGCGGCAACATACAAGAGGTTCCAGTTTTCCTGCGCGGCCTGCTGTTCTTCCTGGTCGAACAACGCGTCGCGCGCCGCGCCGCGCTGGTCCTTGCGGCCGAAGACGGAGAAATGCTTGCGCTCGCCGGCTTCCAGAGGCCACTGGCATAGTATGCCGACCTGGTCCTTGGCGGCATCGCTGTTGTTGGCATCCAGCATGACGACAACCGACGCTTCCAGCCCCTTGGCGCTGTGGATGGTGAGGATGCGCACCGCGTCAGCGGCGCCGTCCACCGTGGACTCGTCCGGCGCATCGGCTTCGCCGCCCTGCTGGAAGGCGCCGAGCGCGGCGATGAACTTGGGCAGGCTGGGGTAACGGCCAGCGTCCATGTTCAGCGCCAGTTCGGTAAAGGCGCTGATGTTGCCGATCACCTGGCTGCGGTCTGCCGGCGATGCATGCTGCGCATAACGCGCCGGCAGATTGCCCTGGTGCAGTATGCGGTCCAGCAAGTCATGTACAGGAAGCTCGTGCGCCGCTTGCATCCACGCACGCAACAGACCGACAGCGCGCTGCAGCACCGTGTTGGCGCCCTCCTGTGCGCCCTCGTCCACACTGGCCTGCAGGCGCTTCCACCAGTTGGCTTCGCTCCTTTGCGCCAGCGCGATCAGGTCTGCATCGGCGGCATCGATAATGGGCGACTTCAGTACATGCGCGAGCGCGCGGTTATCGCCCGGAGTGATCAGGAAAGTGAGCAAGGCGATCAGGTCGGCCACTTCCAGCGCCTCCAGCAAGCCGCCGCGCCGGCTGGACACGAAAGGTATGCCGGCTTCGCGCAAGGCCCGCTCATACGCGGACAAGTGCGTGCGGCGGCGTACCAGCAGCATCACCTCAGACCATGGCAAATGCGCACCTGCCATGCCCCGCTTGGCCTGCAGCAAGGCTTTGGCGACCTGCCGGCCCTCGTCCAGGCGGCGCGCGTCTTCCGCCTCTTCCAGCGGCGTGGTCAGCGGATTGCGCAAGGGGAAGCGCGCGCTGCTGCCCTCTCCTTCCTCGTCCCCTCCATCTCCGCTCACCTCAGTGATCAGCGGCAGGCGCCATACATCGCCGTCGACGGACGATGCCGTGGTTTGCGGCGCATAGATGGGATTGTCCTGCATGCTGCGGTTCAGCACCTCTACCACGGCCCTGGCATTGCGGCGCGTCTGGTTGGTGCGCAGCACGTAGGCGCCGCGGCTGGCCAGCATCGCGCGGGCAGAGGTAAATACGCGCGGCTCGGCACGCCGGAAGCGGTAGATAGACTGCTTGGGGTCGCCGACGATGAAAACACTGGGACGCGCCGCATCGTCGCCGTAGGCATCCAGCCAGGCCTGCACGATGCTCCATTGCAGCGGATTGGTATCCTGGAATTCATCCAGCAGGATATGCTTGTAGCGCGCATCCAGCCGGCTGTGCAAATAGGCGGCATATTCTTCATTGCTGAGCAGGCGATAGGCCTGCCATTCCAGGTCCGCAAAATCGAATACCCGCTGGTCCGACTTCAGCGCCTGGTAGCATTCAAGATAGGCCGTGCCGACAGTGAACAGTGCTTCATTGATGCTGACGACGAACTTCTCGCTGCTGCGTCGCTCCAGTAGCTTCAGCATGTCGCCCAGCGCCGTGCATTCATCCTCGAACGCGGTGGCGCTGTCGGGACCGATGTGCTTGGCAATGGACGCCGTCAGCGCCTTGGTCTTGGTATTGTGCGAGCGCGGGCCGCCGGTGCCGGTGAAGAAACCGCCGCACAGCTTGTCGAAATTTTCCAGGCTGGCGCCATCCGTCAGCGCCTGCTCCATCTTCACGGCATTGCCCTGGTTGGCGGCTGAACCCTCACCGAGGATGCGTGCCAGCATCTCGATGCGCGCGCGCAGGCTGCTGTCGTCCCATAGGCCCAGCCTGGCATCGCGCTCGGCATCCAGGCCGCACATGTCGCGCAGCCAGTCCAGCGGCTGTCCGTCGAACTCGTTCTCATTGGAAGCCCACCATTCCGCGCGCTTGTCGAGGAAGGCGTTCATCATTTTTTGCGCATTGAAGTCGCCGACTTCGCGGTACAGATAGAGCAGCGCCTCTTTCAGCGGCGCGTTGTCGGGATCTTTCAGCGACTGCATCAGCTGCCCATAGGCTTCGCGCTGCAATTCTCCGGTGGCTTCCACCAGGCTGAAGCCGTGCGGCACGCCGGAGGCGAGCGGCGCCAGCTGGATCAGACGGCCGAACCAGCTATGGAAGGTATCCATTGCCAGCGATTGCGGGCTGGACAGCACCTTGTCGTACAGGCGCCGCGCCAGCGGCAATACGGCCGCCAGTTCTTGCGGCCTGATGCCGCGTTCAGTCAGCAGGACAGCAGCAGCCTGCTGGTCGGCCAGTGCCAGCTCCTGCAGCAGCTGCACCAGGCGCTCGCGCATTTCCTGCGCCGCCTTGCGGGTGAAGGTGATGGCCAGCAGTTCGGCCGGCTCTGCCCCGGCCAGCAGCAGCCGCAGCATGCGGGCAACCAGCAGCCAGGTCTTGCCGCTGCCGGCGCAGGCTTCAACGACGACAGAATGCTGCGGGTCGCAGGCAGCCGCCGTAAAGCCGGCCGGGTCGGCCGCCGCACCATTGATCTCGTATGCCTGGGCCGACATTACCAGGCTCCCTTGCGGCACAGGCCGCGCATGTCGCAATACTGGCACACGGATTCCGTGCCCTGCGCCGGCAGCGGTGCAGCCCTGTGGATGGCCTGCATATTGCCGATGACTGCCGTTTCCAATGCTTCCGCCCATTCGGTAAAGTCTTTTGCCTCGGCTGCGCCGGTCTTGCCCCTGTCAATCTCCAGCGCCACATAGCTGGCGGTGGTCACCGGCACATCGGCGAGCAGGCCGTAAAACGGCAACTGGTGGTCTTCACCGTCTTTCAGCCGCTTGCTCAATGCAGTCTGGGTCTTGGTCTTGTAATCCAGCACCGCATATTCGCCCATATCGTTTTTGTCCAGCCGGTCTATGCGTCCGCGCAGCATCACCGAAGCACTCGCCGGGCCGTCCTGCCAGTTCAGCGTGCGCTCGCGCCAGGCTTCGCCCATTTCAAAATGCCAGCCGCCCTGCTCGCGCTCGGCGGCCCAGGCGACATAGGACGGAATCACCTTATCCCAACGTACGCTGTAGCCCAGTGCGGCCGGGCTCTGCTGCAGGATGCGGTCGAACTGGATTTTTGAGATATCGCGCAGCAGTTGTTCCCTTGCTTCCCTGTCTTCGGGCGGCAACGGATGCTCCAGCAAGGCATCGTGGTACTTTTTCAGGATCGCATGCAGCCAGTCGCCGTAGTCTTTTTTCTCCGGCATGTCGGATAGCGTATCGATCGCCGCCAGCCCCAGCATGCGCCCGGCAAAGAATTGATAGGGGCAAGCGACCAGGCTGCCATAGCCACTGGCCGACAGCGTCGCCGGCGCCAGTTGCGGTGCGCTAGGCCTTGGTTGCACCGGCGCAGCGGCTTGCAGCGCCTGCTGGGGTATGACGGCGCTGTGCCGCGCCAGCGGATCCTGGCCGCTGCGCTGCAAGGTCAGGTTCAGCTGCGCCAGCCAGGGGCTGACCGGATTGTGCTCGCCGTCCAGGTGGCCCTGCCAGGACAGCACCACTTCGGGATTGGAAAGCAGCAGTTCGGCGAAATCACGCAGCTGCTGGCGCTGCCTTGCCTCGCGCGTGACCAGACCGCATTCCCTGCGCACGGCATTGGTAAAGAACAAGACTTCCTGCGGCTGCGAAGGCAGATGCGCGGCATCGGCGCCCACCAGCAGCACCGCATCGAAGCTGCGCAGGCGCGCGCCGTTCAGCGGCAGCATCATGACCCGCTTGTCCGGCCTGCCGGTGATGAAGGGGGCGCTTTCCAGTTGCAGGTTGATGAAGGCGCGCCATTCTGCAAAAGAGAAAGGCGCCTCCATCTGCTGGCAATCACTGCTCAACGATTGCAGCAGCTTGATGATCTGCGCACCGGCATTGTCTGCCTGCATGCTGGCCTGCATGTTCAGCATCTCCAGCATCTGCAGGGTGGCGGCGCTCCACTCCGGCAGGCTGCGGCGTGCGGTGAACGCGGCCGCCTGGCGCGACAGTGCAGCTACCCACTGGCGCTCCTGCGGCAGGCTGTTGAGGCTGGACAGGATCGCATCCCAGCCGCTCAGCACATTGGCCCTGCGCAGCGCCAGCTCTACATGCATGACTAGGTCGGCCTTGTCCGGCTCAGCGATCGCTTCTGCATGGGCATCGGCATCGTGTGCCGACAATATTTGCGGCGACACATACGGCGACTTCAGCAAATCCAGCAGAGCCATGGTGTCGGCGCGCGTGGCGATGACTTCAAACCAGGCCGCGATGGCAGCGGCGGCACGCGTGGTGGACAGCTTCCAGCCGGTTTCGTCGGCGACATGGACTTGTGCCCGTTCCAGCAGCGCGCGGATGCGGCGCGACACCACGCGGTCTTGCGCGATGACCGCAATATCCTGCTTGCCGGCCTGCAGCCAATCGATGATGGTTTGCGCGCCCTGCTGCGCCTCGTCTTCCAGCGAGCCGGTTTCGCACAGCCGGATATGCGAAGTATCCGCCACGTCCAGCGCAAACTGCGGCTGGCGGTTGGGCACGCTCTCTATCATGCTGGGCCAGGCCGGCGCGTACGGCTGGGCCAGCGCATCGTCGCGCCAGTCCAGCAGCAGCGGCACTATATCCTTCTTGCGTGCATAGGCAGACAGGAAGGCGTCTTCCATTGCATCCGGCGCGGTGGGGCTGATCCACACCATGTGTTCGCTGGCATGCTGCGCAATCTGCATCAGTTGCTGGAAGCGCTGTACCGTGGCATCGCGGCCATCCAGCTGGCTTTGCCATATCGTCCACACCAGCTGCGCCTCTTCGGACAGCAGCTTTTGGGTGGGCGGCGGCATCTGCGCCAGCGCCGTGTGCCAGCGCTGCTGTATGTCTTCCTTGCCGGCCTGCACGGCGGGCAGCAGCGCCAGCGTCAACTCATCCGACAGGGTCAGCAGCGTTTGCGCCAGCGGCAGCAGGTCGGTATTGCGCCTGGCGGTGAACAGTTTCTTCAGCCATGCATGCTGGCGCAGCTCGGCATACAGCCCCATCAGCCGCTCGCTGGGTGCAGTGGCACGCGGCATGCCGGCGTCCGGCTGCTGCATTTCCAGCCAGGCAAACACGGTATTGATGCGCGGCGGGATATAGTTGACTGCATCGTCAGCATTCTTGTCGCCCGCCAGCTCCCGCGTCAGCGCCTGCTGGAACAGCTGCGCATGCTCAAAGGTGGGAACAATGACCCGGATCGCCGAATAATCGCGCCCTGCCGCCGCCATCCACTGGTGGCGTCTGGCCGCCTGCACGAACTTGCGCGCAGCGTGCTGCCAGAAAAAACGGGAGGCGGGAATCAGGTCAGGGCTATGGCGCATTGCTTCTTTATTTACCGGAAATCACCGGAAGGACGATCATTTTATGCGAAGGGGCGCGGAATTATCGTGCTTTCCACACTTTAACGGGAAATCGGTTATTATTTATCCCCATAGCCTGCCATTCGGTGCTTTCAGTCGCGGCAAGCCAGCGGAACGCAGCAGTTCAATACCCCCCGGGCTATTGAATTTGCGCCAAATGCCTCCACGTGGTTGACGTCAGACCGGAAGTCCGGGATGCAGCACGAATTTTTACCGTGCCTGCATCGCTGTGGCGTTTTACCCCTTAATTTTCCCTCTCAACGAGGATTCCATGAGCGAAAACATCAAACACGTAAGCGATGCTTCATTTGAAGCAGACGTATTGAAATCAGACAAACCTGTCCTGGTAGACTTTTGGGCGGAATGGTGCGGCCCTTGCAAGATGATCGCCCCCATCCTGGAAGAAGTCGCCAAGGAATATCAAGGCAAGATCACTATCGCTAAAATGGATGTGGATGCAAATCAGGGCGTGCCGGGCAAATTCGGCATCCGCGGCATCCCGACTCTGATCCTGTTCAAGAACGGCGTTGCAGCGGCACAGAAAGTCGGCGCACTGGCAAAAGGCCAGCTGACTTCGTTTATCGACAGCAACATCTGATTCAAAATAAGTTAAAATCCGCTTGAATAAATGCACAAATTAAATTTTGTGCATTTATTGCGGTACTTTAGTACAATAGTGGCGCGCACCTGCACCGTTGCCGCACGGCCGGCTTGCAATAGTTGACGCGAACCCAGTTGGAACCCAGTTATTCATTAAGTTGTTAGAACGTTTAAAATACTCTTTCTGGTCAGTTAACCAGAGACTATAATAATCTACACCTCGTAGTTCACTCCCCCACCTATCTATCCCATCTCGGGACACCCATACATGCACTTATCAGAATTAAAGGCGTTACACGTCTCAGCCTTGCTAGAAATGGCTATCGGACTGGACATCGACAATGCAGCAAGGATGCGCAAACAGGAACTGATGTTCGCGATCCTGAAGAAGCGCGCAAAATCCGGTGAACAGATCTTCGGCGACGGCGCCCTAGAGGTCTTGCCCGACGGTTTCGGTTTCCTGCGCTCCCCGGACGCCAGCTATATGGCCTCCACGGACGATATCTATATCTCTCCGTCGCAGATCCGCCGCTTCAACCTGCATACCGGCGATTCCATCGAAGGCGAAGTCCGCACACCGAAAGACGGCGAGCGCTATTTCGCCCTGGTGAAAGTTGATAAGGTCAATGGGGAGTCCCCAGAGGCATCGAAACACCGCATCCTGTTTGAAAACCTGACGCCGCTGCATCCGAACAAGCCATTGGCGCTTGAGCGTGACATGCGCGGTGAAGAAAACACGACAGGCCGCATCATCGATCTGATCGCCCCTATCGGCAAGGGCCAGCGCGGCCTGCTGGTAGCGTCGCCCAAATCCGGTAAATCCGTGATGCTGCAGCATATTGCACATGCCATCACCACCAATCACCCGGACATCACGCTGATCGTCTTGCTGATCGATGAACGTCCGGAAGAAGTGACCGAGATGCAGCGTTCGGTGCGCGGCGAAGTCGTCGCCTCGACGTTTGACGAACCCGCCACCCGCCACGTGCAGGTTGCCGAAATGGTGCTGGAAAAAGCCAAGCGCCTGGTCGAAATGAAAAAAGACGTGGTCATCCTGCTGGATTCCATTACCCGTCTGGCGCGTGCCTACAATACCGTCATCCCTGCCTCCGGCAAGGTGCTGACCGGCGGTGTGGACGCCAATGCGCTGCAACGCCCGAAACGCTTCTTCGGCGCGGCGCGTAATATTGAAGAAGGCGGCTCGCTGACCATCATCGCGACCGCACTGATCGAAACCGGCAGCCGCATGGATGACGTGATCTTTGAAGAATTCAAAGGTACCGGCAACATGGAAGTCCATCTGGAACGCCGCCTGGCCGAAAAACGCACCTACCCTGCGATCAACCTGAACAAATCCGGCACCCGCCGTGAAGAGTTGCTGATCAAGCCGGACCAGCTGCAAAAAATCTGGATCCTGCGCAAGCTGCTGTACAACATGGACGATATCGAAGCGATGGAGTTCATCCTCGACAAGATGAAGGCGACCAAGAACAATGCAGAGTTCTTTGAAATGATGCGCCGCGGCGGCTAAATCCCCATTTAGCCTGCCGGACAAAGGGCCCGCGGTGCGAACCGCGGGCCCTTTTTATTTTTCAGATAAACCGCTCAAGCTGCAGATAGCGCCAGCCCGGATTGCGTTACGCCCCCCCTCCAGACTACATGATGACGGACTTGCGTCTAGCGTATGAACCAAATCTGGTCCGCATCGCGCACGACGACGTGGGTCTGGTAGTAGAACTTGTCGGTCTTCACACCATTCTCCATAAACCAAATCTTGACCTTCCGCACCCAGCCGCCAACGCGTATATGGCGGCCTTTCAAGGTCGCATCCAGGTCCTCCACCGCGAGCGTACGCTTCAGTTCCGCTTCCACGCCGGGCAGCATGCGGATGGAGAGATTGTCCTTGCTGCGGTAGTCTTCTTCGGAGTTGAGGTAGATGCGGCCCTGGTTATGCCCTACTGCTTTGATATCCATTTCAAACACCCCCCGGACCGGAGCAGGCGCGGCTCTGTCGGCGATAGCAATGGCCCGGGCTGGTCCCGGCGCTTCATCCTCGGACGCGTGGACCGGGGCGATGGCGGCGGCGAGAAGCAAAGCGGCAAAAACAGTTTTCATGGACGTTATTTCTCCGGAAAGTACGAATGTGTTCCAAAACAGAGTGTTGCATGATATTAAAATATACAGCACCTTGTCATGATATAAAAACAATTTTTACATTCCATCAACGCCACAAGCTTTGTGTGGCCGCGATGGCTCAACCCGGCAGCTTCCAGTCAAACCTGACCGCCAGCATGCGCAGGGTAAATGTGAACAGAATCGCCATCACGACGGCAAAGGTCTCGCTGACTTTCAGCAGGTTCAGGATCAGATACACCCAGCAGCCGGCAAACGAGCAGGTCGCATACAACTGTCCGCGCCGGAACACCAGCGGGATTTCATTGCAGAGCACGTCGCGCAGCACGCCGCCGAAGATGCCGGTAATCACGCCCATCATCGCGCAGACGAAAATGGGCATGGACGATTCCAGTGCCAGCGATGCCCCGCCGACGCTGAACAGCCCCAGGCCCAGCGCATCCGCATAGATGATCGCGCGCTCGGTGCCGCTGGAGCGCAGGTGACGTAAAAACGGCGTTGCGCCCAGTGCCAATACGAATACCAGCACAGGATATTCCTGGTGCTCCACCCAGAATAGCGGGCGCCGGTCCAGCAGCAAGTCGCGCAGCGTGCCGCCGCCGAAGGCAGTGATGAAAGCGACGGTGAACACGCCCACCGCATCCATTTTCTTCATGCGTGCCTCAATAAAGCCGGACAGCGCAAACGCAATGATGCCGCCCACCTCCACGACATGCAGTAATGTGCTCATTTCAAAACGGAGCGGAATTGCCATTATTGAATCCTTTTTATTATTTGGTGATCAGGCATGCAATATTTTGACGTATTTTGGGCGTATTTTTGAGATGTTTTGTTGCAAGCCCGTTGCATCCGGCCATTGCCAGGATGGCGCAAGCACATGATTTCATTGTATAATCGCCGGCTGGCATCAAGCCACGCGCATTTTTAAACCGGCAAGTGATCAACAATCGGGTCAAGAGGCAAGTCGACCGCCGAAGTGATGATTGGCTACCAAAACTTTTTGAGGCAAGCATGAGAGACGGCATCCACCCAAACTATCGTGAAGTTCTGTTTCACGACGTATCCAACGATTTCAAATTCGTCACACGTTCTACTATCCAGACACGTGAAAAGATGGAATTCGAAGGCAAAGAATATCCACTGGTAAAGATCGAGGTTTCTGCGGAATCCCATCCTTTCTACACCGGCAAACACAAAATCGTCGACACCGCTGGCCGCGTTGACAAGTTCCGTAAGAAGTTCGGCACTGTCGGCTCCAAAACTTCGGTTGCAGGCTAATCAGCCACGGCACCTGTTTTGTTGGAAAAAGGCAGCTAAGGCTGCCTTTTTTGCATGTGCCTGAAATTTCCAGGCAGCAATCCTTGCAATCCCAGTAATTCCTGTTTAACTGTCGGCGCTGCTATAGCCTACCGACAACAACCCCCATCCTTCAGGCCCTGTAACCGAGATATATGAAGCCAGTCCGTCTTCCTGCTGCTGCGACCATTGCACTCCCGCGTGGAGTCATTTTTGCGTTGTGTCTGCTCTATATCCTGCCCGGCCTGATCGGGCGCGACCCATGGAAAGGCGACGATGCTGCCAGCTTCGGCGTCATGTGGACGATGGCGCATGGCGGCCTGCAAGACTGGCTGTGGCCACATATCGTCGGCCTGCCGGCGCCGCAGGAAGGCCCGCTGGCGTTCTGGCTGGGCGCCATCTGCATCAAGCTGTTCGGCTGGCTGATGGGCGACGCCGCAGCAGCACGGCTTTCCACCGCGGTGTTCTTCCTGCTGGGTTCGGTGTCGGTCTGGTATTCCACTTATCTGCTGGGCCGCCGCGCGGAAGCGCAGCCGCTGAAGCTGGCCTTCGGCGGACAGCCGGAGCCCAGGGATTTCGGCCGCACACTGGCCGACGGCGCACTGCTGATCTACCTCGGCTGCCTGGGCCTGCTGCTGCCCAGCCACGAAACCACAGCCGAATCGCTGCATATTTCCCTCGTCGCCTATTCACTGTACCTGTGCGTGCGCCTGCTCGACGGCCCTACGCTGATGTATGCGCTGCGGCTGGGCGCGACGCTGGGCCTGATGTCGCTGACGCGCGGCTGGGTGCTGTCGCTGGCGCTGCTGCTCGGGCTGTGCGCTCTGTCTTTTTACCGCAAGCAGCAGTTCCACCGCCTGTTGCTACTGGTGTCGCTGCCGGTGATGCTGGTTGTCACCGGCGCATGGGTGCTGGCGATCAATATCATCCACCCTTTCAGCAGCTCCCCTTTTGCCGCATGGATGCAGTGGAACACGCGCCAGATCGACCTGCCCGATGTGGCCAGCGTTGTCTACTTCTTCCGTTACGGCATCTGGTTCGCGTGGCCGGCATGGCCGTTCGCCGCATGGGCTGTATATGCCTGGCGCAAGCAGGAAAAAGCGCTGCATATCTCGCTGCCGGTGACATATGTCGTCTGCGTGACCCTGCTGGCTTTCCTGAACCATTATCCTGAACAAAGCATCCTGCTGCCTATCCTGCCGCCGCTGGCGATGCTGGCGGCATTCGGCCTGCCGACAATGAAACGCAGCGCCATCAATGCGGTGGACTGGTTTGCCGTCATGGTGATGACGGGCTTTGCCGGCATCATCTGGTTTGCATGGATAGCCATGCAAAGCGGCTGGCCGGTGTCGATCTCCAGGAAGGTATTAAGCTGGGCGCCGGGCTACGTGCCTGAATTCAACCTGTTTACTTTCATGCTGGCACTGGCCGTCAGCATTGCATGGTTCCGTCTGGTGTACTGGCGCATCTCGCGCCAGCCTTCGGTACTGTGGCGCGCGGTGGTGTTGTCCACCGGCGGCGTGATCCAGTGCTGGCTGCTGCTGATGACGCTGTGCCTGCCGCTGATCAACCACCGCATCACCTATGCGCGCATGGCCGATGAGATTGCGGAGCAGCTGGACCAGAGCGTGCACAAATCCTACAACTGCATCGACAGCAACGTGGACCCGGCGCAGCGCGCGCTGCTGGCCTACTTCGGCAAATTGCGGTTCTCCGGCTTTTCCGATCCGCACTGCGACCTGCTGCTGCTGCAGGACAGCCGCAGCCAGAAAGAAAAGAACATGAAGGAAATGCTGCCGGAAGACGTCAATTTCCGCGGCCAGTGGGAACGCATCTGGCAAGGCCGCCGCCCTTACGACCGGGATGAGATCTTCTCGCTGTATATGCGCAAGCAGCCATGAAGCAGGCGGCGGAACAGGCGATAGAACAAGCCGATATCCACCGGTCCGGCCTGGGCGTGCACATGCGGCGCATCGGCGCGCTGGCCTGGCCCATGCTGATAGGCCAGCTGGCCGTGGTCGGCAACGGCGTCATCGACACCGCGATGACATCCCGTTTCTCCGCCACCGACCTGGCGGCGCTGTCCATCGGCATCTCCATCTACGTCAGCATCTTCGTCGGCCTGAACGGCGTGTTGCAGGCCATCTCCCCGGCAGTGGGCCAGCTGTTCGGCGCGCAGCAGTACAAACAGATAGGCGTGGAAGTGAAACAGGGCGTGTGGCTGGGCTTTTTCCTGTCCTGCATAGGCTGCCTGGTGCTGCTGTTCCCGCATAGCCTGCTATCCATCGCCCAGGCCTCGCCCGAGATGAACCGCAAGGCCGCGATGTACCTGCAGATACTGGCGCTGGCATTGCCGGCGACGATGGGCTTCCGCATCTACGGCGCACTGAACAATGCCGTAGGCCGGCCCAAGATGGTGATGGCGATACAAGTCGCCGCGCTGATGCTGAAGTTCCCGCTGAACAAGCTGTTCATCTTTGGCGGACTGGGCATCCCGGCGATGGGCGGCCCAGGCTGCGCGCTGGCGACCGCGGTGCTCGCGTGGCTGATGCTGCTGACCAGCTGGCTGATGCTGCGCCAGGTCAAGTTCTACCGCATCTTCGGCCTGTTCGGCACCGGTTTCGTCAGGCCCCACTGGCCTGCGCAGGCATCGCTGCTGAAGCTCGGCATTCCCATGGGCCTGAGCTACCTGATTGAAGTCACCGCCTTCGCCTTCATGGCGCTGTTCATTGCCCGGCTGGGAGAAATTGCCGTCTCCGGCCACCAGCTGACGGCCAACCTGGGCACCATCCTGTACATGCTGCCGCTGTCCATTGCCGGGGCTACCGGCACGCTGGTGGCGCAGGCCATAGGCGCCGGCAAACCCCATGCGGCCACGATGATAGGCAATGCGGGCATCGCGCTGGCGGCATCGCTGGCGGTGCCGGTGGGCATTGCGATCTGGTTTGCGCGCCAGCTGATCCTGCATGCATATACGTCCAATGAAATCATCATCGCGGCAGCGCTGCCGCTGTTTTTGTTCATCTCGTTCTACCAGTTTTTCGATGCGATACAAGTGACCACCGCCTTCGTGCTGCGCGCCTACAAGATTGCCGTGGTGCCGACGATCATCTATGCGGTGGCGCTGTGGGGCGTGGGCCTGTGCGGCGGCTACACCCTGGGTTTCGATCCATGGCATATCAGCCCGCCGCTGTTGAAAGGTGCATCGGGATTCTGGATGGCCAATAGCTGCAGCATCGCGCTGGTAGGCCTGGGCCTGTTTTTGTACCTGCGCACGGTGCAGGCCCGCACAAGCAGGGCTGCGGACACCCGCCACGCAAATCCGGCGCAACCAGCGCAACCAGCGCAAGCGCAGCAGGGCCAGTCATGACGCCACCGCGCAACCTGAGCTTTTTTAGCGTCAAGGCCATCCCGGCTGCCTTGCTGACGGCGATCATCTGCCTGTCGGTGACGGCCTGCCTGTCCTGGCTGTCCTTGCAGGTGACCAAGGAAAACGTACAGCGGCGCCTGCAGGAAAGTGTGTTCCAGCACCATGGCAGCCTGCAGAACGAGTTGGAGCATGAAGTGTCGCGGCTGGAATCATTTGCCAGCCTGTACCATATCTCGCCATCGTTCGACCGCTACACCTTCCACTCGTTTGCAAAGATAGAGAACCAGCCGTGGCTGGTGGCCAAGCTGTTTTCCAAAAAAGTCTCGCCGCACGACGTGGCGCAGTTTGAATCGCAGGTGCGGATCGATACCTCGGTGGATGTGCGCGGCTATCCCGGCTTCCATATCCTCGACAAGGTGCCGGGCGAGGATTCGCTGGTTGCGCTGTACCTGGAGCCGCGGCAGAAGCTGCAAAGCGCGCACGGCTTGAACCTGAAAAAAATGTTCCCCGAAGGTACGCGCAGGCTGATTGACGGCGGCGTACCCACCTCCTTTGTGCTAACCGAATCGCATCCGCTGCTGCCGGGGAATAATATCGTCATGTCCATGCCGGTGTATGAAACCGGCTTGCCGATACGTTCCGAAGCGCAGCGCAGGATTGCCTTCAGCGGCGCCTTCACGACCGTCATCTCCATCGACAGGCTGATGCCGGGCATGTTCAGCGGTTCCAACCTGCAGCTGAAGCAGATCCAGCTGTCCGGCAGCGACCTGCAAGGGCGGCCCGTGGCATTGACGCTGCCCGGCAAGCAAGCGGCCGCCAGGGAAAGCCTGACCACGCAGATCAACAGCTTCGAGCTGCCGCTGACGGTGCCCGGCCAAAAATGGTCGGTACGTTACGAGGTATTGAGCAATGAAGGCCTGGCGGAGACGGACGCCATCTGGTTCATCCTGTTCATCGGCTTGCTGCTGACGGCCTTTGCCACCGGCTTTGTGTACGTCACGGTGAGGACAGGCAAGATCGCGCACCGGCTGGCCAAGGATATGACCAAGGCGCTGCACCATAGCGAAGAATCCCTGCTGGAAACCCAGCGCCTGGCCAAGATGGGCAGCTTCCAGCTGACGCCCAGCCACCAGATCAGTGCGCAGACCGGCAACATCCTGGAACTGTTCGGCCTGCTGCCGTCTAAAAAAATAGAATATCTGTCGCAGATGCTGGCCAATATGGAAGCCGAGGACGCCATCATCTTCAGCGACATCGTTGCGGCAGCCTTTGAAACATCGCTGCATACCCACCTGATCGTCCAGATCAGTACCGGAACACCGCGCTGGCTGAACCTGATCATCGACTCCAGCGGCACCGAAAACGGTTTCACGCTGCGCGTGATCGCCATGGACGTTACTGAAAAATACCTGTCCGAAAACAAGATCAAGCAGCTGGCCTACCAGGATGCGCTGACCGGTCTGTCCAACCGCGCGAGCCTGCGCATCGCCACCGAACTGGCGCTCAGCGGTTCACGCGCGCAACGCAGCAAGCTGGCCTTGCTGTTCCTGGACCTGGACCGCTTCAAGTTCATCAACGATTCGGTCGGCCACGATGTCGGCGACCAGGTATTGATAGAGATCGCACAGCGCCTGCGCAGCGCCGTGAAGACGCGTGATTTCATTGCCCGCCTGGGCGGCGATGAATTCGTGATCCTGGTGGATGAGCTGGACAGCGACAAGGATATACGCGCCATCGCCGACCGCATCCTGTCGCTGGTCTGCGCGCCGATGCAGCTGGGCCAGCACACTTATTACCTGACCACCAGCATAGGCGTGGCGATAGCCGACAGCGGCGAACCCAATGCCGATGCGCTGATGAAGCAGGCCGATATCGCGATGTACCACAGCAAGGAAAAGGGCAAGAATAAATATACGATCTTTTCCACCGACATCGCCGAAGCACTGGAAAAACAGACCAGCCTGGAACGCGAGCTGCGTGTGGCAATGGCAGACGGCCAGCTGGTGCCCTACTACCAGCCGCAATTCCGTGTCAGCACGCACAAGCTGTGCGGCGTGGAAACGCTGTTGCGCTGGAAGCACGGCAAGCGCGGCATGATCGCCGCCAAGGACTTCATCAAGGTTGCGGAAGAATCGGGCCTGATTATCCAGATCGGCAACCAGGTGCTGATCGATGTCTGCAAGACCATCGCCAAATGGAATTTGCCGGAAGATTTTGTCGTCGGCGTCAACGTATCGAGCCTGCAGTTCTTCCAGGCCGGCTTTGTCGATTTCGTCATCAATACCATCAATGAGGCAGGCATCGACCCGCACCGGCTGGAGATCGAAGTCACCGAAACCATGATCATGCAGGATACCGATGTCGCCAAGACCTGCCTGGAGCAGCTGCATGCGTACGGCGTAGGCATCAGCATCGACGATTTCGGCACAGGTTATGCATCGCTGACCTACCTGCGCGACTTCCCCGTGCAGAGGATCAAGATCGACCAGCGCTTCGTCAAGGGCCACACCAACAACAGCAAGGACCAGGCCATCGTCAAGGCCATCTCCACGCTGGGCCACGATTTCGGCATGCAGGTGATCGCCGAAGGGGTGGAAACGGATGAGCAGCTGACGTCGCTGGGCATCATAGGTTGCGATATGTACCAGGGCTGGCTGCGCTCTACTGCGCTGCCGGCTTCCGCGATAGAAGAACTGCTGCCGCAGTTTGAGACCGCCGCAGCCTAGCCGGGCGACGGAAACCGCATGTCCAGCAATCGCCCTCCCGCCTCCCCGCGCCGCCGCCGGCTGCTGCACTCCACGCTGGCCGCTCTGGCAATGCCTGCGGCCGCGCTGGCCGCCTTGCCAAAACCAGCCACTGCGCCCGCCCCTGCCCTGCGGCTGATGTTCCCGGAACTACCCTACTTCGAGCTGCTGAAAAACCAGCTGAAAAAATATTCGGACAGCACCGGCGTGCGCATAGAAGTGGATGTCATGCCCTATCTGGACATGCGGGACGCGCAGCTGAAGGAATTACAGAAAGCCAAAGGCAAGTACGACCTGGTCGTCATGCTGGCTGCCTGGAAGACGGAATACGTGTCCAGGAACATGCTGGCAGACCTGGACAAGGAACAGCTGGCAGGCCGCCTGAACCTGGAAGATGTGGAAGACATCGTGCCCGCCTACCTGACAGTGGCCGGCAAGGTGGGCGGCCCGCGCGGCTACCTGGATGGCCCGTCGGCCCACCTGTTTGCGCTGCCGGTGGGATCGGAAACCAGCATCCTGGCCTACCGCACGGACATCTTCCAGCAGCACGGCCTGAAGCCCCCCGCCAGCTACGACGAGCTGCTGCCGCTGCTGCACACGCTGAAACAGAAAGAACCCGGCATGCAGCCGCTGTGCAGCCGCGGCCAGCGCGGCCACCATATCTCGCACGCCTGGCTGCTGCACTTCAACGCCTACGGCGGCGAAGCCTTCGACGCGCGCTGGCGCTGCAAGGTGCACAGCCCCGCCGGCATCAAGGCGATAGAAGTGCTGAGAGCCATCCACGCGACCAGCAAAGGCGGCATCCTGAACAACAGCTACTCGGACATGTGCAACGCCTTCATCTCCGGCGATGCAGCCATGTACCTGGACTCCACCAACATCTTCGCGCTGGCCAACGACAGCGTCAAATCGCTGGTGCAGGACAAGGTCGCCTACGCACTGCACCCCAAGGGCAGCGTCTATTCCGCCGAAACCGGCGGCTTCTCACTGGCCATGCCGAAGAACGCGCCATCGGCGGCCAGGGCAATGCAGTTGCTGGGCTGGCTGACCTCGCGCCAGCAAGACAAGGCCATCGCCCGCAAAGGCGGCATCCCCATGCGCATCAGCACCATGCGCGACGTGGAACTGCAGATCATCTACCCCGAATACGCCATCCTCAACAAGCAGCTGGAATACGCCAACCCCAACTGGCGCCCCATCATCCCCGAATGGCCGCTCATCGACGAACAGATTTTGGGAAGCCTGCTGCACGACGCAGTAGCAGGAACCATCACGCCGGCCGCCGCGCTGGAACAGGCGCAGGAAAAGATCACGGAGCTGATGCGCAAGAGTGGGCACTACCGCTCTTGAAGCGCAACTCCTGATTGGTAGGGTGTGATAGCGCAGCGCAGCGTATCGCACCATCCCACCGGTCCGCCATTGCCTACGATGGCAGCAGGCTACAGGCACCCACTTTTCGAAGTTTTACCCGGTGCGATACGCTGCGCTACCACACCCTACGATATTACGAAGAGACTTCACGCAGCGGACAGCGGACGGCAATGATTTTCCGCTACACCTTCATCGGCAAAATCACCATCTGCAAACCCTCAAAGTGCAGCCGCCGCTGTATCGCCAGCGCGGCCTGGTTGTGCAGCAGGCGGGTGAACCAGTTATCTGTTTCGAAGATCAGTTTGCTGGTGAAGAAGATCGCATTTGGGTAATCGTCGCTAACCTCTTCGCATAGCTCGGTCACTTCATTGACGACATCCGTGCCGAAACTGACATAGGAGGCCGACGCCATGTTGTGGCTGTGGCAGAAATCGACAAAATACTTCAGCGTGGCATCGGCCTCGGAGCGCATCTGCTCCAAAACGCCTTCGCCGCCGTAGGCATGCGAATCGACGGTGCGGGCGTTGATGAAGATAAAATTCTTGAAGTGGTCGGGAAACATGCGCAGCACCCACAGCAGCGCATGCAGGCCGCCGCCGCGCGAATTGCCAACGATGAAGACTGCGGTCTGGTTGGCCGGGTCCGGCAGCAAGGGACCGCTATGGTGGCCCATGGGCTGGCTGGCGAAGACGGCATCGACCGAGCGGATCGCCTTCTTGGTATCGCGATAGTGCTTGCGCACGTACATGCAGGCGCCGGCAATGACGGCGATGATGGCGATGGTGGCCCAGCCGCCATCGGCAAAACGCTCCGCCAGCAGGATCGCCAGGATGCCGGAGCAGATTACAAACCCGGTCAGCGACAGCAGGAAACGGCGGCGCCAGTGCTGCAGTTTCCTGCGCTTGCGCCACCAGTACAGGCACAGGCCGAACAGCGAGATCGCAAAGGTCAGGAACACCGAGATCGAATACAGCACCACCAGCAACGTCACGCTGCCGTGTGTCCAGAACAGGATCGCCAGCGCGGCAATGCCCAGCACCAGGATGCCGTTCTGCGTCACCAGCCGTGTGGACAGGTAGCGAAATTTATGCGGCACCCAGGAATCGCCGGCCATGTTCGACAGCACCGCAGGCCCGCCCAGGAAGCCGGTATTGGCGGCCACGAACAGCAGGCCGGCCTCAAAGGCCAGCACAATCACCAGCAGGCTGTTATTGATAAGCGGGCCGCCCAGGCCCATGTGGGCGATGATGCTCTTGAAGGTGGAGGCGTTCAAGGTTTCGCCCGCGACCGGCTGCGCATTCCACAGCAGGTATAGCAGGATGATGCCGCCCGCCGTAAAGGCCAGCGACAAGGCCATGTAGAACATGGTCACCTTGCCGGTGCGCACGCGCGGTTCGGCCAGGATGTTGACGTTGTTGGACACGGCCTCCAGCCCGGTATAGGTGCCGCCGCCCTGGGAATATGCCAGCAGCAGCATCGCCGCCACGCCGGTCCAGCCTACGCTTTTTGCGAGCTCGGCGGTTTCCGCCATGGTCGCGGGAATCAGCTCCGGCAAATGCGACGCATGCGCAAAAATACCGTAAGCGATGAGGATAAAATGGGTGAAGACAAAGCCGAGGAAAATGGGCAGCAGGATCTTGATCGCTTCCTTCAAGCCGCGCAGGTTAAGGATGATCAGCACACCGATGAAAAAAGCCTCTGCCCATAATTTATAGTCCTGGAAGGCCAGCGGCAGGAACGACGCAATCGCATCCACCCCGGACGCCACCGAGATCGAAATCGTCAGCACATAATCGAGGATCAGCGCGCAGCCGGAGATCAGGCCCATGTGCGGGCCGACCAGCTTGGTCGCCACGCGATAGCCGCCGCCGCCGGTGGGGAACAGCTCGATCACCTGGTTATAGGCCAGCGCAATGATGAACACCGTCACCGCCGTCGCCAGCGCCATATACAGGCCGAGATGCGCATGCGCGCCCAGCGCGCGGAAGGTCTCTTCCGGCCCGTAGGCGGAGGAAGACAGGCCGTCCGCTCCCAGCCCTACCCAGGCGAGGAAAGCCACCAGCGCCATCGAATGGCGCGTGTCGCTTTTCATCGGATCCAGTGCCTTGCCGAGTACCAGTTCTTTTATTTTTGTTTTTTTCATGTGGGGTGCGGGCCGGTGCTAAGGACCAGGGGCTCAGGGCCTGCGATAAAAATGATAAGACTGAATGATAGACCGACATGCACCCGCAAACAACCGGCGTGCAGGCTTGCAAAATGATTTGGTTTAAGTCATAATCGCGGTCTGCGTTGCCGAGATGGCGGAATAGGTAGACGCACGGGACTCAAAATCCCGCGCTGGAGACAGCGTGCCGGTTCGATTCCGGCTCTCGGCACCACAATTAGCACCAAACATATTAGGCTCTCATCTTGAGGGCCTTTTTGTCTTTGTTCCGCAAAAAAAAGCTATTCCGCAAATCCATCCTCCTCTGCAGGCAGAATAGTTTTTAACGAGCCAATTCATTTATATCGAACTGCTCCGCCGTCCGCTATTCAAGCTGACATTCAATCCACATCTGCAAGCAAAGGCGCTTCACCCCTGCCCTGAATCGCAAGTGCAAATTATCGGTCATTTGTACTTGCAGTTAGCTACTCTATGGTTCGCAGCAAGAAATTAATTACACCATGTATAAAGTGAATTGTGCAAAAATCATTCTCATTTCAAGATTTTTAAATTGATTTAAATCTTGTTTGGAAATACCATTTCTCTTATACCCCGAATCTGCCGCCAGGCCTCCATAGTCGCTATGGGTAGCATCCTACAATCAACACGGGAACATACGTGGATCATCTCAATCTGGATATCTTTTGCGCTGTCGCGGCGGAGCTCAGCATCACGCGCGCTGCGCAGCGGCTGGGGCGTGCGCAATCGAATGTCACGACCCGCATCCAGCAACTGGAAGAAGAACTGGGCGTGGCGCTTTTTTTGCGCGACAACAAGCGCATGCGGCTGACGTCGCAGGGAGAACAATTCCTGTCGTATGCCAAAAGCCTGTTGGCCCTCGCCGAAGAAGCGCGCCAGGTGCTACATCCGACAGAGCCTGCCGGCATGTTGCGGCTGGGCTCCATGGAAAGCACCGCCGCGAGCCGTTTGCCGGATGTGCTGGCGGAATATCACCGAACGTGGCCCAAGGTCAAATTGCGTTTGTCTACCGCGCCCTCCAGGCAATTGATGGAGGCGGTAATAAACCGCTCCATCGATTGCGCACTTCTGGCGCTGCCCCCTGGTGCGGAGTTTGACAGCCCGGACAGCCTGCGGGAGCTGGGCCTGCGCAGCCTCCCTGTATTTCATGAGGAACTGCTGTTGCTACTGCCGGCGGGCCACCCGCCCGTGCGCAAGCCGGAAGATGTCACAGTCCGGTCGCTGGCGGCCTTCCAGCAAGGATGCACCTACCGCACCGTCGCGGAAGACTGGTTTGCGGGAGTGCAAGGAAAGGGCGCAGATACCCTGGACATACAGGAAGTCGGCTCCTACCACGCCAAGCTGGCCTGCGTTGCATCAGGCGCCTGCATCAGCGTCGTGCCCAGGAGCGTGCTTGAACTGGTGGGCAAACCGCCTGCGCTGTGCCAGTTGCCGATTGCCGCCATCGATACGCTGCTCGTGAGGCGGGACGGATATGAAACCCCGGCATTCACTGCCTTGCGCGGCCTGCTGGAAAAGAACAAGGATCACTGAGGCCTGCTTCGGCCATTTATTCACCTACCTGTTCACCGCAGCAATGACGGTGACAAACGCTAAAGGAATAACCATGACAAGCGATCACCGTATTACTTCCCTGCTCGGCATTGAACTCCCCATCATCCAGGCACCGATGGCCGGCTCCGCTTTCGGCGACATGGCAGCGGCGGTGTCCGATGCAGGCGGGCTGGGTTCGCTGGCGTGCGCGAGCCTGAACGCGCAACAGATCCGCGACGAAATCACCGGCATCCGCAGCAAAACCGGCAAGCCGCTCAACCTGAATTTCTTTTGCCATACCAATGCGGTGTTTGATGAAGCGAAGGAAATGGCCTGGCGAAAAAAACTGGAAGCCTATTACGTTGAATTCGGCATCGACCCCAGCGGGCCTATCCCCAGCTCATCGCGTAACCCGTTTGACGAAGCGAGCTGCGAGATCGTCGAAGAGTTCAAGCCGGAGGTCGTCAGCTTCCACTTCGGCCTGCCCTCTGCCGCCTTGCTGGCGCGCGTCAAGGCAACCGGGGCCAAGGTGCTGTCTTCCGCCACCTCCGTCGATGAAGCGCTGTGGCTGGAAGAGCGCGGCTGCGACGCCATTATTGCGCAAGGCTTCGAGGCTGGCGGCCACCGGGGCATTTTCCTGTCGGACGATATTTATTCGCAGGTGGGAACCATCGCGCTCGTGCCGCAAATCGCCGATGCAGTGAAGGTGCCTGTCATCGCTTCCGGCGGCATCTCGGATGCACGCGGGATACGCGCGGCCTTCGCGCTCGGCGCTTCCGCAGTGCAGCTGGGCACGGCTTACCTATTCACTCCCGAGGCACGGATTTCCGCCCCCTACCGGCAGGCACTCAGAAATACCAGGGACAACCAGACTACGCTGACCAACCTGTTCACCGGGCGCCCGGCGCGCGGCATCATCAACCGCATCATCAGGGAAGCCGGGCCGATCTCGCCAATGGCGCCGCAATTTCCGCTTGCCGGCGGCGCGCTGCTGCCTTTAAAAGGCGTAGTTGAAAAACAGGGATCGGGCGACTTCAGTTCGCTGTGGTCGGGCCAGGCGGCCCGTCTGTGCAAGGAACTGCCGGCCGGCGAGCTGACCAGGTATCTGGCCAGGGAAGCGGGTCTTTTGTAAACCTTGCAAAGATCCTTGGCGGCATATCGATCAAGGATCAGCGAAGGAATAGCGAAGAAATAGCGAAGGAATAGATAAGGGTCAGACAAGGCAATGCAGAAGGAAAAATCGCGGGGCTGGCAAAACCGGAGTGTTGCCGGCCCCTGCGACATCGTACGCCACGCTGAATATCTGCTACGCCGCCTGCAGTTGCTTGAGCGCCGCCGCGAGCTTGGCGTCCAGCTGGTCAACATGCGTATAGCCGGGGCTGATCATCGCATAGTCATCGCCGTCTTGCAGCAGCAGCGCGGGGAAGCTGCTGATGCCCAGCGCGCGCACGTTGCGGAAGTCGGCCAGCGTGGCCGCAATCACTTCCGGGGATTTCCATTTTTCATGGAATTGTTCGGCGCTGACGGCATGCCCCAGCCCGCTCAATGCCTGGGCGGCAACTTGCGAAAGAACCTTGCCGCTGGTGGTGTCCAGCCCGTCTACATAGAACGCGTGCTGCAGCGCCCGGAAGACCACCAGCAGGTCCGCCTGCGGCGCCAGCATACGCGCAGCCACCACGGCGCGGCAGATGGGTTCGGTGTCGTAGATGAAGTTCTGGCGTGCCTGGAAGGCCTGGCGGTTAAACGGCAGCCCGCTGCTTTCTTCGACCCGCGCCCAGTGCTGCAGCCTGAACTGCTTGCCGGCATCGTCGAGGATGTCGGTAGCGCCTGCACGCACGCCGCCCAGCATGATCTCCAGCTGCAGTTCCGGATGGCGCTTGCTGAGTGCAGTCAGCTCCTTGCCAAAGCCGTAGCACCACGAGCACATGGGGTCGCCTGCAAAGACGAGCTTCATTTGCCACCCCCTGCTGCTTCGCGGGCTTCCCGCTCTCGCAGCATGAGCACGTTTTCCAGGCCCACGCCCCAGTTTTCCATTTCCACTTCGTCGATGACGACAAAGGTGGAAGACGGCTTCTTGTTCAGCACGCGGGTAAGCAGGTTGGTCACGCCCTGGATCAGTTCCAGTTTCTGGGCGGCAGTTACGCCTTCGTTGGTGACTTTGATATTGACATAAGGCATTTCAGTTCTCCTAGTGGTTGGCAGCGGTGCGAACTAGATGGCTAGCAGCGGTGCTGCATAAGTTTTATTGACGATCTGCCACCCGGCCTCACGGTGGGCAAGCGTCAGGTACAGGCAGTACTCAAAACCCAGCATCGGCGAATACAGGCGCGCGCTGGCGATATCCCCCATGACATCGATACCGAGGGTTTTCATGCGGAAAGGCTCGTTCAGCTCTTTCGGGCTTTTACGGGCTGCGACGCCTTCCAGGTACACGGAAATGGGCTTGTGGTGATGTAGCCCGTTCACCTCGCCAAAGACCTGGGCATGCGGATCGAACAAGGATTGCAACAGACCGGTGTTGCCGGTATAGACGCCGGTGAAATAGTCGTCGATCAGTTTCAATACTTCTTCATGCGCCGCCATGTGCTCTCTCCTTGATTTCCCCGCCGGCCATTCACTTGCTTAGGCCAACCGGGGATTACCGGCATCCTCTTCGACACCATGGAATGCACTATACTTATGCTCGCGCACGCGATAAATACACGTTCCGGCAATTTACCTGATACGTGATGTAATGAATGGAGAGAAGCATGAAGCGGAATTTTGATGACATGATGCTCGGCAGCATAGAGTTGTTTTGCCTGGCGGCCGAGCTGAGCAACTTCACCGCGGCCGCAACGGCGGCAGGCGTGACTGCCGCCGCGGTGAGCCGCTCCATAGGCCGGCTGGAGGAAAGGCTGGGCGTGCGCCTGTTTGTCCGTACCACGCGGCAAATACGCCTGACCGAGGGTGGAAGAGTCTATTTCGAGCAATGCCGACAAGCGCTGTCGCAGCTGGTGGAGGCAGAACGCGAAATTACCGGTGGGCAGACTTCGCCTTCCGGCTTATTGCGCATCAGCGTGCCAACGCCGTATGGCCATTACCGGCTGCTGCCTGTCCTGCCCGAGTTCAAGGCGCTTTACCCGGATGTGCAGCTGGATATCCATATCAGCAACCGCAATATCGATTTTGCGGATGAACGCTACGATCTGGCGATACGCGGCAGATCTCCGTCAGACTCCAACCTGATCGCCCGCAAGCTGGAAGATGCAGAGCTGGTGCTGGTGGCCTCTCCCGCCTACCTGAAGCGCGCAGGCGCGCCCAAAAGTCTTGATGACCTGCTCAAGCACGAATGCATACAGTTTGAGTTGCCAAGCAACGGCCGCCCTATTCCGTGGATATTTAACGTCGATGGCGAGGCCGTGGATTTCATGACGGAAGGCTCCTACTGCTGCGGCGAGGATGTGCTGGGCATTGCCACCCTTGCGCGGCATGGCGCCGGCATCGTCCAGACCTATCGCTATATCGTGGAAAACGACCTGAAAAAAGGCGAACTGGTTGAACTGCTGCCTGAGTTTGGCGGCACCTCGCGCCCGTTCATACTGCTATATCCGCATGCGCGGCATCTGTCGCTGAAGGTGCGGACGCTGGTGGATTTCCTGGTCGAGAAGCTGGTGCGGCACTAGCGTGTGTTGAGATATAAACCTATGCGGCCAGGCATCCGCCGTAGCCTGGATGCAGCGCAGCGTAATCCGGGGCATGGCTCGCAGGCGAGCCTTTCAGCTCCGATCATTGCGCAAGCCTTGCAGTTGCAGGTGCCGGCATCTGTTCTGGGATTTGGATTCGCTCCCGGATTGCGCTACGATGTATCCGGGCTACTTTTCTCTTTTTTGGGAAAGCGTGGACGCTAGCTTTCAAGCTTCGCATGGCGCTTGACGGGTGCAGCACGGCGTGCGGGTTTCATCAGCGTTGCCAGTTTTTTCTCGAACAGGTTCAGTGCGGAGGAATTCTGGTCCTTGCGTGCAACCAGATAAGTCGTGCGTAGCCGGTACTTGCCGCCGATGGCATGCGAGCATAGCGCAAGCGATGCGGCAGCCGTGTCCAGCACGGACTTGGGCACCACGGCAAACCCCGCGCCGGCTGCCACGCATGCCAGCATGCCGTGATAACTGCCCAGCTCCAGCACCCGCCGCGGTCTTACCTGGTTTTCCAGCAGCCAGGTTTCCACGCAGGAGCGGTAAGCACAGCCGGCCTCAAAGGCGATTAGCGTCTGCTCCCGCAATAGCGAAAGATCGCCGACGCGGCTCAGCGAGGCAGGCGTCACCAGCAGCAGTTCCTCGTCAAACGCTTTCATCGTGCGGTAATCATCCCCGTCTATCGGGCCGGCAACGAAGGCGCAATCGATCTTGCAGGCGTTCACCTGGTCCAGCAGGCTTCTGGTGGTGCCGGTCGTCAGCTCAATTTCTATTCCCGGGAACTCCAGGTGGAATTGCGCCAGCATCGCAGGCAGCCTCACTGCCGCCGTGCTTTCCATGGCGCCTATGCGCAGCGTGCCCAGCAGCGTCTTGCCGGAGACAACGGCCTGCGCTTCCTCCGCCAGCGCCAGGAGCCGATCGGCATATTCCATTAGTTGGCGCCCTTGCGCCGTCAGCGTCATGCGGCGCTTTTCGCGCACGAAAAGCTGCACGCCTATTTTTTCTTCCAGCTGCTGCAGGCGGGTGGTGACATTCGATTGCACGCGGTGCAATTGTTCTGCCGCACGCGAAACGCTGCCGGTGGCTGCGACTGCCTGAAAGATTTTAAGCTCGGAAAGATCCATCTCTTTTAAGAATAGTTTTGATCAGAATAATTCATTTTACAGGATATTGAATGTCGCGCATGATCGCTGATGTCAACTAGCGCATAGGTGAAGCCAGACGTGGATTAGATGGCCGGAATAGGCAAAAGGATCATGAAAATCCGATTATTGATTACCAAACACAATAAAAATCGGACATTAACAGTACATTTATTCCTTCATGTAACAACAGAAAGTAGCCATGCCGCCTTTATCCCAAGCCGGGCTGGACGTAAAGTTTGCTTCAACAGAGCGCCTCACCGGGCTTCTGGGCAAACCTTAAACCAAATTGGAGAATCAATCATGTCAACCCAACGTAAAACAGTCATCGTCACCGGCGCTTCACAAGGCATAGGCGCCAGCGTCGTAAGAGGCTTCCTGGCACGCGGCTACAACGTCGTCGCCAACTCGCGCAATATCAGCAAATCGGGCGCCTTTGCAGCGGCAGAAAACCTGGCCCTGGTGGATGGCGATATCAGCCAGTTTGCCACTGCGCAAAAATTGGTGGAAACCGCCGTCGGCAAATTCGGCTCGGTCGATGCGCTGGTCAATAACGCCGGCATCTTTTTTACAAAACCTTTCACCGACTTCACGCCTGAAGACTTCAGGTCGCTGGTCGCAACCAACCTGGAAGGCTATCTGTATGTCACGCAACTGACGGTCAAGCAGATGCTGGCGCAAAAAACCGGCGGCAGCATCACCGGTATCACGACCAGCCTGGTGGAAAATCCTATTGCCGGCATCACAGCATCTGTGCCGATGATCACCAAGGGCGGCCTGGAATCGCTGACCCGCAGCCTGGCAAGCGAATATGCGAAGGAAGGCATACGCGTGAACGCCGTTGCGCCGGGTATCGTCGATACGCCTATGCATAAAGACAATCCTAAGGATTTCCTGAAATCCCTGTCGCCTATGGGCGTGATCTCGTCTGCCGAAGACATCGCCAGCGCCGTGCTGTATCTGGCCGAAGCAAAAACAGTCACCGGCGAAGTCATCCACGTGGACGGCGGCTCGCACTCCGGAAAATGGTAATCCGTCATATTCAATAGCCGATAGCCGCTGCTGAACTGGCGAACCCGGCGCACCTGGTGCAATCGCGCCGGGTTCGCCGGCCCCTTCAATAGCCGCCCGGCCCGATCAACACACTCAATTCACTCAAGACATTCACAGAAACCTGATGAGCTTTATCTGATTCACTCTAGCAGCTTTGCACCACCGTCATTTCGCCACCCCGGGAACCTATCATGGCCAATATCTCCGTCTCCAGCCCCACTGAGCGCGTCCTTGAAGACGCGCAATCCTATGCAGGGCGGAATAGCCAGCACTGGAAACGGAACCTGGCAGTCTGCGTATTCGGCTCCTTTACCACACTGGTCAGCCTGACGCTGCTGCTGCCTTTCCTGCCGATTTACGTGGAAGAACTGGGTATCAAAGACAGCGCTTCCATCGTCCAGTGGTCCGGACTGGCCTTCGGCGCCACCTTTCTGGCCACCGGCCTGACCGCGCCGCTGTGGGGTCATTTAAGCGACCGCTTCGGCCGCAAGCCCATGCTGGTGCGGGCGGCGCTGGGCATGGCGGCTGTCATGCCGCTGATAGGCATGGCCCACAATGTCTACCAGCTGACGCTGCTGCGCTTCGTCGCAGGATTGATAGGCGGCTATGCCTCGTCCTCCACGCTGCTCGTTGCCACGCAAACCCCGCGCGACCGGGCGGGATGGGCGCTGGGGATATTGTCCACCGGCGCACTGGCAGGAACCATGATAGGCCCATTGGTCGGCGGCATACTGCCTGGACTGATAGGGATACGGCATACCTTCTTTTTCTCCGGCGGCATGATCGCCATTGCCGCACTGGCCACCATTTTCCTGGTCAAGGAAGACTTCGTCAGAAAACCAAAGACCGTACATCCAAAACAGGCAATCGCCATCAGCACGCTGGGCCCGGCCGCGCTCGTCGTGGCGGCAATGTTTTGCACCGCGATGCTGGTCCTGTTCGCCAACATGTCCATTGAACCCATCATCACCGTCTATCTCGGCGTGCTGCAGGTCAGCCGCGGATCGGTCGTTCTGGATGCCGGCCTGGTGATGGCGGCATCGGCCTTCGGCAGCATCCTCATGGCCGCGCGCCTCGGCCGCCTTGCCGACCGCATCGGCGGCTGGAAAGTCATTATCTATTGCCTGGCCGCGACCTGCGTTGTGATGATTCCGCAAGCTTTCGTGACGAGCTGGTGGCAGCTTGCAGCGTTGCGCTTCCTGATGGGAATGGCGTTGGCCGGCCTGCTGCCGGCCGTTGCAAAAGTGCTGCGGCAAACCGTGCCTGACGCGGCGCTCGGCAAGGTGCTCGGTTATTCACAATCGGCCCAGTATGCCGGGCAGGTGCTGGGCCCGCTGGCCGGTGGCGCCATCGGCGGGCTGATCGGCATGCGTTCGGTGTTCCTGGTGACCAGTGCACTGCTACTGATAGGCGCCGCCTTGAATCAGTGGGCCAGCCACTACGTCAGCCGCGCAGTCTTGAAAGAAACCGTTTGATGTGGAATCACTGGGTGGTTGATAGTCGGTTGATGATTGGTTGATGCTTGCTTGATGGATTCGCTTAACAAAGAGACATAGGATGAAAAACCCGCACAGTAAAGTTTTTTTGATCACCGGAGTCAGTTCCGGCCTGGGCCGCGCTTTTGCCGACGCCGCGCTGGCGGCCGGCCATGTCGTCGTGGGAACAGTCCGCAATGCGGCCGCGGCAACCGAGTTCGAGGCAGGCAATCCGAGCCGAGCAAGATCCGTCGTGCTGGACGTCACCGACTTTGACGACGCGGCCCCGGCGGTTGAAAAAATAATCCGGGACGTCGGCCCGATTGATGTGCTGGTCAACAATGCCGGCTACGGGCATGAAGGCACATTGGAAGAATCTCCCTTGCTGGAAATGCAGCGGCAATTTGATGTCAACGTCTTCGGCGCGGTAGCAATGATCAAGGCCGTGCTGCCGGGAATGCGTACGCAGCGCAGCGGCCACATCATCAATATCACATCGATGGCAGGACTGGTGGCATTTCCCGGCATCGCTTATTACGCCAGCAGCAAATTCGCGCTGGAAGGAATATCGGAAGTCCTGGGGGAGGAAGTCGGACACTTCGGCATCAAGGTAACCGCGTTCGAGCTCGGCTCTTTCCGGACCGACTGGGCTGGCCGCTCCATGGTCAGGACCGGCCGCAGCATCACCGACTACGACCGCCTATTTAATCCGCTCCGGCGTGCAAGGGCGGCGAAGAGCGGAAAGCAGATCGGCGATCCTGCGAAAGCCGCACAGGCATTGTTGAAGATAGTTGAAACAGAACATCCTCCTGCCCACCTGGTGCTCGGCAGCGACGCCATCACGCTTGTACGCCAGAAAATTGCCGGGCTCAGCCGTGAAATAGACCAGTGGGAAGAACTGTCCCTCTCTACCGATTTCAGTTGAAAGGATCAGCCCATGTCCTCCCTTGCATCAGAAGCCATCAACGAAGCAGCGCCCGCCAGTGTGTGGAGGGCGATTTTTGCAGGCTTGTCGGCGAGCTTCATCGGCATCGGCCTCGCGCGCTTTGCCTATACGCCGCTGCTTCCCGCCCTGATCGACGCGCACTGGTTTTCCGCTTCCGACGCCGTGTACCTGGGGGCTGCCAATCTGGCCGGCTACCTGCTCGGCGCCATCGCCGGGCGGCCGCTGGCAGCGCGTATGAACAATGTGCACGTGCTGCGCGCCATGAAGGTGCTGGTTGCACTGGCTTTTTTTGCCTGCGCATTTCCCGTCAGTTTCAGCTGGTTCTTTGCCTGGCGCCTGCTGTCGGGCCTGGCCGGCGGCGCCATCATGGTACTGGTTGCGGCAACCGTGCTGCCACATGTGCCTGAAAGCCGCAAAGGCATCGTCAGCGGCGCGATCTTCCTGGGCATCGGTCTGGGCGTGGCGGCGTCCGGCACCATCGTGCCGCTGCTGCTGACACTGGGGCTGCGCGCCACCTGGATGGGGCTGGGGGTGATTTGCGTGGTATTGACCGCCGCCAACTGGAGCGGCTGGCCCCAGGGCAAGGAGGCCGCCGCACCTACTAAGGCCGCTGCAAAAAATTCCGCAGGTGCCGGCGCTGCATCCAATTTCGCCAATTTCTCCATTATCTACCTTGTCTATGCGCTGATGGCGGCCGGCCTGGTTCCGGCCATGGTGTTCCTGGTGGATTTCGTCGCGCGGGGGTTGGGCGCAGGCACGCACCTGTCTTCCATTTTCTGGGTACTGTATGGCGTAGGCGCCATCATAGGGCCTCCGTCGTACGGCTTTTTTGTGGACCGCTTCGGCGCAAAACCTGCCGTGCGGGCAGTCTTGTTGCTGCAGGCGCTGGCGATCCTGGGTCTGGCCCTCTTGAGCGACCGCCTGCTGATCGCCGCGCTGACCATCGTTGCCGGCACCTTCCCTTCCGGTATCGTGCCCCTGGTCCTCGCATGGATCCGGGAAAAAGCGCCCGGCAACGGCGCCCTGCAAAATGTCGCGTGGAGCAAGGCGACCATCTTTTTCGCCGCATTGCAGGCCGCAGCCGGCTATGCCTATTCGGCCATCTTTGCCTACAGCGGCGGCAACCATCGGCTGCTGTTTGAAATAGCGGCAGCGGCGCTCATGCTGGCACTTTTTGCTGAAGTGCTTGTTTCATTCCTGAGATCCAGGTCAGCCCTAAAAAATGCCCATGGAGAATAGTTGAGCTCCTACAAATTTTCGCCTCTGTAAAAACAGCGGGATACGCAGCTGCAACAAAATGCGGCAGTGAAACTATTTTAAAAAAATATCCGCACTATCTGTCACAAAACGCTGGAACCACACGTCTTACGGGTATGGAAGGCACACAGGGTGTCTTCCGACATTCCCTGAAAGGCTTACCATGTCCCACTCTGCCCGCATCCCCTTCTTCCAGCTCGCCCCGGCCAACCTGAAGGCGATGATCAACCTGTCCGGCTCCGTCAAGCAAAGCTCGCTCGGTGCGCGCCTGGTTGAGCTGGTCAACCTGCGCGTATCCCAGATCAACGGTTGCGGCGTCTGTGTCGATATGCACTGGCGCGACCTGGTCAAGCAGGGCGCCGACCAGCGCCACCTGAACTCCATCGCCGGCTGGCGCGAGTCGCCGTTCTTCAGTACGCGCGAGCGCGCCGCACTGGGCTGGGCCGAAGCCGTCAATGCATTGCCGCAGCGCGATGACACCGATACCGCCTTCGCCGAGCTGTCGCAGCATTTCAGTGAGAATGAAATTGCTGAGCTAGGCTATGCCATCTCCGTCATCAAAGGCTGGAACCTGCTGAACCTCAGCCTGCGCAACCAGATCCCTGAAGTACCTGCGCCCGGTTTCTAGGCATGGTGTCGCCGGGACCTGATCTGGCTTTGCCCGGTTAAAGGCGGCAATTGCCAGATCAAATGAACCGGCGCTGCTGATGCTGACGATGCATCCGCACCGGCGTGACAAATCACCGGAGTGCTTATTCCGCTCAGGAATAAGCACTATTACTTCCAGCTGTCTTCTTCATTGGAGAATTTTTCGCCAACATGATGACTTGTTCACCCACAGGAAATCATCATGCTGGAAGTTTATGCGTTTGCAACACCCAACAGTGTGCGTATCCCCATCGCCCTTGAGGAGCTCAATCTGCCTTATGAACTTAAATCTGTGAATGTCCGAAAAGGCGAACAGAAAACAGAGGCATTCCTCGCATTAAATCCAAATTCAAAAGTACCGGTGCTGGTCGACTCTGAAGCTGCCGATGGAAAGCCGTTTGTGCTGACGGAATCCGGCGCCATCCTGATTTATCTTGCGGAAAAAACGGGCAAGCTTTTGCCGGCTGATGGTGCAGGACGCTATCGTGTCTTTGAGCAGATTCTTTTTCATGGCACCGGCATCGGTCCAGCCTTAGGGCAAGCAGGGTACTTCCAGCGCCAGGCGCCCGAACCGGTTCCTTTTGCAATAGAACGTTTTCGTAACGAGGCTGCGCGCACGCTTCGCGTCCTGGACGGCGTTCTCGCAAAATCACGTTATGTCGCAGGAGACGACTACACGATCGCGGATATTGCACACTTCGGCTGGATGTGGCGTCGCGAGTTTGCCAATGTGGAGCTGACCGATACGCCCCATATTGCGCGTTGGTACGAGCAGATGATGACAAGGCCAGCCGTGATCCGAGCAATCGAGCGTGTGACTGCACTTACAGAATAATGGAAGAGATATCAATGAGAGGCGATGCGCGTTGAGAACGCCAGCGCAATCGTTGCCGCATTTGATTTCTTATATAATTCATTTCCATTTCCGGAAAAACCATGAATGACGACCCAATGCGCCCGATGAATCGACGCCAACTGTTTCAGGCCGGTGCCGCCATCGGCGTCGGCGCTGCGCTCTCCACTCTCCCGGCATCTGTACGCGCCAGCGATACCACGCCTCAAGAACCGGTGCCGGGAATCCGGCTCGCGGATACCGCGAATGATACGAATCCCCTACTCACTATCGAGCGTCGTGGTGATATCGTCTTGTTCGGCTTGAACCGTCCCGCTCAACAAAATAAAATTGATCCGGACACGTACGCTTTGCTGTCAAAAGCATATTTCCAGTTTGAACATGATGCATCTTTACGGGCAGCAGTATTATTTGGCCATGGCGATCATTTCTGCCAGGGCATAGACGTTCAGGCATTCGCTGCTGTCATTGGCGCAGGCGCCGACCAGGCAGCCAAGCCCGGCACTATCGAACCCTGGGGTAAAACCAGGCCAAGGCTCAGCAAGCCGGTGGTTGTCGCCGCGCACGGAAATACCTGGAATGTCGGCCATGAGCTTTTTCTTGCCTGCGATATCCGGATCGCTGCAGCGGACACCCGCTTTGCGCAGACGGAAAACGTCCATGCGCGCATGCCGGCCAGCGGCGCCACGATTCGTTTCGTGCGCGAAGCGGGCTGGGGCCAGGCGATGCGCTATCTGCTGACCGGCGACGGGTGGACTGCCCAGGAAGCACAACGCATGGGCACGGTGCAGGAGCTTGCCCCGAGCGCAGAAGCAGCCTTGCAGCTTGCTGTCGTGATCGCGACAAAAGTCGCCGCTTGCGCACCGCTGTCTATCAAAAATACACTGGCGTCGGCGCATTTGGCGATTGACGAGGGCGAGGAGAAAGCCTTTGCTCAATTACCGTTGCAGCGAGCCGCGCTGTACGCAACTGAAGATTTTAAAGAAGCGCTGAAGGCGGAACGGGAACACAGAGTGCCGACATACTACGGCAAGTGATCTTCCCGCGCTCTCAATACGATCTCCGCCCAGGCCGGAGATCAACGTGAAACATGGTGAAGCTACTCTCAGTCGTACGCTGCAGTTCGCTGCGATCCCTGGCATGCGGTAAGCCGTGGACTTTCAAACTGAAACTCATAGGAAAAAGATTTTTCTTGACGAAACGTCACCAATTTCGTGTGACATAAATTACAGGCCCTCTTACATCCTGCCACCCAGACTTCCTGAATCGATAATTTGCCTGTTTGCTCAATTCTATGTACCGCCGCCATGAGTTTTTGCTCTGCATGCACCACCCCACTCACTGTCTTCAAATCACCGGTATTTCCGGTCACCAGTATGGTCGTAATCTCCTTGCGATCGACTGAACCGATATTGGTTCCCGAACTCAGGTTCAGATGGCCCAACTCTTCGCTATGTTTCTTGTGCTTCAGCCGCTCCAAGGTATTTGCATCGAAAGCGCCCCGTAGATTGTTGTAGATGAGCTTTTTCGATCCGCTTCCTGGGCTGGGGAACAGGGCCCGTGACACGGCATCATCGAGAAGGGAGCTTCCCGTTGAACGTAACTCGTACTTGGTCTTCCAGCCCTCAGTCACATTGTCGTCATTATTGGCAATCAATAATATTGTACGTTGCGATGCAACAACCAGCATGCATTGCGTTTCGTCATTGCGCTCATTGTCAAGATTCAGATTCAGAGACACCGCACTCAGCGCTAATAATGTTCCACTCATATCCATCTCAAGCACTCACTTTCGGTCAGTAAAAATTGAAACAGGGAACTGCGGCGTCTCGGGTCTGCGGCGTGCACATAGTGGGCGGCGTATCGGCCCGGCGATAGCATTGAAGTCACCTATGCAGAAGCAAGGAACGGTCACAAAAATTGACATTTTAACACTTCGCACTAAAAGCCAAACACAATTCCCAAAGCCACTTTTGTCGTAGCTACCATATACAGCCCCTACATTAGTCCTGCGCAAAATCCGGCTTATGTGAACTCTTTAACAGAAGTCTGCGAACACCGCTGCTAAGCTTAGGTATTTGTCCTTCTTATGGAGCCCGTATGCCCAAAGCATCTTCAGATCCAAAACCATCCTGGCCGAATGCGCAGTTTGGCGGCCAGCAGAACTCGCCTTCTGCAAGCCAGACAGCGTCGGTGCGCGTCAAACGCGTGCATGAACATGAAACGTCGATACCGGGCGTGATTTCCAAGGTCGTCGAATTTGACCGCAAGTTCAGCGATACGCCCTACAGGGAAGCCCGCGTCAAGCGCAACAAGGAGCTGTAAGCAAGTTGCCGTGCGCAGCGTCGTAAGCCACCAGCATGCGTAGGGTGCGATAGCAAAGCGTATCGCACCGCTTTCATTCACAAGCAAGCGCCTGGTCTGGTCAATCGGCCTGGTACACACGGTGCAATACGCTTTGCTATTGCACCCTACTTTTCACCGGCGGCGTGCGTCGCCTGCAAAAGCCTGGGTTTATTCCAGCACCGGACGCCTTTCCTGCTTATAATCGGATCATTCCCTCTTCCCGGTAGCACACATGGCATTTTCCCTGGACAACCTGCTCGTCATCGGCATCTCTTCCCGCGCACTGTTCGATCTGGAAGCGGAAGAAACGATCTTCCAGAACGACGGCCTGGAAGCTTACCGGCAGCACCAGCTGGACAATGAAAACAATGTGCTGCAACCCGGCGCCGGTTTTGCGCTGGTGCGCGCCCTGCTGAAACTGAACGAACTGACGCCGAACCACCGCTTTGTCGAAGTGGTCATCATGTCGCGCAACTCGTCCGAAACCTCGCTGCGCATCTTCAATTCCATCCGCCACTACGGCCTGGACATCACCCGCGCGGCGCTGTCCGGTGGAGCGCCGCTGTCGCCCTACCTGGAAGCCTTCAACGTCAGCCTGTTCCTGTCGCTGCATGAAGATGATGTGCAGGCCGCCATCAACTCCGGCATTGCCTCGGCGCTGCTATACCAGATGCCCGACAATGCGATGGAAGACCTGGGCCAGATCCGCATCGCCTTCGACGGCGATGCCGTCATCTTCTCCGACGAGTCAGAACGCATCTTCCAGGAGCAGGGCATAGAAGCCTTTGAGCAGCATGAAAGGGAAAACGCGCTGAAGCCGCTACCGGAAGGCCCTTTCGCCCGGCTGCTGGTGGCGCTGTCCTATCTGCAGAATAATTTCAAGAGCGAAGACGGCCGCGCCTTCCCGCTGCGCACCGCCCTCGTCACCGCCCGCTCCTCCCCCGCACACGAACGCGTGATCCGCACGCTACGAGCCTGGAACATCGCCATCGACGAAACCTTTTTCATGGGGGGAGTCGCGAAATCAGCGGTACTGGCAGCATTCAAGCCGCACATGTTTTTTGATGACCAGCATGGACATTGCATACGGGCGGCTAGTTTTGTGCAAACTGGCAGGGTGCCGATTAAGCAGTGAGCTTTTGGCTTTGTGCAAGCGTGAATATGTCTGGATGAAACTATTACGTTTTTACTTCGTGGATGCACGTCGGGGTGGCCCGACAGCCACTCACTTTATTTTGCTTCGCCAAAATAAAGTAAGCAAACAAAAGGCGACCGCAGACTTGCCCTTCGGGTGATGAAGCAAAGCTTCATCACATTTTGCTGCATTACAAAAAATGGGAAACAGACGAAACTCGCCTGCGGCTCAAACAACGTCTGTTTCTGATCCATTTTCTGTAACGCACAAAATGCTGCGTCCCCAGCGGATTTAACGTCAAAAACAACCCCAACCGCCGCACCAGGCCAGCTTGGCTTTAGCAGATTAGTGCTATCAAAAATTGGAGAAGCTGGTTGCTGTTGCTGTTGCTGTTGCCCTTCATCCGCTCGGGACGCGGCATTTTGTGCGATACAGAAAATGGATCAGAAACAGACGTTGTTTGAGCGTAGCGAGTTTCGTCTGTTTCCCATTTTTTGTAGCGCACAAAATGTGATGGCACGCAGTGTCATCACCCGAAGGGCAAGTCTGCGGTCGCCTTCTTTTTGCTTACTTTTTCTTGGCGAAGCAAGAAAAAGTGAGTGGCTGCCGGGCCACCCCCGGCCTGTACCCACGAAGATCTAGGTGTAAAGATACCCAGACGTATTCCCGCCAAGAGAGCGTGAGTAGCCGCCGGGCTACCCCGGCCAGCAATCTAAAAACATCTGCTCACTCAAATAAACGAAATATTAAATAAAAAAAGCCGGGCTTCCAAAAAGGAACCCGGCTCTCATTCACAGGCAAGGCAGCCAAAGCCGCCAAGCGTAAAGCTTACCTTTGCGCTACCGCATCCACCACACACAAGGCCGTCATATTCACAATCCTGCGCACCGTAGCAGACGGTGTGAGGATGTGCACAGGCTTGGCGCAACCCAGCAGGATAGGACCGATGGCGATGTTGTTGCCGGCGGTGGTTTTCAGCAGGTTGTAGGAAATGTTGGCCGCATCGATATTCGGCATGACCAGCAGGTTGGCATCGCCGGTCAGCGTGGTGCTTGGCATCATTTTCTTACGGTAGGACGCATCCAGCGCGGTGTCGCCGTGCATTTCACCGTCGACTTCCAGGTCTGGCGCATCGCGTTTGATGATCTCCAGCGCGGCGCGCATTTTCTTGGCGGATTCGCTGTCGCTGGAACCGAAGTTGGAATGCGACAGCAAGGCGGCGCGCGGCAGGATGCCGAAGCGGCGCATTTCTTCCGCAGCCAGGATCGTGATTTCCGCGATCTGTTCCGCAGTCGGGTTTTCGTTGACGTGGGTATCGACCAGCACAACCTGGCGATCCGGCAGGATCAGTGCATTCATTGCGGCGTAGACATTGACGCCTTCGCGCTTGCCCAGCACCTGGTTGATGTACTTCAGGTGCAGGCCGGTAGTGCCGAAAGTGCCGCAGATCATGCCGTCGGCATCGCCCTTGTGGATCATCATCGCGCCGATCAGCGAATGGCGGCGGCGCATTTCCAGCTTCGCGTATTCCTGCGTATTGCCCTGGCGGTTGGTCATGTTGTAGTAGGTCTGCCAGTAATCGCGATAGCGGTCGTCGTGCTCCGGATTGATGACTTCAAAATCCACGCCGGCACGCAGGCGCAGGCCGAATTTGACAATGCGTTCCGCCAGGATGTTGGGACGTCCGACCAGGATAGGCTTGGCCAGGTTTTCATCGACGATGACCTGCACGGCGCGCAGTACGCGCTCTTCTTCGCCTTCGGCGTAGACGATACGCTTGCGTTCTGTTTCGGCCTTCTTGGCGACCTGGAACAGCGGCTTCATGAAGGTGCCGCTGTGGTAGACAAACTGCTGCAGCTTGTCGACATACGCCTGCATGTCCTTGATAGGACGGGCGGCCACGCCGGATTCTTCCGCTGCCTTGGCAACTGCCGGCGCGATCTTGATCATCAGGCGCGGGTCGAACGGTTTAGGGATCAGGTATTCAGGGCCGAAGGACAGGTTGCTGATGCCATAGGCAGAAGCGACGACGTCGGACTGTTCCGCCTGCGCCAGTTCGGCAATCGCGTGCACAACGGCAATTTCCATCTCACGCGTGATCGTGGTCGCGCCGCAATCCAGCGCGCCGCGGAAAATATACGGGAAGCACAGCACGTTGTTGACCTGGTTCGGATAATCCGAACGGCCGGTTGCCATGATGGCGTCGTCGCGTACTGCCTTGACGTCTTCCGGCAGGATTTCCGGATTCGGGTTGGCCAGCGCCAGGATCAGCGGTTTGGCGGCCATCTTTTTGACCATGTCCTGCTTCAGCACGCCGCCGGCAGACAAGCCGAGGAAAACGTCGGCGCCGTCAATCACTTCCGCCAGGCTGCGCGCGGAAGTGTCCTGCGCAAAGCGTTCCTTGTCCGGGTCCATCAGTTCGACGCGTCCTTTGTAGACGACGCCGGCCAGGTCGGTGACAAAAATGTTTTCGATCGGGAAGCCGATATCGACGATCAGGTCCAGGCAGGCCAGCGCAGCAGCGCCCGCGCCGGAAACCACCAGCTTGCATTCCTTGATGCTCTTGCCGACCACTTTCAGTCCGTTCAGGATCGCCGCGCCGACGATGATCGCCGTGCCGTGCTGGTCATCATGGAAGACGGGAATCTTCATGCGGTCGCGCAGCTTGCGTTCTATATAGAAGCACTCCGGCGCCTTGATGTCTTCCAGGTTGATGCCGCCGAAAGTCGGTTCCAGCGAAGCGATGATATCCACCAGCTTGTCCGGGTCCAGCTCATTGATCTCGATGTCGAATACGTCGATGCCGGCAAATTTCTTGAACAGCACGCCCTTGCCTTCCATCACTGGCTTGGACGCCAGAGGGCCGATATTGCCCAGGCCCAGCACTGCGGTACCGTTGGTGATCACGCCCACCAGGTTGCCGCGCGCCGTGTATTTGAAGGCCGCGGCAGGATCGGCAACGATCTCTTCGCAAGGAGCCGCCACACCAGGGGAATACGCCAGGGCAAGATCACGTTGGTTCGTCAGTTGTTTGGTCGGCGTGACGCTGATTTTGCCGGGTGTCGGACACTCATGGTATTCCAAGGCTGCCTGACGTAACTGCTGACGCATTTGTTCTTTTTGATCTGCTGATGACGAATCCATGCTGAGGAACCTTCCTTCTTTTTGGCTTACTGAAAGCTTACGATTTTAACAGAGGGAGTCCTCTAACTTCATACGTATTTGTACGACTGCTATGACTTTTAAACATAAACAAATGCAATTTTTAGGAGTATCGGGAACTGGCATATAGGGATTTACTATCACTTCAGTATAAACAATCAATTATTCAGATGATAGTCTTTACCCTATCATCTGCTTCACATTGATAGCAAATTTAAACACGAACACCCACCCTGATAGGAAAAGCCATGAGCACCCAAGCCAACGCAGTGAAATCCGTCACCATCGAAAACCTGGAAGCCGCCTTCGCCGGCGAATCCATGGCCCATATCAAATACCGCTACTTCGCCAAGATTGCCCGCGAAGCCGGCGCAGAGGAAGTGGCAAAAGCCTTTGAAGCCACCGCCGACCAGGAAGTGATGCATGCCTTCGGCCACCTGGACCTGCTGTACCCGAAAAACCAGCTGACCCCGGTCAAGGCGCTGGAAATAGCGATTGAAGGCGAAACTTATGAATACACAGAAATGTATCCAAAATTCCGCCACCTCGCTATCCAGGAAGGCAATGACGCCGCGGTCGCCGAATACGACGAACAGATAGAAGAATCCCGCGTCCACGCAGAACAGTTCAAACGCACGCTGGAAATCGCCGCCAAACGCTTCGCCGCACTGGCCAAGGTGGAAGAGCGCCATGCCAACCACTACCAGTCCGTACTGAACGCCGCCAAAGCCGCGTAATTCTTACTCCATCCATTTACATTGAAACCAGAGAACATCATGAAAACTTACCAATGCATCGTATGCGGCTTCATCTACGACGAATCAGCCGGCCTGCCAGAAGAAGGCCTGGCCCCAGGCACCCGCTGGGTTGATATCCCGGAAGACTGGGAATGCCCGGATTGCGGCGTCGCCAAGGCGGATTTTGAGATGGTTGAGATTTAAAGCAAGGAAGGCGGCGCGGGCAGTTTGGGGCTTACGGCTGGTATACTGCGGCCTGCGGAACACTCCCGGATTGCGCTGCGCTCCATCCAGGCTACATTTCTCAGTGTGCAAGGACTGAATAAAGCAGGCCTGGTTGCCTCTGCCGTTGACTTACCCCGCTTGGAATGTGGCATTTTATGATGCGCAAAATGTGATGGGACTTTGCCCCATCACCCGCAGGGCAAGTCTGCGGTCGCCCAGGTGACTAAGCAAGAAAAAATGAGCGGCTGTCGGGCCACCCCCGATCTGTATCAACGATGTGTGCTTGAATTATAAAGCGCAGCATAAATAAGATAATCATCATGACCCCCATCCTCATCATAGGCACAGGCCTGGCCGGCTACACAGTAGCCCGGGAATTCCGTAAGCTGGATAAAACCACGCCGCTGCTGATCATCACCGCCGACAACGGCGGCTTCTATTCCAAGCCCATGCTGTCCAACGCATTCGCGCAGAACAAGCAGGCCGCGCAGCTGGTCACGCAAAGCGTGGAGAAGATGGCGGAACAGACCGGCGCCACGATACTCACCAAAACTACCGTCAACAACATCGACACCGCTGCCAAAACCGTCGCCACCAGCGCCGGTAATTTTGAATACGATAAACTGGTCATCGCCACCGGGGCCAAGCCGATACGACTGAACATTGCAGGCAACGCGGCCGATCAAGTCCTGTCCGTCAACGATATCGCCGATTACACCGTGTTCCGTGACCAGATCGCCCAACTGCCGCATCCGGCCAAAGTCGCGATCCTCGGCGCCGGCCTGATAGGCTGCGAGTTCGCCGACGACCTCGCAGGCGCCGGCCACCTGGTCACGCTGATCGACCCCAACCCCATGCCGCTGGCCGCCTTGGCTCCCGCCGCATTATCGCTGGGCTTGCATACTGCGCTGACGGGCCGCAACATCCAGCTGAAGCTAGGCACCACTGCCGCCAGCATAGACAAGAACGGCGATGCGCTGAGCATTACGCTGGCCAATGGCGACACCGTGGACAGCAATGTGGTTTTATCAGCAGTCGGCCTGCGACCAGACCTGCGCGTGGCGGAGGCGGCCAAACTCGTCACTGACCGCGGCATCCTGATAGACACCACCGGCAAGACCAGCGCGCCGGATGTGTATGCCCTGGGAGACTGCGCGCAATACACGTTTTCCGAAGACGGCAGCAGCCGCATCCTGCCGTACATCGCCCCGCTGATGAGCGCCGCCCGCGCCATCGCCAAAACGCTGACCGGCATCCCGACCGACATCGACCTGAAACCCAGCCCTGTCATCGTCAAAACCCCGAGCTACCCGCTGGCCCTGGTCAGCCCCGCGCCGCATCACACACCCACCGGCCGATGGGAAGTGGAACAGCGCGAGACCAGCACCATCTGCCGCTTCTACAATGAGCAGGACGTGCTGTCCGGCTTTGCGATTGCCCCGCAGGACGCGGCATTGCGCCAGGCCCTGCTGGCCGAACTGGCAGGCTAGAAATATCCCCTCTCCCGCGTGCGGGAGAGGAAATAAGGTAAACCAATCTTAAAAATCCGAAACTCTGTAGCCTGGATGTAGCGCAGCGCAATCCGGGAAATGGCCCACAGGCCGCCGGTATGCTCCCGGATTACGCTACGCTGCATCCGGGCTAGGGTCCCAGGCAATCCCTCGCCAAACAGCCCCAGCCCGGCAAGCTTCTGTACAATACCGGCATGCTGTCCGAATTCGATCTCATCAAACACTATTTCGCCCGCCCCGCGGCAACGGCGGCTGCTGCGCTGGCTGATCCACGCATCGCGCTGGGCATAGGCGACGATTGCGCCTTGCTCAATCCCTCCCCCGGCATGCAGCTGGCCGTTTCCAGTGACATGCTGGTGTCCGGCCGCCATTTTTTTGCCGACGCCGATCCCTTCATGCTCGGCCATAAATGCCTGGCGGTGAACCTGTCCGACCTGGCCGCCATGGGCGCCAAACCGCTGGCCTTTACTTTGGCGCTGTCTTTGCCGGAAGCCAAGGCAGAATGGCTGGCGCCGTTTTCCGCCGGGCTGCTGGCGCTGGCAGACCGCTACCAGTGCGCGCTGATAGGCGGCGACACCACCAAGGGGCCGTTGAATATCTGCATCACCATCTTCGGCGAGATCCCGCCCGGCCTGGCGTTGCGGCGCGATGCTGCCCGCGTGGGTGACGATATCTGGGTCTCCGGCACGCTGGGCGATGCGCGGCTGGCGCTGGCCGGTTACTGGAAGGAACATCCGGATGTGATACGCATGGAGGCCAGAGAACATGTGCAGGCGGCGCAGCGCATGCACCAGCCCAGCCCGCGTATAGAGCTGGGCCTGGCCCTGCGCGGCATTGCGCATGCGACACTGGATATTTCAGACGGCCTGGCCGGCGACCTCGGGCATATCCTGGAACGCTCCGGCGTGGGCGCCAGCCTGCAGCTGGATGCACTGCCGGCCGGCCCCATCCTCAGCACGCAGGCGCCGGATATCCGCAGGCGCTATACGCTGTCCGGCGGCGACGACTATGAGCTCTGCTTCACCGCCCCCGCAGAAAACCGCGCCGCCGTCATCGCTGCGGGTGCCGCCAGCGGCACGCCCGTTACCCGCATCGGCAGCATAGAACAGGCGGCCGGGCTGCGCCTGCTGGATGCCGCGGGCCAGCCTGTGGACATGCACATCCACTCCTTCGACCACTTCACCACAGCCTGAACCCATGACCACTCTCGAACAAGGCCAGACGGCGAAGATCATCCGGCCCACCGCGCGCTTCATGCTGGGACACCCGGCCCACTTCCTGGCCCAGGGTTTCGGCAGCGGCCTGTCGCCCATCATGCCCGGCACCTCCGGCACGCTGTTCGCGTGGCTGGCCTTCGATGTGCTGACCTCGCGCTGGCCGCAACTGTTCACCGCCTTCAACTGGTCCATCATCATCATCGTGGGCTATTTCATCGGCTGCTGGGCCTGCCAGGTCACCGGCCGCAATATGGGCATCTCCGACCACGGCAGCATGGTGTGGGACGAGATCATCGCCTTCTGGCTGGTGCTGATCTTCATCATGCCGGCCGATTTTTCCACGCAGTGCTGGGCCTTTGTCTGGTTCCGCTTTTTCGACATGGTCAAGCCGCCGCCGATACGCTGGTTCGACCAGCACATCAAGGGCGGTTTCGGCGTAATGTGGGACGATATCGTGGCTGCCTTTTATACACTGCTGCTGTTTGCGCTGTGGCGGGTGATATAAGCTGCCAGCAAAACCGTAGGGTGCAATAGCAAAGTGTATTGCACCGGGCGGCCCGCATTGCCCAGCCTTGCCTGGTAATGTTGATAGATGCATTAAAAATAGAGGCATTTCTTTTTTAACGGCAAGCGGTGCAATACGCTTTGCTATTGCACCCTACAAAAAATAAAAGCCCGCCTGATAAACATAGACGGGCTTTTATTGCAAAAGCGGCGGATGCTTACAAGGAGGTCGCTGCCCGCGCCGCCTGCTCATACAGGCCGGACAGCACGCGCAGGAAGCGCGCCAGCTCGCTCAGTTCAAAACTCTCGGTGCCGTCGCCGGTAAGGCCGGACACCAGCACCTGCTCGCGGATATCGTAATAGCGCTTGCATACCGCCTGCCCTGCCTCATTGGTCGAATACAGCACTTCCTTGCCGCGCTTTTCGGTTTGCACCAACTCCAGCGCCTGCAGCTTCTTCAGCGAGTAATTGACAATATGCGTGTCTTCAATATTGAGGATGAAGGCAATGTCGGCCAGCTTCTTTTCACGCGCGCGGTGGTTGATGTGGTGCAGCACCAGCACGTCGGTAATCGTCATGTCCTTCATGCCGGCAGCGGCCATGCAACGCACCGCCCAGCGGTTGAAGGCATTGCCGGCGATGATCATGCCGAATTCAAATTCGCTCAGTTCCGCGCTGCGCCCCTGCGCCAGATGTGCGGAGGAAACGATGGGCACCCGCGGTACCGATCCGCTTCCCGCGCCAGCGGAGGCAGAAGATGTGGCCTGGCTCAGACTGGCCTTGCTCTTGGTTTTTGTTGCCGACATACGGGGTCTCCTGATGATGTCGTTGAGGTGACGGCCGGCCACGGATAGCGGCCGGGCTTGCGAACATTTAACATCATATTACCTTGCAGCAGGCGATTTAAACACGCATTTTTTGATTGAAACGCTAATATATTTAGATCTATTTCTCTATAAAAGTACCGAATTAATGAGACTATTTATCGATAAATCTTCTGCTGTACCCTCCTCCGCTTGATTCCGTCTATTCAAGTCCGGCATGGCCTCAAAAGTAAAACCCGCTTTTCAGCCTGATTTTGTCGAAATATTCTCAAATGAATTTTAATTTTTCACTTTCGCAATTTCATGTTGAATAATATATTCATTCTCGAATAAAATCAATGCACCGGCAATCCATGCGGTAAATATGAAATCACAACATCCCACTACAAAGGAAGAATCATGAACAGATACCCCAAGCGCCTTTCAAGCCTGTACACCGGCAAAGGAGCCCGCGCATGAGGCCCTACGCCAAAGTGACTCCGTCTTTGTGGATAGGCGGCACCGGCCGCGAACTGCGTAAACGCGGCGACCACTCCCAGCTGCTGGCCCTGTACCTGATGACCGCGCCGCTGTCCAACATGCTGGGCCTGTACTACCTGCCCAAAGCCATCATCGTGCATGAGACCGGGCTGGACGCGGCCAGCGTGCACCAGGCGCTGCACTGCTGCATACAGGCCGGCTTTTGCCAGTACGACGAAGACAGCCAGATGGTGTGGGTGCCCAACATGGCGCGCTTCCAGGTAGAGGCACAGCTCAACCCCAAGGACAAAAGATGCGCCGGCATACAGTCCGAATATGACAGGCTCCCTGACAATCCCTTCCTGGGGGCTTTTTACGAAAAATACGTCGATGCATTCTGCCTGATCCGCAGCAGAAGGGGCAGCAGGGAGACAGGAAGCCCGCCGGAAGCCCGTTCGAGGGGGCATCGAAGCCAAGAACAGGAACAGGAACAAGAGCAGGAGCAAGACAAAGGTCAACACCCCGCTAACACTGACGTGTTAGCTGTCGACAGCGTTGCTGCCGACGCGCCCGGCCACCAAAAAATAACAAAGATACAGGCAAGGCTGAGTACGGCGGAACTGCATGCACAGCTGATGCGGATGGAGAACGGGGATGATGGCGATGATGAGGAGTTCAGTTCTCCTCCTACAAGCAGGCCGACAAGAGCGCGATATGCGCCTGGGCTGGAGCATTGACCCCAAACATTCACTCGCATCGAAAGACAAAAACTTGAGTAAGGACACCAATGAGTTTAATACTAAGAAACCTGATATCAAAGGAGGATCACATCGTGCGTCAGATTCCTTATAAGCAGACAAGCGCGCGACCACTGATAGAAATTGATGTATTGGTTCCGGAGAGTTAACAGACTTTAGGCTACTGTACCTGGACTTGAAAGCCAAAATGGCGCCAGTATTCTCGCTGAGAAATTAAGCAATTTTGCGGCGCTATATCCATACTGAATTGAGGTAAAATCGATGAAGTGGTTGCACCCTCAGGCATCTCTGCAGGTTGCGCTGCACGTTACCATGCGGCCTAATGGCGCAAAGGCGAGCAATCGCGTGAGCGTTAGCGGCGGTGTAAGCGGCAGGGACGACTCGCAAGAGGCTCTCAGCGACGCTGCCGACGGGGCTACACTTGGTACTTCGCTTTCTACTCCCGGAGTTGTTGGGAAGGCGAATAGCAAACGTGTGGTGCAGTCTCAAAGCAGGGACGCGGGTGCGCTGCAAACGTCGAAGCGCGAGAAATTTCCGCATTTCGCCTCGTTTGCTTCAATGCGACAAAATTTCGTCGTAATTGTTGCGCTCATTGTTGCGATTAACTTCAACGGGCGAATGGAAAAGGCTGAAATGAGAATCATTCAAACTTCGGTGGTCGATGGTCGGGTGGAAGTTGCTCTGCAGGCATCTCTGCAGGTTGCGCTGCACGTTACCATGCGGCAGAATGGCGCAAAGGCGAGCAATCGCGTGAGCGTTAGCGGCGGTGTAAGCGGCAGGGACGACTCGCAAGAGGCTCTCAGCGACGCTGCCGACGGTGGTCTTTATCCGCTGGTCCGGGAGGTACAACACCAGCGTCTCACCTAAAATGAAATCTAATGCCTATCATCACGCATTGTCCCAGACATCCCTCACGGCTGCATGGACTCGTCTTTATTCAAAAACCAAACCTATATCTCGTAATACGGTAGGAGTCGACGATTTCAGTATCAACGATTTTCAATCAAATCCCAAAGGTCATTTAGCTCGTTTATCACACGACGTGCGCTCCGGAACTTTTAAGTTTTCGCCTCTTCGCCCTTATCTCATTCCAAAGGCGAATGGCAAATTGCGGCTGATTAGTGTTCCGACTGTACGGGACAGGATCGTACAGCGAGCCCTCGTTGAATATCTATCGGAAAAATACCATACCCGCTTAGCAAACAATATTAGTTTTGGGTTCATAAAAGGTCGCGGCGTTAGATTGGCAGCGGAAACCGCCTGCAATCTTCGAGTAAAGAAACCATGGATATACAAAACAGATATCGCCTCATTCTTCGACTCCATTAAACGGGATACCCTGCAATCTGCAATTGTGAAAACAATTCGCGAAAGATCAATACATCCAATTTTATTTAATGCACTAAATGCGGAAGTAGAAACTACAAATAGATCGACAAAAAGCAACATCGCAAAACTAGGAATAGTAACGGGCCAAGGAGTAAGGCAAGGAATGCCACTTTCCCCGTTTTTCTCAAATCTTCTACTTATTTCTTTCGATCAAAAAGTGCACTCTAGCGGCGCTACCGCTGTTCGCTATGCGGATGATCTAATTTTTCTTTGTGAAAGCGAAGATGAGTGTCATCAGATGGCATCCTTCTGCTCGGAAGAATTCGGGAAAATCGGACTAAGTGTTCCTCCAATAGCGCTAGGTTCAAAATCCGTGATATACGATCCAAAACAACCCGCCGAATTTCTCGGACTTGAGCTTTCGGTTACTGCCAAGGGATATGATTTGCGAGTATCAGAAACACAATTAAACCGCTTGACTCAGGAAATAGGTAGCTTCGGTTCTATAAAAGAATTATTAAGCCGCAAAATTACCTTGAGAACTTTAGGGCAATCCGTCTCAGCAAAGCGTAATGGCTATTTAGCTGCTTACGCGGTTTGCTCGAATATTGATAATGTCGTCAAGGAACTTGACATAGCGGAACGACGCGCGCTAAAAAACCTCTACGGTCAAGGACTTGGTATTAACCTAAAAAGCATAGGGGCAGACGCACGAACATTTTTAGGTCTCACATAAGAGGCTCATAACTCTTACACTACTTTCCCTTATCTTACAGCCTCACTTGCAACGCATTTGACCGCTGCGATCAGCAGCGCAATAGATAATCAAATCACTCCTTGCCTATCAAATTCAAGCAAGCATCCGCCGCACCACATCATCACAAGCCATCTTCAGCAAGCCGCACACATCCTCGCCCGACCTGGCTTGCGCCAACACCCGATAACTCGCAAAACCGGTCAGCGCAAAGATCAGGTCCGCCGCATCCCGCTGGGCGGCGGGTGCTGCACCGTCACCGGCGATGCGCGCGACGATGGCGGCAATAGTCTGCCTGCCGCGCTCCATCCTCTCCGTCAGGCCGTGCGCAATGTCGGGGTCCATTGCCATGGCATCGTGCAGCCGGCCTATTGCGGGGTCGCTGCTCCAGAAATCACAGAATATCTCGATTGCACTATGCAAGGCCTGATGTGGGTCGGCCATTGCGCGGGCGTCATTGTGGCGGAAGATGCCGCCCTTCTGCGCAATCTCGTCAAATACCGCCTCCAGCAGGCCGTTGCGCGAACCGAACTGGTTGTACACCGTCAGCCGCGTCACGCCGGCGGCCTTGGCGACGGCGTCCAGTGAAAAAGCCTGGATGCTGTGTTCCTCGCGAAAAAACTGCGCAGCGGCGTCGATGATGCGTTCTCGCTTCTCCGCTACCGCATCGGTTCGCACAGGACTCACGTAGCTACGCTTGGGCATTGCATGCACTCCAATTTAAATATACACTATGTATAGTTAATTTAAACGTTCAAGGAGGCCATTATGCAATATGTAATCCTCATTGCCACGTCCCTTCATGTGCTGGCGGCGATTTTTTGGGCCGGATCGACGATGGGCCTGTCTGCCAGCGGTAGCATGCCGGGAAAATCCCTGTTTTTACGGCAGATGGCAGCAGCTACGGCCGCCGTGCTTGCGGGCGGCTACCTGTGGTGCAAGGTGCATGCAGGCGTATTCCAGGCGACGGAGAAGGCATTGGCGGCAGGCGCTGCTTGCGCGGTGCTGGCGTTTGCCATGCAGCTTGCCATCGCCGGGCCGGCGGTGTGGAAATTGCACAGAGAAACCGGCAGCACGGAGAAAGCGGGCGAGCGGATTCTTGTTGCCTACCGCTTGGCATCAGCACTGCTGGTGGTTGCCGCTGTGATGATGGGTGCGTCCAAATATGCGGGCGTGCTGGGCGGCTGAACAGGCATTACCGGCTGAGGCATCACTTTTGACATTTGCGTTCGCCTCTTGGTTTCTGCGGTTCAATATTAGCCCATGCCTAAACCGCTGCGATAGATGACGCCATCGCACCCTGCGATTATCTCGAACACTCCCTCTCTTCCCGCGTTACGCCTCCGCTTGCGGCCCTCCTCAGCCGGCCACAATGGTGTTTCCAACTTTACACTTCCCCAAGCTCGCTTGACTTCAATCATTGCAACCAGTATTATTATTTATAAATTGCGGTTGAAATTATTAATTCAGGTTACTGCACCGGCATGCCGGTGCAGTATTAATTATAGAAAGCTTAAGCAGCATGAAAATCAAAGACAGTATCGCGTTTGTAACAGGCGCAAACCGCGGCCTTGGACTGGCAATAGCGGAGGAACTTTTGCGCAGGGGTGCGCGCAAGGTATACGCCGGCGTCCGCACTCCTTCGGGTGCTGCCATACCTGGCATTGTCGAGGTGAAACTGGATGTTACCGATCCGGCATCGGTCGCTGCAGCGGCGGCGGCATGCGCGGACACGACCATCCTGGTCAACAACGCCGGCATTGCGGCGATCACCGGCAGCACGCTGGACGCGGAGCTGATCGCAGTAACACGGAGCATTGCCGAGACCAATTTCTATGGTCTCATTTCCATGAGCCAAGCTTTTTTCCCTGCCTTATCGAAAGCCCAGGGCCAGGGTGCCATCGTCAATGTGCTGTCGGATGCGAGCTGGTTCTCCCGGCCCATGCTGGCGGCGTATTCTTTGACGAAATCCGCCGCCTGGAGTTTCACGAATGCCTTGCGCATCGAGCTGCGCGAAAAAGGCGTGCACGTGCTGGCATTGCATATGGGTTTCATGGATACTGATATGACCAAGGGCTTCGATATGCAGAAGGTGAGCCCCCAGGAGGTTGCCGCGCAAACACTGGATGGTCTTGAAGCGGGCACCGACGAAGTGTTGGCGGACGCGAGCACGCGGGCGATCAGGCAAAGCCTGTCGTCCAAAGAACCGGCCTACCTTTTTCCGCCTGAAATCGTGTAAAGCAGCTTAGGAGCACAAGCATGAACAAACTACTGCAACAGGCGCTGGAGGCACACGGTGGCCTGGATAAATGGAATTCCTTCGACAAAATCAGCGCGACCATAGTATCGGGTGGCGAACTTTGGCCAAGCAAAGGAATACACGTAGATACTTCACCGCGCCGCATCACTGCCGATACAAGACGCCAGAGGACCACAGTGTCGCCTTACGGCGCGCCGGATTTTGTGATGACCTTTGTTCCGGAACGCATTGTCATCGAGAACGGCAAGGGCGAAACCATTGCGGAACGCGCCGATCCGCGCGCGGCTTTTGAAGGGCATGCAGTAGATACTCCCTGGGACCCCTTGCACCGGGCGTATTTCAGCGGCTATGCGCTGTGGTCTTATCTCGCCAGCCCGTTCTTGCTGGCAATGCCGGGCGTGGAGGTGGAAGAAATCGCCCCCTGGACGGAAGGGCAGGAACAGTGGCGTGTGCTGCGCGCTACATTCCCTGCCAGTTTTGCCGGCCACTCGCCGGTGCAGGAATTTTATTTCGGCCCTGATTTTTTACTGCGCCGCCATGACTACCAGGTGGACGTCTCCGGCAGCTTCCTGGCCGCACAGTACGTGCATGACATGGTCGAAGCCGGCGGTATTATCTTCCCGAGCAAACGCCGCGCGTATTCCAGGAAAGCCGATCTGCAGCCGGATACCGACAGGCTACTGGTATGGATAGACCTGGAGAACTTCCAGTTCAGTTAAGACGCCGGCCCAGGCAACGGCACTTGTACATACCGCAGGGTGCAATGGGTTTCACCTATTGCACCATTCTCCTTTAGCCCCCGGCTTGTTTCATAAAAAAAATTTTACGTACTGCTTCACACTTTACTTCCAGCTTTATTTTCGGGCAAAGCGGTGCAATAGGTAAGGCCCATTGCACCCTACAATGCATATCCTCACATCTTCATATCCGTCACAAACATCTTTCCCGGCGCATGCGTGATGCAGAACGGGATGCGGCTCAGCTCCGCAATGTATTGCGGCGTGACGCCGCAGGCCCAAAATACCGGCAACTCGTCTTCCATGATGTCCACTGCATCGCCAAAATCCGGCTTTGCGAGGTCGCCTATGCCGATTTGTCCGGGGTGGCCTATGTGCACCGGCGCGCCGTGCACCTGCGGGAAGCGGCCGGAGATTTCCACGGCGGCGGCAATGTCGCGGCTTTTGATCGGGCGCATGCTGACAACCATATTGCCCTGGAAGCGGCCGGCCGGCGCGCAAGGGATAGAGGTCTTGTACATGGCGACGTTACTCTGCTGCTGCACGTGGCGCAACGGGATGCCGGCTTCCATCAGTGCGCTTTCAAACGAAAAGCTGCAGCCAAGCAGGAAGCTCACCAGGTCGTCGCGCCACAGGCTGTTGATATCGGTGACTTCTTCTACGAAGCGGCCGTTTTCATGGATACGGTAGCCGGGGATGTCGGTGCGCAGGTCGGCGCCCGGTGCGCACAGCGGTTCGAAGCGTCCCGGCTCCAGCACTTCCACCAGCGGGCAAGGCTTGGGATTGCGCTGGCAGAACAGCAAAAAATCAAATGCGTATTCGCGCGGCACGATCATCATGTTGGCCTGCACAAAACCACGCGCCACGCCGGCCGTGGGGCCGGTGTAGGCGGCGCTGCGGTACAACGCGCGCAGCTCCGTCGGGGATAGTTTTTCCATCTGCATGCTTATACTCCCAGGTAGGCCTTGCGTACATCTTCATTGCCCAGCAGCTCCTGCCCGCTGCCCTCCATGACGATGCGGCCGGTCTGTATCACATAGCCGTGGTCGGCTATCGCCAGCGCCTTGTGCAGGTTCTGCTCCACCAGCAGCACGGACACGCCCTGCTGGTTCACCAGCTGTATCGTATCCAGCACCTTGGTGACAAACTTGGGGGCGATGCCCCATGAAGGCTCGTCCAGCAACAGCAGCTTGGGCTTGGCCATCAGGCCGCGGCCTATCGCCAGCATCTGCTGTTCGCCGCCGCTCATCGTGCCGGCTTCCTGGTGCCGCCTTTCCTTCAGGATGGGGAACAGCGCATACATGGTGTCGATGGATTCCTCCACTTCCTGCTTGTCCTTGCGCGTGTAGGCGCCCAGTTGCAGGTTGCGCTCCACCGTCAGGCGGGCGAAAATGCGGCGGCCTTCGGGCACCAGCGACAGGCCCAGGCCCACGCGCTTGCTGGCGTGCACTTTCTCTATGCGCTGGCCGTAGAATGTGATCTGGCCTTCGTCCGCCGCGTTCAGGCCGGCCACTGCGCGCAGCGTCGTGGATTTGCCGTTGCCGTTGCCGCCGACCAGCGCGACGATCTTGCCTTTCGGCACATCGATGTCGACCTTGGACAAGGCCAGCACGCCGTCATAGCTGACTTTTAAATTTCGTACCTGCAGCATCATTCATCTCCCAGATAAGCGGCGATCACCTTGGGATCGTTGGACACGTCGGCCGGTTTGCCGTCTGCAATCTTCTTGCCGTAATCCAGCACCACGATGGCGTCGGCAATCGGCATGATGCCTTCCAGCACATGCTCGACGATCAGGCAGGAAATGCCTTGGCCACGTATCTTCAGCACCACTTCCACGGTCTCCTTGACTTCGGTCGGGTTCAGCCCGGCCATGACCTCATCCATCAGCAGCAACTTGGGCTTGACGGCCAGCGCACGCGCCACGGCCAGGCGGCGCTGTTCGCTGATGGTCATGCTGCCGGCGGGCTTGTCCTTGAACTGGCCCAGGTTGACAAAATCCAGCAACTCGGCCGCGCTCTGGCGGGCGGTGGGCACATGGCGGTTGATCAGGAAAGCGCCTACCATCACGTTTTCCAGCGCCGTCATGCTGGTGAAGGTACGCGCCACCTGGAAGGTGCGGCCTATGCCGGCCCGCGCGCACTGCTCCGGCGAATAGCCGGAAATTTTCTTGTCATTGAGCCAGATGTCGCCCGAGGTCGGCGGCGCGTAGCCGGCAATGCAGTTGAACATCGTGGTCTTGCCGGCGCCGTTGGGCCCGATCAGGCCGACGATCTGCCCTGCCCCCAGGCTGAAGGAAACATCCTGGTTGGCCGTGATGCCGCCAAAGCGCTTGGTCACATTTTCTACGCGGAGCAGACTCATGCCTGTTCTCCTTTGGCCTGGTTAGCCTGATTAACTTTGCGCCGGGCAAAGAACTGCCGGAACCAGCCCAGTACACCGCTGGGGTAGTACACGGCGATGATGACGATCAGTGCTGCATAGATAATCAGGTCGGTGCCGCGGCCGGAGCCGCCGAAGAACATGCGTGTGCCTTCCTCGATCAGCGTCAGCACGCCGGCGCCGACGATGGGGCCGAACAAAGTGCCGACGCCGCCCAGGATGGACACCAGCGCCATCTTGATGGACAGGCCGGTGTTGAGCACCGAGGCCGGGTCGATATACAGTTCTTTCTGCGCATACAGGCTGCCGCCCAGCGCGGTGAAGAAGCTGCTGACGGCAAACGCGATCTGCTTGTATTTGCTGAGGCTGATGCCCAGGCTGCGGGCGGCGTCCGGCTCATCCTTGATGGCGCGGAAGTAATAACCCAGGTAGCTGCGTTCTATCAGCAGGTTGGCCAGCAGCGTCAGCAGCAGCAGGCCCAGCGCCAGGTAGTAATACGGCTCCTTGCCGGCGAAGATCAGCACGCCCCAGCCTTGCTTGTCCATCGGTATCGTCAGGCCGACCGCGGCGCCAGCGTATTCCCAGTTGGTGAAGATGATCTGGATGATCTCCGCCACCGCAATCGTGGCCATCGCAAAATAGTGGCCCTTGAGGCGGAAGCAGGACCAGCCTATCGCCACGCTGATGATGGCGGCCAGTATGCCGCCGGCCAGCAGGGCCAGCCAGGCATTCAGGCCGGCCAGCGTGATCAGCATTGTCGAGGTGTACGCGCCCAGTCCGTAAAAGGCTGCATGGCCGAGCGATATCTGCCCCGCATAGCCGCCGATGATGTTCCACGATACGCCCAGCTGCGCCGCCATCAGGATCAGGATGGCCAGGTTCTGGTGCGAAGGGTCGGTCACGAAGAACGGCACCAGCAGCGCGACGATCAGCAGCACCACCCACAGCATGTATTTGCGCTGGAAGTTTTTCGGCGCGGCGGTGGCCTGTGTCGCGGCAGGTATCGCAACAGGTATCGCGCTCTCCGCCTTCGGTGGCGTATTTTCTACAGTATTAATTGTGCTCATGGCGTTTCCTTAAGCCTTACCCAGTAAACCTTGCGGGCGGAACATCAGCACCGCCAGGAACAGGCCCAGCACCAGCGCCATCTTGTATTGCGGCCCTATCAGCAGGCCGCCCATCACCTCTACTACACCCACCAGCACGCCGGCCAGCAGCGCGCCGACGACGCTGCCGAAGCCGCCCAGGTTCACCACCACAAAGGCGATCAGGATGAAATTGGCGCCCACTTCCGGGAAGATGGGAAAAAAGGTGGACAGCAGCGCCCCGGCCACGCCGGCGCAGGCCGCGCCTATGCCCCAGGCCAGCGCAAACATCTTTTGCGAATCGATGCCCATCAGCTGCGCCGCTTCCTTGTCGGCAGCCGTGGCTTCCAGTGCTGCGCCGGCACGGGTCTTGGTCAGGAATAGCCAGATGCCGGCAGTGACCAGGATAGCGCCGACGCCGGCTGTCACCTGCGGCGAACCTATCTGTATGCCGGCGATGGAGACATGGCCGCTGACGATGCTGTGATCCACCGTGCGGAAATCGGGTTTCCATAAAAACTGCGCGATGCCGCGGAACAGGATCATCAGTCCGAAGGTCGTGAATATCTGCGACAGCATGGAGGCATTGGTGATCTTGCGTATCACCACCTTGTACAGCATGACGCCCAGCGCAAACAGGAACAGCGCCGTCAGCGGCAACGTGAACATTGGGTCCCACGCATACAGCGAGTACATCCAGAAACTGGAGTACATGCCGAACATCAGGAATTCGCCATGCGAAAAATTCACGATATCCATGACGCCGAATATCATCGTCAGGCCAATCGCGACCAGCGCGTAGATCAGGCCTATCAGCACCCCCGACATCAGGGTTTGCAGCAGTATTTCCAAGGACATCATGTCTCTCCAAACCGGAACTTCCAGCGGATCTATTGCGTGGGTGCAATAGCGCCAGCGTATTGCACTACCAGGTACAAGGGCGCCCAGGCCGGGCGCCACTCTCCCGCGTTTTGTTTATTTCAAACGGACTTTTATTATTGGTATGGCCGCGTGCCAGGGAAAGCGGTGCAATCCGCGCGTTGCGCTATTGCACCTTACCCCTACTGCACCCTACCTTGCTGACTATTTACGCGCATCCCACTTCGGCATAGGCCAGACCACATCCTTGGTTGCCATGTCGAACGGCCATACGGTGTTGTACTTGCCGTCGATGATCTGCACCAGGATGCCGGAGCCGTAAGTGTTCTGGCCCTGCTCGTCAAACTTGATGCCCTTCCACGGCATGATGATCTTGTTGCCGGGGATATTGGTTTCCGACAGCGCCTTACGGATCGCTTCGGCATCGGTGGAGCCGGCGCGGTTGATCGCATCGGCCAGCGTCATCAGGCCGGTGAAGGTGCGGGAAGAATTGCCGGTGAAGTCTGCCTTGTACTTGCTGTTGTACAGGTCGTTGACCTGCTTGATCAATGGGTTGTTCTTGGCCAGGTCGGGCGACCATACTTCGCGGGTGATGACATAGTCGGAATCCTTGCCCAGCGTGCGGCGGAATTCGGTATCGGTAAAGCCAGCATTGTTGGCCAGGATCATGTCGGGGGAGAAACCCAGTTCCTTATAGGTCTTCATCGCCATGATGGCGTCGCCCAAATAGGAAGACTCCATCACCACCTGCGGGTTGCTGGCTTTGAGCGATTGGATTTCCGATGTCAGCTGCGTGCTCTTGGCGGGATAGGTAATGCTCTTGACGATGTTGTAGCCTTCGTCTGCCGCCAGCTTGACTTCCAGCTTGGTAGTTTCATTGCCCCACAGCGTGTTTTCGTTGAAGGTGGCCAACTGCTTGACCTTGATGCCCTTCTTGGCTTCCAGGTCCTTGAAGAACTTGAAGAAGTTGTGCACGAACAGGTCGTCATGCGCGGTCGTGCGGAAGAACCATTTGAAGCCGCGCTGCGTCAGCGTAGAGGACGAGCTTTCCGGGTTCAGGTAAGGGATCTTGTAGCGTTCCGCCACCTGGCTGGACGTGGCTGTCACATTGCTGGCGTAGGCGCCGATGACGGCCACCACTTTCTCCTGCGTGATCAGGCGTTCTGTTTCAGAGGCGCCTATCTGCGGATTGCCCTGGTGATCGGCAAAGACCAGCTTGATCTTCGCGCCCTTCAGGCCAGGCAAGCCGCCGCCTGCGGAAAACGGTAGGTTGGGAATGCCCTTGGCGCCATTGTTGATGATGTCTGCCGCCAGTTCCAGCGCATTCTTCATCTCCGCGCCGGAAGACGCCGCAGCGCCCGACAGCGGATACACGGCGCCAATCTTGATTTCCTGCTGCGCATAAGCAGACATGCTGAAGGCCAGTGCCGCGCCGAGCATCGCAATTTTTCTGAACGACTTGATGATCATGATAAAACCTCTCCTCTTTTATTAGTAGTAACATCGAGTAATACCGAGCAACAGGGCCTCTGCTGCATATCCCAATTATTTCTTTTTTTATTCCCTGACCGATCTTCCAACTCCTGCCACTTCATTCAGGCTGCCGGTCTTCTTGCCGGCCCTGTTATTGCTGACGAGACCTTCACCGCGTATTACAGTCCTGTATTGCAGCCCTGTGTTGCAGTCAACATAATAGTCGCAACTTTTACACTACAGCACTTTCTTTGCCTTAAATTTTTCCATCAGGCTTCTGCAGGGCGGACCATGAGATGTTTATATGAAAGAACCCGCACGCTTTTTCTGATTTGAGTTGAATAATAGACTTTACACATATAATATACAAACGTTTTATAAACAAATCATCTCAATAAACAACAGATAATTTATTTATATATTCAATTTATGCGAAGTCATTAATAATGCGGCTTAAGCGTGCAGGGCGATAGCTGGCGCGCACCGGATGGGTACGGGTTGCACCAATAAAGACAGGCAGATTGCCACAACGGGGGAGTCATGAGTCAGGCAAAACAAGAGCATGCACAAATCAAACAATCTGAACAACCGGGCCAGCGCTGGCAGTTCTGGATAGACCGCGGCGGCACGTTCACCGACATCGTTGCCCGCCGTCCGGACGGCCAGTTGCTGACGCACAAGCTGCTGTCGGAAAATCCGGAACAGTACAAGGATGCCGCCGTGGCCGGCATCAAGCGCCTGCTGGGCCTGGGCCCCGACGAGGCGATCTCGCCGGAGCTGGTGGAAGCCGTGAAGATGGGCACCACCGTTGCCACCAACGCGCTGCTGGAACGCAAGGGCGATCCGACGGCGCTGCTGATCACCCGCGGCTTCCGCGATGCGCTGCGCATCGCCTACCAGAACCGCCCGCGCCTGTTTGACCGCCATATTGTGCTGCCGGAATTGCTGTATGAAAAAGTCGTCGAGGTGGATGAACGCGTCGATGCGCAGGGCAACGTGATCCAGCCGCTGGACCAGGCCAGGGTGGAGGCCGACCTGCGCGACCTGTATGCGCAAGGCTACCGCGCCGTTGCGGTCGTGCTGATGCACGGCTACCGTTATACGCAGCATGAAGCCGCCATCGGCAAGCTGGCCGCCGGCATCGGCTTTACGCAGATTTCCATCTCGCATGAAGTCAGCCCGATGATGAAGCTGGTGTCGCGCGGCGACACTACCGTGGTGGATGCCTACCTGTCCCCCATCCTGCGCCGCTACGTGGACCAGGTGGCCGAACAGATGCACGGCGTGCGCCTGTTCTTCATGCAGAGCAACGGCGGCCTGACGGATGCGCACCGCTTCCAGGGCAAGGATTCCATCCTGTCCGGCCCGGCCGGCGGCATCGTCGGCATGGTGCGCACGGCGCAGACGGCCGGCTTTGACAAGATCATCGGTTTCGACATGGGCGGCACCTCTACGGATGTGTCGCACTATGCCGGCGAATTCGAGCGTGAATTTGAAACCCAGGTTGCCGGCGTGCGCATGCGCGCGCCGATGATGAGTATTCATACCGTGGCCGCCGGCGGCGGCTCCATCCTGCATTTCGACGGCAGCCGCTACCGCGTGGGGCCCGACAGCGCCGGCGCCAATCCCGGCCCGGCCAGCTATCGCCGCGGCGGCCAGCTGGCGGTGACGGATTGCAATGTCATGCTGGGTAAGATACAGCCGCGCTACTTCCCCAAAGTGTTCGGCCCCAATGCAGACCAGTCGCTGGACCACGATGCGGTGGTACAGAAATTCACCGAGATGGCGGCGCAGATAGAACAGGCCACCGGCAAACGCAGTACGCCGGAAGAAGTGGCGGAAGGCTTCATCGACATCGCCGTCGGCAATATGGCAAACGCCATCAAGTTCATCTCGGTGCAGCGCGGCCATGACGTGACCGAATATACGCTGACGACCTTCGGCGGCGCCGGCGGCCAGCATGCCTGCCTGGTGGCGGATGCGCTGGGCATGACCAAGGTATTTGCGCACCCGTTTGCAGGCGTACTGTCGGCCTATGGCATGGGCCTGGCAGACCAAACCGTGATGCGCGAGCAGGCGATGGAACTGCCGCTGACCGCCAACGCGCTGCCGGAACTGCACACCCGGCTGGACAAGCTGTCCGCCCAGGCCGGCGCCGACCTGCTGGCGCAAGGCGTGGCGGCGGAACGCCTGCATGTAAAGCAGCGCGTGCACCTGCGCTACGACGGCACCGATTCGGTCATCGTCGTGGCAATGGATGAGGCCGCTGCGATGATCGCGCAGTTTGAATCCGCCTATAAAAAACGTTATTCCTTCCTGATGCCGGACAAGGTGCTGGTCATAGAAGCAATCTCGGTGGAAGCCATAGGCAGCTCCGCAGAAGTTCAGGAAGCGGCCCAGGCTGCGGCGGAAGTGCTGCCGCCACGCGATGGCGCGCTGCAGGCCGGCGATACCGTGCGCCTGTTCTCCGGCGGCCAGTGGCACGACACCGCGCTCTACCTGCGCGAAGACATGCGCCCCGGCGACACCGTACGCGGCCCGGCCATCATCGCCGAAAAGAACGCCACCAACATCATCGAACCCGGCTGGATCGCCGAAGTGACCGCGCTGAACCACTTGGTGTTTACCCGCGTGGAGGCACGCCGGCAGCGCCTGGCCATGGGCACCACGGCCGACCCGGTGATGCTGGAAGTCTTCAACAACCTGTTCATGAGCATTGCCGAGCAGATGGGCCTGCGGCTGCAGAACACGGCGTTCTCGGTCAACATCAAGGAAAGGCTGGATTTTTCCTGCGCGCTGTTTGATGAAGAAGGCAACCTGATCGCCAATGCGCCGCATATCCCGGTGCACCTCGGCTCCATGGGCGACAGCATCAAGACCATCATCCGCGAAAACGCCGGCAAGATGCAGCCGGGTGACGTGTACATGCTGAACGACCCCTACAACGGCGGCACGCACCTGCCAGACATCACCGTCATCACGCCGGCGTTCAATGAGGAAGGCACGCGCATCCTGTTCTATGTGGGCTCGCGCGGCCATCACGCGGACATAGGCGGCATCACGCCGGGTTCGATGCCGGCCAACAGCACCGTGGTGGAAGAAGAAGGCGTGCTGATCAACAACTTCCAGCTGGTGCGCGGCGGCGTCTTCCTGGAGAAAGAGGCGGCAGCGTTGCTGTCTTCCGGCAAATACCCGGCCCGCAACATCCACCAGAACCTGGCGGATTTCCAGGCGCAGATTGCCGCCAACCAGAAAGGCGTGGACGAACTGCTGAAGATGGTGCAGCACTTCGGCCTGGAAGTGGTGCAGGCGTATATGAAGCATGTGCAGGACAATGCGGAAGAGGCGGTGCGCCGCGTGATCACCGCACTGAAGGACAGCAGCTACGAATACAAGCTAGACAACGGCGCCGTCATCAAGGTGGCGATACGGGTCAACCATGCGCAGCGCTCGGCCGAGATCGATTTCACCGGCACCTCGCCGCAGTTGAACAACAACTTCAACGCCCCCAGCGCGATCTGCATGGCGGCGGTGCTGTATGTGTTCCGCACGCTGATCGACGATGAGATTCCGCTGAACGCCGGCTGCCTGAAGCCGCTGAACGTCATCATTCCGCCGGGCTCGATGCTGAACCCGCACTACCCTGCGGCCGTGGTCTCGGGCAATGTGGAAACCTCCAGCTGCATCACCAATGCGCTGTACGGCGCGCTGGGCGTGCTGGCGTCTTCGCCGGGGACGATGAATAACTTCACCTTCGGCAATGAAGAACACCAGTATTACGAAACCATTTCCGGCGGCTCCGGCGCCGGCGAAGGCTTTGACGGCACCGACGTGGTGCAGACGCACATGACCAACTCACGGCTGACCGACCCGGAAATCCTGGAATGGCGTTATCCGGTGCGGCTGGAAAGCTATGAGATCAGCCCCGGTTCCGGCGGCGCAGGCAAATGGCACGGCGGCAATGGCGGCATCCGCAAGATACGCTTCCTGGAAGACATGACGGCGTCCATCCTGTCCAACAACCGTATCTACGCGCCTTTCGGCATGGCCGGCGGCGAACCGGGGCGGCGCGGCAGGAACAGCGTGATCCGCAAGGACGGCAGCGTCGAGGAACTGGGTTTTGTTGCCAGCACCGAAATGCAGGCGGGCGACATCTTCGTGATAGAAACCCCGGGCGGCGGCGGCTATGGCACACGGAAATCCTGAGCCCGGACCGGCGTTGGCCGGGCCTGCGGTGGGGCCGGCCGTGCCGTCGACCCACGCGCCGGCGCCGCTGGGCCTGAGCGGCTTCCTGTACGGCCTGGCGGTGGCACTGATCTGGGGGGCGCAGCCTGTCGTGGCCAGCTTCGGCTACAAGGCCGGCATGACGGCGCTGGACCTGACGATGCTGCGCTTTGCCGTCAGCGGCCTGCTGATGCTGCCCATGTTCATCCGCCGCGGCGTGGGCAATGCCTGCGGCGTCGGATGGAAGCGCGCGGCGGTATTCGTGCTGTTGGCAGGGCCGCTGTACAACATGGTGCTGATAGGCGGCCTGCAATGGGCGCCGGCGACGCACAGCTCGCTGATCTACCCCGCCTTTACCCCTATTTTCACCGCGCTGATCGCCAGGCTGCTGCTGGACGGCCGCCAGCGTATTCCCCTCATGGGACTGGCGCTGCTGGTGGCGGGCGTGCTGACGGTCAAACTGGGGGCCATCCTGCATCCGGTGGCCGGCGCAAACCCGGAAGCCTGGCGCGGCGACATCCTGTTTGCGAGCGCGGCGCTGATGTGGTCGGTATATACCGTGCTGATGCGGCGCTGGAATACCGAGCCGCTGGCCGTTGTGGCCGTGGTGCAGGTGGGCGGCTTGCTGTACCTGCCTTTTTACTTCTACTTTGAAGGGCTGTCGGTGTTCCGCCTGGATACCACGGCGCTGGCGGTGCAGACGCTGTACATGGGCGTGATCGTCAGCGTGATCTCGGTATTGTTCTTTAACCTGGCAGTGCGCCTGCTGGGGCCGAAGGCGGCCATGTTTACCGCGCTGATGCCGGTGGTGGGCGTAGGGCTGGCAGTGGCGGTGCTGGGCGAGCCGCTGACGATGTCGCTGATGCTGGGTATGGTGCTGATCGTGGTCGGGCTTTTTATCGCGCTTAAGAAGAAATAGATATAAGAAATATCCGCTTCATGCCTTGCCTGCCAGCTTTCCGATTTTTTTGCTTTGCAGCATGCCGTACCCGGCGTCTTTGCAGGATTTTAGTTTTGTAAGCGGCAACACAAAAACATAAAACCCTGTACACAAAGTGGTAAAGTGATCCCATGAGTCAGATAGTCAGATAGTCAGATAAAGGGAGGCATGCCATGCTCAACGCTATAGAACTGGCGGCGCAAGTCGGTGAAGCGCTGAAATCGAAAAAACTGTTGCTGACGGTGGCAGAATCCTGCACCGGCGGCGGCATCTGCCAGGCCATTACCGAGATTGCCGGTTCTTCAGACTGGTTCGACTGCGGTTTTGTGTCGTATTCCAACTCCTCCAAATCCGAACTGCTGGACATCTCCCCTTCGCTGATCGCGCAGCACGGCGCCGTCAGCGAAGAGATTGCCGCCGCCATGGCGGAAGGCGCGCTGGCCAATTCGGAAGCGCATGTCGCCATCTCCACGACCGGCATCGCCGGCCCCGGCGGCGCGGTTCCCGGCAAGCCGGTGGGCACCGTGTGCTTTGGCTGGCTGGTGGGCGGGGTGTCGCACACCGAGCGGCTGGTGTTTGCCGGAGACCGGCATACGGTGCGCGAGCAGACTATCGTGCATGCGCTGGACAGGCTGCACCGCTATCTGAAGGAAGTGTAAGGAAGTCTAAGGCGGCGCAATTCACGCCAGGCCAGGCGGACCGGGCCCACCTTTCCCTCCTATTTCGCTGCCCTGGCTTTTGCCACCAGCGCATCCACGACCTGCAGCGTCACCTTGTTCAATGCCGGGCGCGGCGTGCCGGGATTGCCCTCGTCCACCATCGCAGGATTCGTCAGGTAGCGGCCATCAACGACCAGCGTGGGCGTACTATCGACCTTGTAGCTTGCCGCTACGCGCGACAGATTCTGCAACTTGGTTTTGACCGAGAATGAATTGTAAAATTCCAGAAACCTGGCTTTGTCGAGACCGTTTTTGACAGCCCAATCGAGATTGTCTGCATCACTCAGCAAACGGCGATGCTCGACGTGCCATGCGTATAAAACCTTGGCGTGCAAGGCGTCTTCATTCTTCATCGCTTCCAGCGTCAGGAATAAATGCGCTTCCGGGTCATTACTCTCCGTGTGGGGAATATGGATGCGGCGGAATACAACACCATCGCCCTGCTTTTTCACCCAATCCAGCAGCTCGGGTTCCAGCGCATTGCAGGCCGGGCAGTGGTACATGAAAAACTCGATCACTTCTATCTTCTTGCCGGCCGTCTGCGCCGGCTGCGGCGCGGCCAGCGTCATATAATCCGCGCCCTCCCTGGGGCTGGCGGGCGAAGCAGTAGCAACGCCGGCAACAAGACACGCGGCAACAGCGAGAAGGCGGAGATAACGCATGGAGTTCCTTTTCATGTAAGGGGTTCAAGATTTTTAGCGGAGATGCATTTCCGTCTGCACAAAAAAACAAAGCCTACTCGCATGGTAGCAATGTTCCATCGTGCACCGTAGTACATCCCGGGCTATTCTTGTTCGACACTACAACAGGAAATAAATTCCCTGTTGCAGCCAAACGATAAATTTGGCATGATGGAGCAATGCATTCCTCCTTACCGGCCCACCAGAACCAAGCACACGCAGCCTGCTCAGCAGCCGGCGCGATGTCGTTCGCCGGTCTCTCCATGGCGCCGTCGCGTCGCCCTCCCGCTTTCACCTCCTCCATTATTCGAATTATCCAGGGTCGCTGAGCTACGGCTTTGCCGGTGCTGGGCGCCCCTCAACAGCCATGCCACGCTGATGTGCGCTGCTGAGCTATTGCGCGCGCGTTCGCCCATTTCTTAACTCCGCCCATCTTCTGGAGAAAACTCATGTTCCAACAAATGGAGCGTGCGGATACGTGCGCCTATCCGTCACTGCAAGACATACAACACACCGCCGCCCGGCTGTCGGGTAAGATACTCAGCACGCCGGTCTGGCGCTGGCAAACCGGCGCCATGGAAACCCAGGCCGGCATGCCCGCCGAAGTATGGCTGAAGCTGGAGCTGTTCCAGAAAACCGGCACCTTCAAATTCCGCGGCGCGCTGAACTGCTTCGAGGCGCTGGATGCCGCTGCCAGGCAGAGGGGTGTGGTCGCCGTCAGCGCCGGCAACCATGCAGTGGCAGTGGCCTATACCGCGCAGCTGCTGGGCGTGCATGCAATTGTCGTCATGCCGCACAATGCCAGCCCCGCGCGCATCGCCGCCTGCCGCGAATCCGGCGCCGAAGTGCAGCTTGCACCCAATGTGCATGAAGCCTTCCGCTGGGGAAAGCAGATACAGGAACAGGAAGGCAGGACCATGATCCACCCTTTCGATGGCCCGCTGACCGCACAGGGCACCGGCACCATAGGCCTGGAACTGATGCAGCAGGTGCCGGGGCTGGACGCGGTGGTCGTGCCCATCGGCGGCGGCGGCCTGTGCGCCGGCATTGCCGCTGCCGTCAAGCAAATCAACCCCGCCTGCAAGGTGTATGGCGTGGAACCCCTGGGCGCCGACATCATGTACCGCAGCTTCCTCTCCGGCCAGCCGGAAAAGCTGGAGAAAGTGGACACCGTCGCCGACAGCCTGGGCGCACCGTATGCCATGCCCTACAGCATGAACGTCTGCCGCCTGTTCGTCGATGATGTGGTGCGCGTCAGCGACGACCAGATCTGCCGCGCGATGTACAAGCTGTACCGCGACGTCAAACTGGTGGCGGAGCCGGCCGCCGCAGTTGCCGCCGCCGGCATGGCCGAGCCCTTGCGCCTCAAGCTGGAAGGCAGGAAGGTGGCCCTGGTTGTGTGCGGTTCCAATATGGAGCCGCAGAGGTTTGCGGAACTGATTGCGCGAGGCGCAGCGTAAGATGGCGCTTGCTGCGGGACGAAAGGCAACGGCCCGCCTTGAAGCAGCTGTCCTGCCAATTGGCCTGCCGGCCGGCGGCAAACATTGACGCTGCTCTCCTGGCGATACTAAAATCCAGCAAAGAACAGCAGCTCCCGGAGGATGCAATGAAACGGACGTGAACTATCATCGGCGTTGCGGATGTCGCGCACAGCTTCGCGTGGTACCAGTCGCTGTTTGGCCAGGCGAAAACACATCCCGCGCATGATTACTTCGGGCAAATCATCGACACTGACGGAACGGTCCTGCTGTGCCTGCATCAGTGGGGAAGCCATGAACATCCGACATTGGCCAGCCCCGGCCATGCGCAGCCCGGTAATGGACTACTCTTGTTCTTCCGGGTGGATGACTTTGACGATGCGCTGCGTAGGGCGCGCACGCTTGTCGCAAGGATAGAGGAGGAACCCGGCGTGAACCCCGCTACGGGCACCAGGGAATTCGCACTTCGTGATCCCGACGGGTACTACGTCATGGTCAGTGAACTCACAGCGATCTGATCCATTTGGGTTGCGTGGAAACGGCGCATGGACTGCACCATGCGGCATGAACGCCCCTGCCTGCTTTATGGTTCAGCCGCGATAGCGTAACGCGTCCACCAGCAGCGCAAAGGCGGGCGAAGACAGGCGGCGGCTTGGGTAATACAGGTGGTAGCCGGGGAAAGCCGGGCACCACTCTTCCAGCACGCGCTGCAGACGCCCCTGTGCGATGTGTTCGCGCGCCATGTCTTCCGGTATATAGGCAATGCCGAATCCCGCCAGCGCGGCTCTCAAGATGGGAGGGCTGCTATTAAACACCAACTGCCCCTGAACGCGCACGTTCAGCTCATGGCCGTCTTTTGCAAATTCCCACGCATACAAACCGCCGTAGGTAGGCAGCCGCAGGTTGATGCAATGATGGGTGGCAAGCTCATGCGGCGCAGAGGGCGGCGCATGGTGTGCAAAGTAGGCCGGAGAAGCGACGGCAGCCATGCGCAGATCCGGCGCGATACGCACGGCGATCATGTCTTTCGCCACCTGGTCACCGAGACGCACGCCGGCGTCATAACGCTCGGCCACGATATCGATGAGTCCGTAACTGACAGTGATCTCTACCTTGATGTCGGGATATTCGGGCAGGAAGTTTTCCAGCCGGGGCCACAGTACAGTGCTGGCAGCATGGTCGGCAGCGGACAAGCGTATATTCCCTGCCGGCTTGTCGCGCAGTTCTGTCAATGCCGCGAGTTCAAGCTCGATCTCGTCAAAGCGGGGGCCTACGGTTGCGAGCAAGCGCTCTCCGGCATCGGTGGGAGAGACGCTGCGCGTCGTGCGTGTCAGCAGCCGTAAGCCGAGGCGCGTCTCCAGGCCGCGTATGGTATGGCTCAGCGCCGACTGCGATACCCCCAGTTGCGCAGCGGCCCGCGTGAAGCTCCCTTCCCGCGCCACGGAGATAAATGCGATCAGGTCATTAAAATTCTCCCGTGCCATTCATGAATCCTTCTCATAAGATCATGCCGATTATACCTCCTTATCACTAAACGCTATCCACGCTACAGTGCTTGTCACGAATCGCAATCAGCAAAGGACAGGCAAATGGACATCAAACGAATCGGCTCGCAACTCTCCGCCCATGGCCCCGTGGAATATTTCACAGGCTCCGTGCGCGTAGACCCTCTGTTTCAGGCAAACGAACCTGCTCGCGCGCTCGGCGTCAGTGTCACATTCGAGCCCGGTGCCCGCACCGCGTGGCACACGCACCCGCTGGGACAAACCTTGATCGTAACGGCAGGCTGCGGCCTGATCCAGCTTCAGGGAAATAATGTCCAGGCCATTTACCCCGGAGATGTGGTCTGGATCGCGCCGGGTGAAAAGCATTGGCATGGCGCGTCGGCCAACACGGGCATGACCCATATCGCCATCCAGGAACAGTGGGAAGGCAAGACGGCGGACTTCATGGAGCATGTCAGCGCCGAGCAATATCTGGCCGCAGGCATGCAGCCGGCGGCCAGATAAATGCCAGGCCCCACTACCCCTCTCCATTGCCGGCAGACCCCGCATCGCGTAGCTGTGCTGGGGATCATCCTCGTCAGCTACCTGATGATCGTGCTGGACATTTCCATCGTGATCACGGCGCTGCCGAAGATCCGCGACAGTCTCGGTTTTTCGGCGACCGGCCTGAGCTGGGTGCAGAGCGCCTATACCCTCACCTTCGGCGGATTGCTGCTGCTCGGCGCGCGGGCTGGTGACATCTTGGGACGTCGCCTCATGTTTATCGTCGGTCTGGCGCTGTTCACCGTCGCATCGCTCGCCATCGGCGCGGCGCAGTCCGCCGCGTGGCTGATTGCGGCCCGCGCGGTGCAAGGCATAGGCGCGGCGGTGCTGGCGCCATCGACGCTGGCACTGCTGTCCATCAACTTCGCCGAAGGACAGGAGCGCACACGCGCCGTGGGCTACTACGGCGCAGTTGCAGGAATAGGCGCCAGCATAGGCCTTGTACTGGGTGGCATCCTTGCCGACAGGCTATCGTGGCGCCTGGCTTTCTTTATCAACCTGCCGATCGGCATGGCCCTGATGCTAGGCGCCCGCCGCTACCTGGCCGAGACAGTTCGCCGCCCCGGCCGCTTTGATGTAGCTGGCGCGCTCAGTTCCACCGCTGGCATGGGCGCGCTGGTGTTCGGTATCATCCGCTCCGCAGCATCCGGGTGGGGCGATGCATGGGCGCTGGGAGCAATCACCATCGGAGTGGCGCTGCTGGCCTTGTTCGTGCTGATAGAATGGCGCGCAAAACAGCCTGTCATGCCGTTGAGGCTGTTCGCCAACCGCGAGCGCAACGGAGCCTATGCAGCCCGCGCACTTTTCCTGGGCGGCATGATGGGATTCTGGTTTTTTACGACACAGTTTCTGCAAGGGGTATTAGGCTATAGCGCATTCGCAGCCGGCCTTGCCTTCCTGCCGATGACCGTCGCCAATTTTGCAACTGCATTGGCGGTGCCAAAGTTCACGCGGCGCTTCGGTAACGGGACTGTGATGATGGCCGGCATCGGCATCGCCTTATTAGGCATGCTCGTGCTCAGCCGGGTTTCTGCCGATACGCCTTACGCTATCGGCGTGATGCTGCCGATGGTAATGATCGGCATGGGCCAGGGCTACTCGCTCAGCCCGCTGACGATTGCCGGCATCGCCGGCGTTCCTGCAGAAGATGCCGGCGCCGCATCGGGCCTGGTCAACGTCGCGCACCAGCTGGGGGGCTCACTGGGGCTGGGTATCCTGACCGTGATATTCGCGAACGCCAGCTCAAATGCGCTCAATGCCACAGACGTGTTAACCCACCGTATCGCCGCGGCGCTGACCGGCAGTGCCGTCATGCTGGCGCTGGCGTTGACCCTCGTCATCGGCTTGATCGTGCAGCCGTTTTCGCGTGGCAAGCCCGCTTGATTACCCAGGATAGGGAAACCAGAACTAAGCACCTAGCGCGAAAACCGTTTGCGGTAATCGGTAGGTGAAATAGCGAGATGGCGCTGGAAAGTCACGCGCATCCTTTCCTCGTCGCCGAAGCCGCATTGGCGGGCGATCTGGTCCACGTTGCGTGGCGATTCTTCCAGCAGGCGCCTGGCTGACGCAAGCCGAAAAATCTCGACCGCCTTGGCCGGCGTCCTGCCTGTTGCCTGCTTATAGGCGCGAGAAAAATTGCGCGGGCTCATGCGCACTTTTTCCGCAAGGCACTCCACGCTGAGGTTTTCGGTGTCTAGATTGTCGGCGATCCACAGATGCAGCTCATCGAAGGCGGCACTATCGTGCGCCTGCGACTGCAGCATCTCGCTGAACTGGGACTGGCCGCCCGGCCGCTTGAGGAACACCACCAGCTCACGCGCGACCTTCATCGCGATGTCGCGGCCGCAATCCTGCTCCACCAGGGCCAGCGCCAGGTCGATGCCCGCAGTGACGCCCGCAGATGTCCAGACCGCGCCCTGCTGCACAAAGATGGCGTCGCGATCTACCTCCACCAAGGGAAAGCTTTCCTTCAATGCATCGCACATTGCCCAATGCGTGGCGGCGCGTTTGCCGTCCAGCAGGCCTGCCTGGCCCAGCAGAAAAGCGCCACTGCACACCGACGCGGTGCGGCGCGCTTTGGCGGAGTTTGCCTGCAGCCACTCCGGCAGCAGCGCCGATTTTGCAAGCACCTGCTGGATACGGGGCGAACCGGGAACAATGATGGTATCGACGAGGGCGCCGTCAAAATCGGCCAGCGCCGCAGTGTCCAGCGACACGCCCTCCACCGTGGATACAGGTCCGCCGCGCAGGCTGACGGTATGGCGCCGGTAGGCGGGCAGGCCGCTTTCTTCCATGTACTGGCAGGCGGCCCAGAACACGGTCAGCGGGCCGGTCATATCCAGCAGGCACATGTCGTCGAAGGCAACAAATAGCACCAGCCGGCCTTTATTGAGGTCTTTATCGCCGGGTTTTGGCTGGATTTCTGGGGTATATGTCATTTACGTCGAATTCTTTCATGGCTACTATATGAAGTCAATGAACTGCATTCAGCAGGCAACGACGATTCATCAACGGCCAAGTTTCCATGGATGCATATACCCGTACTTTCGACACCCTGCGCCCCCGGCTGGAAGGCCTGGCTTACCGCATGCTCGGCTCCAGGGCGGAGGCCGAGGATATTGTGCAGGATGCATGGCTGCGCTGGCATGAGGCGCCGCAGGCAACGCTGGACAGCGCCGAAGCATGGCTGGTCACCATTACCACGCGCCTTTCCATAGACCGGCTGCGCATGGCGAAGGTGAGGCGCGACAGCTATCCCGGCATGTGGCTACCCGAACCCATGCTGACCGAATCGCCGACCACGCCGGAACAGATACTGGAACGATCCGACGATATTTCCGTCGCTTTCCTCGTGCTGCTGGAGCAACTGGCGCCGGAGGCGCGTGCCGCCTTCCTGCTGCGGGAAGTGTTCGATACGGACTATGAAGAAGTGGCGCAGATGGTGGGCAAAAGCGTGGCAGCCTGCCGGCAGATGGTGCATCGCGCCAAGGCGCAGCTGCTGGACAAGCGCCCCAACTCGACCAAAGTGCGCGATGCGCACCAGGGCCTGATGCGCAGTTTTGCCGAAGCGCTGGTCAAAGGCGACTTTGCCGCATTAAAGCAGATGCTGGACGACAACGCGCAATTGATTGGCGACGGCGGCGGCAAGGTGCAGACTTTTCCCAAGCCCATGCTGGGCGGGCAACGTATTGCGCAACTTTTTTATGCAGCATGCCTGCGCTATGGCAAGGAGCTGCGCATAGAGCTTGTTCAAATCAACGGCGAATGGGGCCTGCTGCGTTTTATCGAAGGCAAGCTGGAATCCGCACAAACGTATGAAACCGATGGGCAACGTATCCTGCGCGTGAACGTGCAGCGCAATCCGGACAAGCTGGCCCGCCTGAACGCCGCGTGGGCCAGGCTTGAGGCGGCCCGTTCGCAGCATCCCGCCGCATAACCAGACTCCCTCTCCTCCGTACTCTGCCAGCTTTCCCGATTGGTGCCGCGCATGCAACACCGTGATGCGGCACACCTACCTACCGCTTCCGGGCGCGAATATTTAGCATAGGGCCATCGCATAAAACGCTGGCCCTGGCGTCTGCCGTGCTGCCATAGCTATGGCTAGGAATACACCCATAGCCGTGCAGGCCGTTTCTTCAAAAGGATGAACCATGAAACTCTATTACATGCCCGGCGCCTGTTCGCTGGCCGACCTCATCGTGCTGGAGTGGGCCGGTACCCCGTACCAGGCAGTGCAGATGGACCTGGACAGCATGAAGGAAGCCGGCTACCTGAGCATCAACGCCGGCGGCACCGTACCTTTGCTGCAGCATGGCGACTTCACGCTCACCGAAAACGTGGCCATCCTCGGCTACCTGGCGGACCTGTCTCCCGATGCACAGCTGCTGGGCGACGGCACGCCGCGCGCACGCGCGGAAGTCATGCGTTGGCTGGGCTTTTTAAATTCGGACGTGCACAAGGCCTTCAAGCCCATCTTCACGCCGGGCCGCTTCCTGGAAGATGAAACCCTGGTGGAAACGCTGGCTGCCAATGCGCGCCTGCACATCCGCAAATACCTGGAAAGGCTGGACGCGCAACTGGCCGGCCGCGACTGGATTGCAGGACAACGTTCCATCGCCGATCCTTACCTGTACGTCGTCGCCCGCTGGGCAATCGGCAAGGAAGTCAATCTGCAAGGGCTGCACCAGCTGTCGCGCTTTGTCGGCCGCATGAACACGGACGCAGGCGTGCGCGCCGCGCTGGCGGCGGAAGGCTCGCCCATACTGCCGTTTCCGTCCTTTCTGCAGTTCACCCCGAAATCGCCGGAGACAGGTGCACTGGCAGTATCGTCCTGAATTCATTCACAAAAGGAAAAACCATGATCACATTTAAAACATTCCCAACGCTGCTGTGCATGCTGGCATGCTTGGCCTCCCTGCCGCTGACAGCGGTTGATGCTATTGCTGCTATTGCTGCCCCGGCTGCGCCTGAACCTGTCGTCACCCCGCTGATGCTGAAAGAGCTGGCGAATATTCCCGGCAAGGAAGTGCTGATGATTACCGTGGATTACGCGCCGGGCGGCGCCGACCCTGTGCATCGCCACGACGCGCACGGTTTTATATACGTACTGGAAGGTTCCATCGTCATGGGCGTCAAAGGCGGCAAGGAAGTCACCCTGGTGCCGGGCCAGACTTTCTATGAAGGCCCGGCCGATATCCATACCGTGGGGCGGAATGCCAGCACAACCAAGCCGGCAAAGTTCCTCGTGTTCCTGCTAAAAGACAAAGGCGTGGCGGCAGTATTGCCTGCGAACTGAAGTTTCAGCTGTGCACGCAGCTGTTCAGTTGCCGCGCGCCACTGAAAGCGACAGAAAAAATATAAGCGATGCTGTCACAAAGCCGCAAGATCAAACGTCTTGTGGTTATGAACAGACTATTCCCTATATCTGGACGCATGCCTGTCCTTTTTCGCCAGTGCAAGAAAACCAAAGGCACCGCATGTATCACGGATTCAGATCCCACCCTCTCCGCCATGCAGACGGAGGGCAAGCATGCCTAGCCAGCCAACAACTCTTTTGCAAAGCGAACATACCGACGCGCTTGCATCCAGTTTTGCCACGAGCTACGCGGGTGTGGTCGCGTTTATCACCGTCGTGACAGAGGGCAGTTTTGCCAAGGCCGGCAACCGACTGGGAATAGGCCGCTCCGCTGTCAGCCGCAGTGTGCAGAAACTGGAAACGCAACTGGATGCCAGGCTCTTCGTCCGCACCACGCGCAGCACCTCGCTGACGCGCGAGGGAGAACTTTTTTACAAAAACTGCCATCCCGGTGTCGAACGCATCGTGCAAGCGGTTGAAGACATGCGCGAACTGCGCGACGGCCCGCCACGCGGCCGGCTGCGCATCTGCTCAGGCGTCGGCTTTGGCCGTAAGGTGGTGGCGCCGCTGTTGCAGGGCTTCCATGCTGCTTATCCAGGCATCGCACTGGATTTCCTGCTGGATGACAAACCCGCCGACTTCACGGCCGGCCGTGTGGACGTGGCGTTTCGCGATGGCCGCATGGAAGACAGCCAGGTCGTCGCCAGGAAACTGATTCCCCTGCAGATGCTGGTGTGCGCATCGCCGCAGTGTGCGCAGGAGCACGGCCTTCCCCGCAGCCTGGAAGAACTGGCCGCTCACCGCTGCATCAACACCCGCCTGGCCTCCGGGCGCATCGGCGAATGGGAATTCCAGGCCGGCGACCGCCCCCATAAAGTGCAGCCCAAGGCAATGAGCACCTTCAACGACGCGGACATCGTACTGCAGGCGGTGCTGAACGGACGGGGCATCGCACAGCTGCCGGCCTACCAGGTCTGCGAATTTCTGCGTAGCGGCAGGCTGCTGAAATGCCTGGAGAAGTATGCGCCGGAGCACCAGGGACATTACATCTGCTACCTGAGCCGCCAGCAGATGCCGGCCAGGATCAGGGTTTTTATCGACTACATGACCGCGCACATGAGAGCGCTGGACTTGCAGTGCAGGAGCGATTTTTCAGCGCGCGATGCGGCAGCCATGCCGACGGAAGGCATGGATCTGGCAGGCGCGCCATGCCTGGCGCCTTGAATGCCCGGGTGTGACCCTTAAGCGCCGGGGCCTAACTCCGGACACGCCCGTCATTGGGGCAAACGAGTATCTAATTTGTCGTACCGCAACGCATCGCACAACGGCGCCCAGCCGTACTGGGAAAAGCAAGACCCACCAAGGAATGTCTATGACGCAACGCATCAACTATGTGCAGCAGTCCCCCGAACTGTTCAAGAAATTCATCCAGTTCATCGGCGAAACAAAAGAAAGCGCCATTGAAGAAAAAACCCGCGATCTTGTCGCTATCCGCTCTGCCCAATTGAACAACTGCGGGTTCTGCCTGGACATGCACGTCAAGCAGGCAAAGATCCACGGGGAGCGGGAGCTGCGCCTGCACCATATCGCCGCCTGGCGCGAGTCCACGCTGTTTGTCCCGCGCGAACGCGCGGCACTGGCCTGGACGGAAGCGCTGAGCAAGCCGTCCGAGCAGGGTGTGCCGGACGACATCTACGAACGAGTGCGCGGCCAGCTGTCTGAACAGGAAATTTCCGACCTGACCTTCATCATCATGGCGAACGGTTCGTGGAACCGGCTCAACATCGCCTTCAAGACTGTGCCGGGTTCGTCCGACGCCATCTTCGGGCTGGACAAGGCCGGGCTGAGCTGAGCTGAACAGACTGAACTGAAAATTTTTACCAGGCACCACCCCGCATCAATCCCGATCGCGGACTTACATTGAGAGAGATATCATGAAAATCGTTGTCATCGGCGGATCAGGACTCATCGGCAGCAAAGTCGTCAATAATCTGCACAAGGCCGGCCACGATGTGGTGGCGGCGTCGCCTGCTTCCGGCATCAATACCATCACCGGCGAAGGGCTGGCGGAAGCGCTGGCCGGCGCGCAAGTCGTGATCGACGTCGCAAACTCGCCTTCGTTCGAAGACAAGGCTGTGCTGGAATTTTTTGAAACCTCGGGCAAAAACCTGCTCGCGGCGGAAGCCGTGGCCGGCGTCAAGCACCATGTGGCCTTGTCGGTGGTCGGCACGGACCGCCTGGCGGAAAGCGGCTATTTCCGCGGCAAGATCGCACAGGAAAAACTGATCAGGGAAGCCGGCATCCCCTACACCATCGTCCACTCCACGCAGTTCTTTGAATTCCTCGGCAGCATTGCTCAATCCGGTGCCGACGGTAACCAGGTCCATCTGTCGCCGGCATTTGTGCAGCCTATCGCCTCGGACGACGTGGCCGAAGCGACGGTGGATTATGCACTGGGCAAACCGCTGATGGGCGTAGTGGAAATCGCCGGCCCCGACCGCATGCGCTTGTCGGAACTGGTGCAGCAACACCTGATTGCCACGAAGGACACACGCAAGGTCGTTCAGGACGTGCATGCCCGCTACTTCGGCGCGGAACTGCAAGACAATACGCTGGTGCCCGGCGACAATCCGCGCCTAGGAAAAATCAATTACACAACCTGGTTCAGCCAGTCGCAAGCGGCAAAATAAGGCCGGAGTGAAGGCCGCGCGCTGGTTTTTTTTGCGGCATTGCCAGATCATTGCAGGCGCGGTGCAATGCAGCCGCTTGCGGGATCCGGCGATGTGGTTTTGCGGATCAGTTAGCCGGTCTGGCTGCCATAAAAGGCCTGACGCTGTCCTTCAGGCTGTCCGCCTGGCCGTGATGCCGCAGGCTGTTCAGCAGCGTACCTGACTTGGTGATGCTTTCAAACAGGTCTTGCAGCGCCTCCTTGTCTTCCGCACTGAGCGCCGTCTTGGACAGGTAGGCGCCGCTGTCTATCCATGGCAGATCGTCCAGCCCTTCATACCGCAGCCTGCTTTGCAGTGCTTCCAGCCGCTTGTCCGTCTGCACGACATCGGAAAAGATGGGCGATGTCATGATGGTGGCATTGGCGGCACCGGATAGCATCTGGCGGGCAACCGATGTAGGGTCGGATTCCAGTATCAGGCGACCCTGGCTCTTCAGCTCGCTGACCAGTGCAAGATAGGCGGCGCCGTAGTCGTAACCGCGCACCAGCGCCAGTTTCATTTCACGGTGCTCCAGCAGTTCTTGCAGGCTGCGGATGGCCGGACGTTCCGCTGCAACCGAGATCAGCGTAGCCCTGACCGACAGCAGGGGAACGAAAAGCCCGGCCTCGTCGCGACGCGGCGTGCGGATGGCAGGCAGCAGTATGTCGGACTGGCCGCTTTGGAACATCGCTTCCTGGCGCGAACGCGGCACCACAGAAAACACAAATTCGCAGCCGTTCTTTTTGCCGGCGCTGCGCAACACATCAAGATAGATGCTGCCGAACTGTTTTTTGGTGATGGCCGTACCGGAACCGGTGGACGATACCGGGACCACAAACGGCCGTGAACATTCAGCCGAGCCGGCACCGGCTGCCATGGCAGCCATCGCGATACAAACCGGCAGCAAACAGCGCGCCACCCGTTTTAAGGAAGCTCCTGCGGTGAAGATGTCAGGCATCGTCCGTCCTGTTCTTATTGGCATCAGCGGCAGGAGTTGATGGCGCTCCGGGTTTCTTCGGCTACGCGGCGGGCGGCCTGCGTGTACGACTCGCCGGCTGCCGGTTTGGCGTACAGGATGGCGCGCGAGGAATTGATCATCATGCCGGTTCCCGCTGCGGTCTTGCCGGCGGTGACAGTAGCAGCAACATCGCCGCCCTGCGCACCTATGCCGGGGATCAGCAGCGGCATGTCGCCGATGATGTGGCGCACCTGCGAAATTTCATTCGGGAAGGTGGCGCCCACCACCAGCGCACACTGGCCGTTGGTGTTCCACTTGTCGGCCACCAGCTGGGCGACATGCTGGTATAGCGGCTTGCCGCCTACATCCAGGAACTGCAGGTCGGAGCCGCCGGCATTCGATGTACGGCACAGTACGATGGCGCCACGGTCCTTCCACTCCATGTAGGGCGCCACCGAATCAAAGCCCATGTAGGGGCTGACGGTTACCGCGTCGGCGCCGTAGCGCTCGTAGGCTTCACGGGCATACTGTTCGGCCGTAGCGCCGATGTCGCCGCGCTTGGAATCGAGGATGATGGGAATGTTCGGGTAACTGGTGCGGATGTAGTTGCAGATGGCTTCCAGCTGGTCTTCCGCGCGCAGGGCGGCAAAATACGCAATCTGCGGCTTGAACGAGCAGGCCAGGTCGGCAGTGGCGTCGATGATGGATTTGCAGAATGCAAAAATGGCGTCCGGCTGGCCGGCGATCTCTGCCGGGAAGCGGGAGACATCGGGGTCAAGCCCCACGCACAGCAGCGAGTTATTGGAAGCCCAGGCGGCAGTCAGTTTTTCTATGAAGGTCATTATTTGCCTTTTTATTAATATTGGATGCGTGGAGCATATACCGGCATTATAAAGCGGACTAGGGCCAAAATTCGCGCAGCACCACTTCTTGCCGCTCAGACCTGGCCCCCACAACCGGCGCAGCGCAGGACAATTAAGGCGGGCGGGCGTATGATTCATCAAATCCACACAATTGACAGCCTCACGCCCCGGCGCGCGGCTGATTTGCCGTAATGAAAAAAACACCTGTAAGCGATATCGACCTGCTGGCGCTGGACAATCAGTTCTGCTTTGCGCTGTATTCAGCATCGCTGGCGATGACCAAGACCTACAAACCCATCCTGGACAAGATAGGCCTGACCTATCCGCAATATCTTGTCATGATGGTGTTATGGCAGCGGGACAATATACTGGTCAAAGACATCGGTGAATCGCTGTTCCTGGATTCCGGCACGCTGACGCCGCTGCTGAAAAGGCTGGAAGCAGCCGGCATCCTCGTCCGCAGGCGCGACGAACAGGACGAGCGGCAGGTCAGGATTACGCTGACAACAGCAGGTAAACAATTGAAGAAGGCAGCAAAGGAAATCCCCCTGCAGATCATGTGCGCCAGCGGCCAGACCAAGGAAGTGCTGATCAGCCTGCGCGAGCAATTGTCGGAGATACGGGACGATCTGACGGAGAGCAAGGAAACCGCATCCTAGTGCCAGAGCTAGTGCAGTAAGGAAATTATGCTTTATTCCGCGTGCTGAAAATAATATTTTCCAAAATTAGATTGCACACAATCTAATCGCCATCTATAATTCGCTCATCAGCTTCAGGCAGCAAAATCAGTAAATCAGCATAGCAGTTGGAAGATTAGCAGTTGGAAGATCAGCAGTTGGAAATTGAGCAGTAACAAGATTCAGTCACGGCTTCAGTCCTCACATGACGCCGTATTTTTCAGAGGCTGCTGCGAAGTGTGCCGGGCCACATGGCAAAATCAGGCAATACCGCCAGGCACATTTCGCAACGGCTTCTTTATTTCAGCCCATCAGGAGAACACCATGCAAGTACTCTACACAGCAAGCGCAACAGCAACCGGCGGCCGCGACGGCCGCGCCGTATCCAGCGACAACCAGTTGTCCGTCAAACTGACTACGCCTAAAGAACTCGGCGGCGGCGGCGGCGAAGGCACCAACCCGGAACAGATGTTTGCAGCCGGCTACTCCGCCTGCTTCATCGGCGCAATGAAATTCGTCGCAGCAGCAACCAAAGTCACGCTGCCGGCAGAAACATCGATCAACGGCCAGGTCGGCATCGGCCCTAACGACAAAGGCGGTTTCGGACTGACAGTGGCACTGAACGTGACCATCCCCGGCATGGACAAGGCAGAAGCACAGGCGCTGGTAGACAAAGCCCACCAGGTTTGCCCTTACTCCAATGCGACACGCGGCAACATCGACGTGACCATCACCGTTCTGTAATACCCTATAGGAAAATGCTTGCAGCCTCTGCTGCAGCTGCTTCCCCGAAAAGGCCGCCATCGCGGCCTTTCGCTTTTTGCGCATCGGGAAAAAGCCTTGTTACAATAGGTCCACCATTCCATTCCAGGGCCGCCATGATTCCCCATCTCAGCAAAGAACAAGTCAGACTGGCCCTGCCCTACCCCGAGCTGGCCGCCGCGTTGCGCGACGCCTTCGCCGAGGGCATGCAGGCGCCGCAGCGGCATGTGCACAATGTGTCGGAAGACCCGGCCTCCACCCTGCTGCTGATGCCGGTGTGGCAGGCCGGCGGCAATATGGGCGTGAAGCTGGTGACGGTGGCCCCGCAGAACCAGGGCCTGCCGTCAGTGCATGCGATCTTCGTACTGTTCGACACCCGTACCGGCGCGCCGCTGGCACTGATGGACGGCGAGGAACTGACCGCCCGGCGCACCGCTGCCGCCTCGGCCCTGGCCTCGGGCTACACGTCGCGCAGCAACAGCCGCTGCCTGCTGCTGGTGGGCACTGGCAATCTGGCGCCGTACCTGGCGGCCGCGCACTGCGCCGCGCGCGACATCCTGGAAGTAGCGGTGTGGGGACGTTCGGAAGAAAAAGCCCAGGCATGCGCCGAGCGCATGCGTGCCGGCGGCGAACTGCCGAGCTACGTCAACATCTGCGTGGCGACAGACCTGGAAAGCGCCTGCCGCCGTGCAGACATCATCAGTTGCGTCACCACCAGCCGCACGCCCGTCGTACGCGGCGAATGGCTGGAACCCGGCACCCACCTGGACCTGGTAGGCGGCTTCAAGCCCGACATGCGCGAAGTGGACAATGCCGCCATCACCCGCGCCAGCATCTTTGTCGATACCTACACCGGCGCACTAAAGGAAGCCGGCGACCTGACGCAGCCGCTGGCCAACGGCACACTACGCCCCACCGCCATCGTCGCGGAACTGGCAGAACTGTGCAAAGGCACGCATGCCGGCCGCAGCAGTGCCGAGGAAATTACGGTGTTCAAATCGGTGGGCACTGCGCTGGAAGATCTGTGCGCCGCCAACCTGGTGTGGGCGCAGTATCAAAAAGCCGCCTCATAAAAAGGCCGACTCTCAGGCGACGTTCAGCAACAACGCCACATCGCCAACTTGCATTGTGATCAGGTCTCTTTCGTGACAGAATTGCCGAATAGCATGAAAAATCCACGCCAAGAACACCGATGCGCCACTTCTTATCCCTGTTAATTGTTCCGCTGTTTTGCCTGTCCGGCGCCGCATCGGCCCAGGTGTACAAGTGTACGGACCAGAGCGGCACGGTCTCCTATACCGGAACGCCATGCGCCAAAGCCGAAAAATCGCAGCAGTTGACGAAAATAGACACGCAGCCATCCAGCCTGCCAGCGGCAGACAGGGACTGGGAAAAGGAAAACCAGGAATTTGCACAGCGCCGGCAGGCGCGCAATGCAAATGACAATGCCGCGCAAAACCGCTGGAACCCCGCAGCTACCAGGAATAACAACTCCAGCCAGGCCAACCAGGGCTTGGTCAACGCCTGTGAAAAAAATCACGGCGTCCACTGCAGCAATCCGAATGTCATCGCCCAGATGAAAAAGGAAAATACACCCATCACCAAAGCGGAACAGCAGCAGGCCATCGGCGAACGCAGGGCCAGGGAAAGAGAAGAAGCGTTTAACCGAGCGGCAGGGAGATAGTCGCTGACTTGCTTGCAGCGACAGACCCAGGCTGCCCAGTAGCTGACATTGTTTCCTACAACACCAGCAAGCTCACCGCCAGAACCAGCATGATCACCCCCACGGCGCCATCCAATATGCGCCAGGCGCGCGGCTTGGCAAACAGCGGCGACAGCAGGCGGGCGCCGTAGCCCAGCGCGCAAAACCACACAATTGCCGTGCTGACCGCGCCCAGCGCAAACCACCACTTGCCCTGCCCCGGCTGCTGGCCACCGATAGCGCCCAGCAGCATGACGGTGTCCAGATACACATGCGGATTCAGCAGGGTGACGGCGAGCACCGACAGCAAGGCCTGGCGGGCGCTCAGCACGGTGGGTTTGGCGTCTGCATTCAGCGTATGGTCGGACAGGGCAGAACGCCAGGCCCGCAGCCCATACCATGTGAGGAAAGCCGCGCCGCCCCAGCGCGCCAGCAGCAGCAACAGCGGCTGCCCTTCTATCAGGCGCCCCATGCCGGCGACACCGGCGCTGATCAGCAGCGCTTCGCAGACGATACAGGCCAGCACGGTCAGCCCGACATGATGACGGCGCAAACCCATGCGCAGCACGTGGGCGTTTTGCGAGCCTATGGCCATGATCAATCCGGCGCCCAGTCCCAGGCCTTTTAAGTAAAACGGCAACATATTTTTCTCCCTGCTCTTTTTTCTCTCAACAGTCTGCAGTTTGTGGCAGTCGCGGTAAAATATGAAGCAAAATTAAAATATCAGGCTATTCATTAAATTTTCTTAATAAGTATCTATTTAACATGAACCTGGATTCCAGACAATGCGAAGCACTGCTGGCCGTCATTGACAGCGGCAGCTTTGAGCAGGCGGCGGCGCTGCTGCGCCTGACGTCGTCTGCCGTATCGCAGCGGGTGCGGGCGCTGGAGATCCAGCTCGGCAGCCCCTTGCTGGTGCGCAGCCGACCTTGCCGGCCCACGCATGCGGGCCAGCGCCTGTTGCAGCACCTGCGCCGCGTGCAGTTGCTGGAGCAGGATTTGCAGGCGGATTTTTCCGGTGAGCAGGCAGAATTGCTGAGTATTGCCGTGGCCGTCAATGCGGACAGTCTTTCCAGCTGGCTACTGCCGGCGGTAGCGGAATTCCTGCGCAGCGAGCAGGTGCTGCTGGACGTCAGCCTGGATGACCAGGACCATACGCATGCGCTGCTGGAAGCCGGGCTGGCGCTGGGCTGCGTATCGACCGAGCTGCATGCGATGCGCGGCTGCAGCGCGGAGTATCTGGGCATCATGCGCTACCGCTGCGTGGGTTCGCCGGCGTACCGGCAACAGTGGTTTGCACGCGGCATGCAGCGCGCCGCCGCGCAAAAGGCACCGGTCGTCGTGTTCAACCGCAAGGACAAGCTGCAGGCAGGCTACCTGAAGCAGCACTTCGGCATCGTCGAACACAGCTACCCTTGTCACTATATCCCCGCCTCCGACCCTTTCATGCATGCAATTGCGCTGGGCATGGGCTGGGGCATGGTGCCGGAACTGATGCTGCACCGGCTGCCGGCACACCTGCCGCCCGGCTCGCTGGTGGACCTGGCCCCGGATCGCCCGATGGACAGCAGCTTATACTGGCATAGCTGGAAAGTGCAGTCGCCGCGCCTGCAAAAGCTGTCGCAGACATTGATTGCGGCAGCGCGCACAATGCTGATACAGGCGGATGCCGCAACAGAGGAAAAAACATGAGCAACATGAACCAGACAAACACAGACAAGACAGACGCAGACAACAACGAACCGGACCTGGCAGGCATCACCGCCGCCACGCTGGATAACTACAACCAGGTGGCGGCCGATTTCCGCGAAGGCACGCGCGACCATGATGTGAGCCAGAACATCGCCGCGCTGCTGCGCCACATTGCGGCAGCGCCGCCGCTGATGCTGCTGGATTTCGGCTGCGGGCCGGGGCGCGACCTGAAGACGCTGACAAGCCTGGGCCACACCGCCATCGGCCTGGACGGCAGCGAGCAGTTTGTGGCGATGGCGCGTGCCGATACGGGCTGCGAAGTCTGGCAGCAGGATTTTTTGAAGCTGGAGTTGCCTGCCGGCCGCTTTGACGGCATCTTTGCCAATGCATCGCTGCAGCATGTGCCGGGCCGGGAGCTGCCGCGTGTACTGAAACAATTGCATGCTGCGCTCAAACCCGGCGGCGTACTGTTCTGCTCGCTGCCGCGCGGCGATAACGTCGAAGGCTGGAGCCGCCATCGGTATAGCGCCTTCCACGACAAGGCGGCGTGGTGGGCCTTTATGAACGATGCGGGATTTACCGAACTGGAACACTACTATCGCCCGGCCGGGCTGCCGCGCGAGCAGCAACCGTGGCTGGCCAGCGTGTGGCAGGCTTGAGTTTCACTATTCTCGCGTATCGAAGCACATGAATCGAAGCACACAAGAAAACGGCGGCATACTTTCGTATGCCGCCGCTTCTGCTTGCAGCCTGGGTCTGACGCCCATACAGGCGCCGAAGTTCAAGCGTGCTGCTCAACCGTCGTTGTTAGTGATCCCGGCCATGATGGTCGTCATGTCCACGGTCATGGTCCCTATCGTGCTCATGCTCATGCTCGTGATCCCGGCCATGATCCCAGCCTGGGCCGCGGTGGTCGCCGCGATAATCGCGCCGCTCTTCATACCGCACCGGGCCTGGGCCGCGTCCGGGGCCGCGCACATATTCCCTGTAGCGCGGTGCGTAGACATTGCGGTACCAGTTCTCCTGCACAAAATACACAGGCTGGCCGCAGGCATGGTAGCCGCCGCAATACCTGCGCCAGTTGCGCTGATGCGCTATGGGCACATACAGGTACAGAGGCTCAACCACCACACCTGGCTGCGGTGCATAAATCACTTGCGGGCGGGTATAGACCACTTGCGGCGCAGGCACTGCGCCGATATCAACCCGGCCATACACGCCGGGCTGGGCGAAATTGATGGAGACGCCGACATCGGCCGCGAAGATGGAACCGCTGGCTGCGACCAGAGCTGCTGCTAATACTAATTTTTTCATCGGATACTCCCTTTAAGCTTGTACAGGCGAGTATACAACGCTCTCAGGGGGTATCCGATGACGGGTTTTACAACTTGTTACTCAACTAACACCTTGCTGCATTCACGCTTTTCCGGCGTAAAAAGCATCAACGCGCCTCCGCCTTGCGCGTCATGACCTGCTCGGCCACGTTGCGCGGGGCTTCCGCATAGTGCTTGAACTCCATCGTATACGTTGCGCGGCCCTGGGTCGCGGAACGCAGCGATGTCGAATAACCAAACATCTCCGACAACGGCACTTCGGCCTTGATGATCTTGCCGCCACCACCGGCGATCTCATCCATGCCCTGCACCATGCCGCGGCGGGACGACAGGTCGCCCATCACGGTGCCGGCATAATCTTCCGGCGTTTCCACTTCCACGGCCATCATCGGCTCCAGCAAGACCGGGTTGGCGCGGCGCATGCCTTCCTTGAAGGCCATGGAGCCGGCCATGCGGAACGCATTCTCGTTCGAATCCACGTCATGGTAAGAGCCGAAGATCAGCGTAGCCTTGATGTCCACCACCGGGTAACCCGCCAGCACACCGGACTTCAGCGTTTCCACAATGCCCTTTTCCACCGCGGGGATGAATTCACGCGGGATGACGCCGCCCTTGATGGCATCGACAAATTCAAAACCCTTGCCTGGCGGCTGCGGTTCCAGCTTCAGCACCGCATGGCCATACTGGCCGCGCCCGCCGGACTGCTTGACGAACTTGCCTTCGACATCATCAGCAACAGAACGGATGGTTTCGCGGTAGGCAACTTGCGGCCTGCCGACATTGGCTTCCACGCCGAATTCGCGCTTCATCCTGTCCACCAGGATTTCCAGATGCAGCTCGCCCATGCCGGAGATGATGGTCTGGCCGGATTCTTCATCGGTATGCACACGGAAAGACGGATCTTCCTGCGCCAGCCGGTTCAGTGCGATGCCCATTTTTTCCTGGTCTACCTTGGTCTTCGGTTCCACTGCCTGCGAGATCACGGGTTCCGGGAAGATCATGCGCTCCAGGATGATCACGTGGTCGGGATCTGTCAGCGTATCGCCAGTGGTGACGTCTTTCAGGCCCACCGCAGCCGCGATGTCGCCGGCATATACCTCGCTGATTTCTTTGCGTTCATTCGCATGCATCTGCAGGATGCGGCCCAGGCGTTCCTTCTTGGTCTTGACCGGATTGAACACCGTGTCGCCGGAATTGACCTTGCCGGAATAGGCGCGGAAAAACACCAGCTGGCCGACGAAAGGATCGGTCATGATCTTGAAAGCCAGCGCGGAGAAAGGCTCGTTATCATCCGGATGGCGTTCTATCTCATTATCGTCTTCGTCATGGCCCTTGATCGCAGGCACATCCATCGGCGACGGCAGATAGTCGATGACCGCATCCAGCATCGCCTGCACACCCTTGTTCTTGAACGCGCTGCCGCACAGCATGGGCACGATCTCGTTGGCAATGGTGCGCTGGCGCAGCGCCTGCTTGATTTCGGTTTCGGTCAGCGGCGTGCCTGCCAGGTATTTTTCCAGCAATTCTTCGCTCGCTTCGGCAGCTGCTTCCACCATCTTGTCATGCCATTCCTGCGCCGTGGCCTGCAGGTGCTCCGGGATATCGCGGTATTCAAACTTGACGCCCTGGCTGGCCTCGTCCCAGATGATCGCTTTCATCTTGACGAGATCGATGACGCCTTCAAAATGGTCTTCCGCACCGACCGGAATCTGGATGGGCACGGCGACGCCCTTCAGGCGCTCGCTGATCTGCCGTTGCACGCGGAAAAAATCGGCGCCGACACGATCCATCTTGTTGACGAAGGCCATGCGCGGCACTTTGTATTTGTTGGCTTGCCGCCATACGGTTTCCGACTGCGGCTGCACGCCGCCGACGGAGTCGTACACCATCACGGCGCCGTCCAGCACGCGCATGGAGCGTTCCACCTCGATCGTGAAATCGACGTGGCCCGGCGTATCGATGATGTTGATGCGGTGCTCGGGATAGTTACCGGCCATGCCTTTCCAGAAGGCGGTGGTAGCAGCGGACGTGATCGTGATGCCGCGTTCCTGCTCCTGCTCCATCCAGTCCATGGTCGCCGCACCATTATGCACCTCACCGATTTTGTGATTCACTCCTGTATAAAACAGAATGCGCTCGGTGGTCGTGGTCTTGCCTGCATCGATGTGTGCGCTGATACCGATATTGCGGTAGAGCTCGATACGGGTTTTGCGGGTCATGGCAATCTCCTTCTAAGAAAACTTGGTAACGTGAGTGATGATAGTCCTAATTGGCAACCCGGGCGTGAAAGGATAACGCGTCCTCATCGGCGCACTGGCGCGCCGGAACGGCATCCGCCCGGAAACGTAAAGCTCCAGTCGACCCCATCTGGTGGCGAAACAAAAAATTAACAGAGGGCAAAAATGTCAAACGCCATCAATTTTATTAATCGAAGGCATAGCACTCCAGCATATCCCAACACCGGTTTGCGTGCTACCGCCAGGTCGTGCGCTCTCACACCCGGACAAAATGAGTTTTTATGAGCGATGCTGTCGGTAGCGCCGCCGCCCAGGTATCGATTGTTGCTCCGGAGAGAGGCGCGCTATGCCGCCATCATCGCAATAGCCGCGTATGTGCCTGATCAGCCAAAAGTTGCTTCACCACCACCCTGCTTTGCGTTAATACATACGCACACATACCTTAAAACATTTCCCTCTGGATTCAACAAGGATTGCACTTTGCCAAGAAATACTGTCGGCCGTTTTTACAGCGAGGATTTGCAATGTTTTTTTGTGGAATGGGTTTGTAGCAGCGCTTAAACACTTCGCGTCTGGCGAGGATGAAATGCTGCAAAGTAGCACGGAATTTGCTTGTACTTTTTACAAGTAGCGTGTTGTTCAGAAGGTGCGTCTCTTCGCACTTCCGGCCGCTGCTTCATTCATTCCTCAGGAGGAACATCATGCGTTTGAAATCCCTGGTTCTGGCAGTACCCTTAGTGCTCATGCTCGCTTTCAGCACGTCCGGCAACGCAGCAACCATCGTACAGAATATCCCCGGCCTCAGCCAGGACCTTGGCGACTTCACCCCCTTCGACATCAAGGCGTTGCCGTTCGATCCGGCCAACGGCACGCTGCAAAGTGTAAGCGTGGAAATCATCGGTACTTACCAGCCCATCATTTTTCATGATCTGGGCCCTTTCCCTGCCACGGTGGACTTGAATACACGGCTGTTTGTGTTTGCGGAAAACGGCGGCGGCACGCTGAACTTTGCCCTGCCGACACAAACAGGGGTGCCTGTCACTCCCGCTGGCCAGGATTCCGGGCAGACAACCGGCGTAGCAGCTGCCGTGGACCACATTTTTAACTTTACCGACGTGTCGGCCTTCATCACCGGCATCGCCGGCCAGCAATTGCTGATCGGCTATGGGTTCAGGGCTTCGGATGGCTTGCCGGGCACAGGCGGCGCCTCCGACCTGACCAACTTCAACGGCAGCGCCATCCTGACCTATACCTTTGACGTGCCGGAACCGGCAACGCTGATGATTTTTGCCATTGGCCTGTTCGGCCTGGCATTGAGCCGCCGCCGTTCTTCCTGAGCTGGCGGCCCCGCTGCATGCCGGCGCCCAGGCCAGCATGCAGTGACTGCCTCGTCCGCCTTAAGCGGCTACTGCTTCTGCGCTATAAAACGGGTAGTCGGTATAACCTGCCTCATTGCCGCCGAAGAAGCTGGGACGGTCGTACGGGTTCAGCGGCAGCTTGCGACGCAGGCGTTCCGGCAGGTCCGGATTGGCGATGAAGTGGCGGCCGAACGCCACCAGGTCGGCGTCGCCTGCATTGATGATCGCTTCTGCCGAATCACCGGTGAAACCGCCTGCCGCAATGATGGTGCCTTTGTAGTGCTTGCGTATCAGTTGCGAAGCAACGGGGTTCTGGTCCTTCGCTTCGTCTTCGATGTTGCCGGCAATCCGGGGCTCGATCAGATGCAGGTAGGCCAGGTTCAGCTTGGCCAGTTGTTGCGCCACATAGGTGAACAGCGCTTCCGGATTGCTGTCGCTCATGTCGCCCCATGAGCCGCTGGGGCCGATGCGCACGGCGACCTTGTCGCTGCCCCAGACCGAGATCAGCGCATTGGTCACTTCCAGCAGGAAGCGGCTGCGGTTTTCTATCGAACCACCATAAACGTCGGTGCGCTTGTTGCTGCCGTCCTGCAGGAACTGGTCAAACAGGTAGCCGTTGGCGGCATGGATTTCCACGCCGTCGAAACCGGCGGCGATGCCGCGCTGTGCAGCGCTGCGGAAACTTTCTACCAGGTCGGCGATCTCTTCCATCGTCAATGCGCGGTTAGGCGTATTCGGCACCCAGCCTGCCGTGGTGTAGGCAACACCGCCGTGCAGGATTTCAGACGGGCCGACCGGTGTGCTGCCTTGCGGCTGCACATCCACATTCGACTGGCGGCCTGCGTGGTATAGCTGCAGGAAGATGCGGCCGCCCTTGGCATGCACGGCATCCGTGACAAGCTTCCAGCCGGCGATCTGGCTATCCTCATACAGGCCGGGAGCGCCCAGGTAACCGTTGCCGTTGGCGGCAGCGATCGTGGCTTCGCCTATCAGGAAGCCGCCTGCGGAAGTGCGTTGCGCATAGTATTCGGCCATCAGCGGGCCGGGCATGGCGCCCTCTTCCGCACGCATGCGGGTCAGCGGCGCCAGCACGACACGGTGCGATATCTGGTAAGGGCCTAATTTGACGGCGGACATAAGTTTGGACATGATTTCCTCGGGGTAGATGTAAAAGTCTATTCAAGCAATTAATATGGACGGACATCTTTTATTTAACAAAGACTGAGGCGCCTGAATCGGTGTTTCCTCGGTGCCGCCGTACTGTGAAGCTATTGTGGGGCCAGGCCGGTTTGAGAAAAACAGTCTGGACTTCACAACATATCGGATATTTTTATCCGCAATCAATGTGGCGTGGATTTCCGCTTCACAAGGACATGCGGGGCGACCGGACTTGCGTCACAGTCGCCCCGCACGGCAATCCGCCGGATGACGGACTAAAGGTTCAGCGGTCTAAAAAAGCCTGGGAACCAGCTGGCCTGTTTATACCAATGTCAGCGTTACATCGATATTGCCGCGGGTAGCGTTCGAGTAAGGGCAGACGATGTGCGCTGCGGCGACCAGCTTTTCTGCTGTCGCGCGGTCCATGCCGGGCAGCGATATCTTCAATTCGACTTCGATGCCGAAGCCGGTGGGTATCGGGCCTATGCCGACCGTGCCGTCCACGGTAACATCGGCTGGAACGGCGATCTTGTCGCGGCCGCCGACAAATTTCATCGCACCCAGAAAGCAGGCGGAATAGCCGGCAGCGAACAGTTGCTCCGGGTTGGTGCCGACAGCACCGGCGCCGCCCAGTTCTTTAGGGGTCGTCAGCTTGACGTCCAGCACGCCGTCTGAAGAGATGGCGCGGCCTTCGCGGCCACCGGTAGCTTTGGCGTTTGCACGGTACAGGATTTGTGGGATAGACATGATGGTTTCCTTTAAAAATAATGAGTCAATGTGTTGGGTGGGGTACGGCATTTGCTGCGTCCGGCCTCCCCACGGAGGCCGGGAAATTCAATTAACGTTGCACTGCATTCATGATGACGTCGGCCACCACCTGAGGCTGCGACAACATCGGCACGTGGCTGGAATTCACCGTAGTGGTGACGGCATTCAGCTTTTTGGCGAAAGCCCGTTCCAGGCCTGGGTCTATCATGCGGTCGTTGTTTGCAACGATGTAGTAGTTGGGTTTGTTTTTCCATGCGGCGTAAGTGATAGGCTCGCCGAAAGATTTAGCCGGAAACAGCCCTTGCAAAGTAGCAAGCACCCTGGCCCGAGCAACAGGCACGTCTTGCGCAAAGTTCTGTATGTAGGAGTCCGACGGCAAATCTATATAACCGCCTGCTGCAGCGGGCTTCAAGGTAGGGATGCCGGGTGGCGTAGGATAGTCCTTGCCGACAGAGCCCAGGGATTCGCCTTCGGAAGGTGCAAACGCCGCGACATACACCAGCGCCTTGATCTTGTCGCTGCTACCTGCCTGCGTGATGACGGCGCCGCCCCATGAGTGTCCGACCAGCACAACCTTACCGGTTTGCGCATCCACTACCCGCTGTGTCTCGGCAACGTCTGCGGCCAGCGAAGACAGCGGATTCTGTACTGCAACCACTTTGACGCCCTTGGCTTGTAACAGTGGAATAACCTGGTCCCAGCTGGAGCCGTCGGCGAAAGCGCCGTGCACGAGCACGACAGTGGTGTCGCTATCGACTGGCGCAGCGGCACGGGCCGGAGCAGTCGCCAGCATGGCGGAGCCGGACAAGACGGCGGACAGGAGCAGTGCGGATTTGATCGAAGTTTTCATGGTGAGATCCTCAGTAAGGTAGATAAACGGTTTATTGCATCGGGTTAAATTTCTTAGCTTCGCATTAATATTTAGCGCGCTAACTATTTGTATGGCGTTTCGCTTTCACTGCGCGTCACCATGGAAAGTACTTTAGCACGCTAAATATTAGTGCGCAAGTTATTTTTAAAACTTTTTTATGTGACTGTTTATTCGCCGAGATTATCGTTCAGCTTATCTATGCCATCCATCAGCTGCCCCGCATCCTTGAAGGTAATCGCACAGGCGCTGGCAATCTGTTCACTGATGCGCACACCAGCAACGCGCAGGTCCTTGCCAGCCGGTGTCAGCGTCAGCACGCGGTTGCGCTGGTCTTTGGGGTCGCGGTCGCGGACCAGGTAGCCCTCCGCTTCCAGGCGCTTGGCCAGCGGCGTGATGGAACCGGGATCTTGCTGCAGGCGCCGCGCAATGTCGCCTATGCCCAGCCCCTCCTCTTCCCACAGCACCACCATCACCAGGTACTGCGGATACGTCAGGTTCAGCTCGGACAGCATGGGCTTGTACAGCTGCGTCATCTTCAGCGAAGTGGAATACAGCTTGAAGCACAGGTGCTGGGCGAGTGTAGGAGGAAGGTGTGCGGAGGCCATGGGAGACAGTGTGAAAGTGAATGCCACTAGCCTAGCGCAGAACCCGTTCGGCTGCAAACCGCCGGCCCGCACGCAGGGACAGCGGTGTGCATGATGAAGCCTGGCCTGGGCGAAGGTAAGGCTATGCCGCGCCGTCCACCAGACTCTGCAACACGGTTTCCAGTGCAACCTGGCCTTTGAGCGTGGCCGCATCGCCGTTTTCAAAAGAGATCCATCCTTCGTTGAAGCCGTCGAGCATGCGGATGCGCGGCAGCGGGTCCTGCATTCCCTGCGACTTGAACAAGGTTTCCCAGCTTGCACGGGGCACTATTTCCATGCGCACAGGGTGACCCAGGATGCGGGAGAATGCGGCGGCGATGTCGTTCGGGCTTACCCTGCATGGGCCTTCCAGCTCGACTACCCGGTGGCCGCTCCAGCTTTGCTGCAGCAATTGCGCGGCGACGCGGCCTACGTCCGCCGTCGCAACCATGGGAACCGGCTTGTCCAGCGGCTGCAGGAAGCTGGGAATCACCCCGCTGTCGCGGGCCGGGACCACATCCCACGCGGCATTTTCCATGAACCAGCCGGGACGCAGAAAAGTGACCGGCACATCCAGGGTGCCGAGCGCCTGCTCCATCAGCGTGCGCTGGGTCAGCAGGTTGACCTGGACTGCCTGCGCACCGATGGTGGACAGGCAGACGGCCTTTGCCGGACGCGCGGCCTGCAGCGCGTAGCGTACGGTGTCGATGACTATTTTTGCCTCGGGAAATCCCGGCTCCGGATCGAAGTTGGACGGCGGCAGGATAAAGACCGCTTCCGCGCCCTTGAAGGCTTGCGCGAGGGCCGCTGCGTCTTCCATCTCCGCCACGGCAATCTCGCAGCCCAGCGTTTTCCATTCAGCGGCCTTGGCGGCGTCGCGCACAACAGCGCGGACAGGCAGCCCGGCGGCTAGCAGCGTGAGTGCGACAGCGCCGCCTACCTTGCCTGTGATTCCGGTAATAGCGTACATAATGATGTTCCTTTTAAATAATGTCAGTGAAGTTTCGTTCAAGCTTTAGGGCGAAGTGTCAGCAGGCAAGCGGCTCAGCCATGTGCCAGTGCGTCGTACAGGCCGCGTTCAAATCCCGCATACAGCTTGACGATGGCGGGATCGTAGAAAGGCAGCACCTGGGTGAACACGGTGCCGGTCACCCGCTTGACAGGGTCCAGCCAGAAATAGCAGTTCAGCAGCCCGGCCCACGAGATGCTGCCGGCGCTGCGGCCTGCCGGCCCCGGCTGCGTATTGATGTCAAAAGACAGGCCCCACTTTTGCACCATGCCGGGAAACAGGTCTGCATCCTGCGAGTAGGCTGGCTGCACTGACTTCAGCGGCACGACCTGCAGTTCGCCGATCTGGTTCTGGCGCATCAGCGCAACGGTCTGAGGCTTTAGTATCTGCGCGCCGTTAAAGCTGCCGTCGAGCAGCAGCATCTGCAAAAACGCCATATAGTCGCGCGGTGTGCTGAACAGCCCGCCACCGCCCATGAAAAACTCGGGCCGCTGCGAGAACTCGAACGGCGCGGCTTGCAGGCCACCGCTGGCCGTACGGTTGTATGTGGTGGCCAGCCGGCGCTTCTGCTCGCTGCTGATCAGGAAACCCGTGTCCTTCATGCCCAGCGGGGTAAAGATGTTTTCGCGGAAATACACTTCCAGCGACTGGTCGCTGACGGCTTCCACGATCTTGCCCACCCAGTCCATACTGATGCCGTATTGCCAGCGCTCGCCGGGATCGAATTCCAGCGGCGCGCTGAAGGCGCCGTTTTTCGATTCGGCAATGTCCGGCATGCCGGTGGCCTTTTCATACTGGACCAGCTTGTCGCTCCATACGCTATAGGTGTAGCCGGATGTATGGGTCAACAGGTGGCGCAGGGTGATGAGACGCTTTGCCGGGCGCAGCCGGGGCTTGCCGGCACTGTCGAAACCTTCCAGCACCTGGGGCGAGGCCAGTTCCGGCAGTATCTGCCCCATGGGCTGGTCGAGCTGCAGCTTGCCCTGCTCCACCAGCTGCATGCAGGCGGTGGCGGTAATCGCCTTGGTCATTGACGCCAGCCAGAACACTGTGTCCAGCGACATCGCCGGCCCCCTGGCCGCATCGCGCTTGCCGAATGCGCCTTCATAGATAATGCCCTTGTCCGTCGCCCCCATCGCCACCACGCCGGCCAACACACCGTCGCTGACGGCACGGTTCAGCAGCTGGTTGATGGATGCAAAATTTCGGCTGCCCATTCCTGCCCCCGCATTGGCAGCGGCGCCGCCAGCCAGGGGCGATGCCAGCAATGCCGACGGCGAAGCAAAGGCACGCGCGCCGGCCAGGCCGGCAAGGGAAGAAACGGCGGCCAGGGAGGCGGCTTTCAGCATGTGGCGCCGGCTGATGTTTAGAGTCATATTGTGAGTTCCTTTCGATATCGGCCGTACGCTACGAGCCATTTTTTGCACAGAGAATTTCGCCATTTCAGCTCAGGTAAAGTACCCGCCAGCGAACGGTTGATGCATAATAGCAGCGGAGACAGATTGACTTTATTGCTATTTACTCACATTGTTAATGACCTTAAATCACGAATAGAAATAGGCATTCGAATGACATTTGATGGACGCGTACTTTCCAACGTCAGCGTGCTGGCCGCCATTATTGAGGCCGGCAGCTTTGCGCGCGCGGCCGACGCGCTGGGGCTTTCCCCTTCTGGCGTCAGCCGCGCGGTCAGCCGACTGGAGTCGCGCATAGGCGTGCGCCTGCTGGACAGGACTACCCGCTCGGTCACGCTGACGGATGAAGGAAGGCGGCTGTATGAGGAGATTAGCCCGCTGATGACGGGCATCAGCGACGCCGTCACCATCGCCTCCGGCTCATCGGTGGTGGCGCGGGGGCGGCTCAGGGTGAATGTTGATGCTTTTTTTTCCAGGCTGATCTTTTCGCCGCATATCCGCCGCTTCCTGGAACAGCATCCGGAAGTGTCACTGGAGCTGATCACGCGTGAACAGCTGGGCGACCTTGTCGCCGAGGGCTTTGACGTGGCGGTGCGCTTCGGTATCCCGCCCACCTCTTCCCTGGTTGCGCGCAAGCTGCTGGAGACCCGCATCGTCACCGTCGCCTCGCCCGACTACCTGCAAAGGAACGGTCGCCCGGAAAAACCCGCCGACCTGGAAAACCATGCCTGTATCCAGGTGCGTGATTCCGTCAGCGGCCAGCCTTTTGAATGGGAGTTCCGCCGCGGACGCAAGACGGTGCCCGTAAAAACCTCCGGCCGCCTGCTGCTGACCGATGTCGGCACGCTGCTGAACGCCTGCCTGTCCGGCGTCGGCATCGCGCAAGTGAAAGCAGTGGGCGTGCAAGACCTGCTCGACCAGGGCCTGCTGGTGGACCTGTTCCCCGACTGGCCTGACGAAAAATTTCCGCTGTACGCGCTCTACCCTTCCCGCAACCTGCCGGCGGCAAAGGTAAGGGCCTTCATTGATTTTCTCAGCACAATGGCTACGTAAATACACAAAACCGGCGGCGCCTTCAAGGCCCCTCGGAAGGTGCCTGCCATCGGCTATTTACGCCCGGGCACCGCCCATTTCAGCGCATTCGTGATCATGTCGGGAAATACATCCAGATGATCCTTGCCTTCATACACATGCAACTGCGTGCGCAGGCCGGCATAACGATGCGCCTTGAGTGCAGTGTCGAAATTGCGCAGGTCGCGCACCATGTGGGTGTCGTCATCGCCACGCGCCACTTCCAGGCCGCCGACGGAGAAAAACACATCGGCCTGCAACTCCCTGTGGCCGGCTGCGTAGGCCTTCTCACGCGCAAACATGATGTGGTGGTCGTACCACAGCGACGGGCTGCTGAGCACATATTTGCCAAACAGCGCAGGAGAACTCAACAGGATATGCGTGCCGAGCAAGGAGCCGTAGGAATGGCCGACAAACACCGTGCGTGTCATGTCGGCACGATAGCGTTCCGCAATCAGCGGCAGCACATTGCCGGCGATAAAGCGCCGGTAGCCTTCCGCTTCGCCAAAACGCGGCGTGCGTCCCGGCATGTCGGAGGTGTAGGTTTCGCTGGTATCGGTGCTCGGCGTATAGTCGCGGCGCCGGCTGTACTCGGGCGTATCGCCGACCGCGTAGGACAGGCCAACCAGGATAAAGGGGCCGATCGCTTTGCTATGGCCGCCAATGCGGGCAGCAATCGCCCTCGTTAATGGAAATGCATAATCCGCATCTGTCACCACCACTACGGGCAATGACGGCCCGTTCGCCGCATAGCCCGGTGGAAGACTGACAAACACCTGGTAATCGCGCTCCAGCTCTTTGGCATGAACCGTAAGGACCGTGGTGCCGGTGAGTGTATAGGGTGCGCCGTCCTGCTGGGTGATGGACGCGGCGGACGCGGCGGACGCGGCGGGCGCGGTGAAAGTGGCGAAAGCGGCGAAAGCGGCGAAAGCGGGTAAGGCAAGCGTGGATAAGACCAGCGCGCGCAGCGCTGCGCAGATAGTGGATCGAAATAACATAAGCACCAGTAAATGAAATTGAAAAGCCGGCGGTAAACGAGGAGCAGCCGGGCATGGCAGTGAACGCTAACGAAGCCTGAGCGAAACGGAAGCGTGCAAGCGTGCGTAAAAATGGGAGTAAAAGTCGGCAAAGAAGCGCTGCAGCAAGCTGCCCAGCGCGTAGCACAACACCAATGCCGGAAGGTAGACGATGAAGGTCCAGGTCTGGCTTTCTGCCAGCGCTGCGCGATAGGCCGCCACTACGCCCAACACCACAAACATATGCGACAGATACAATTCGTAGCTCATGGCGCCCATGCGCGCCAGCCAGCGCAGGCCGCGCCAGGGCGAAGGCGGATGCGCATGCCAGGCCAGCAGCAGCATGGAAGCGCCCAGGCACACACCATACATGCCGGATTTGTGCAGGTAGCGATATACCAGTCGCCCCATCCGAGCGCCAGCAACAGGCAGAAGACGCCGAACACGAGCAGCGCCCGCGCGTCCCGCCGGAGCGGACGCCAGCGCCGCGCCAGCACGGCTGTCAATACGCCCCAGGCGATAGCCGACATGCCGGGAAGATAGGCTTTTTCCCACCAGACTTCGTCGCTGGCCAGCACCAGGTTACGCAAGGGCAACAGGCTAAAGGCCCATACGACAAGCAGGCCGACCAGCACGCGCCGCGGCAACCACAGGCACAGCAGCGGAAAGCCGAGGTAAAACGCTTCTTCAATCGACAGCGACCACAGCACATCCCAGCCTGCGGGCGCCCAGCCGGTGCGGCCTTCATACCAGTTAAAGCTGAGAGTCAGCACCGAACCCAGCAGCCCGCCAAGGCTTTGCTCGCCAGGATACGGCGCGAAGCCCTCAACGCCGCACCAGGCCAGCACACTCAATACCGCCAGGGTCAGGCATAGCAAAGGCAGAATACGCCTCGCCCTTGCCCGATAAAAGTGGCGCAGATCAACCCGAGCAAGATCGCCATCGCGCTCGATGATGCGGCTGGTGATCAGAAAACCTGAAATAACGAAAAAGACAAACACCGCTTCGTAGCCATTAAAACTGACGGCATCCAGCAGGCGTTTCGGCCACCAGGCCCCAAGCAGGCTGGGTCCCAACGGTAAGCGGAAAGGCAATGCAAGATGGTGCACGACCACCAGCAGGATGGCCAGCCCGCGCAGGCAATCGATGCCGAAGTTGCGGGCACGCAGCCCGGCCTGGACTTGCTCGGTCTCCACAACCGGAGAATCAGGGAGAGCCGTCGCGGGGATCGTGCTCATTGGTGGTTGGAGACAGGTTGAGCTGCCTGCTCAAGCTGCTGGAGGATAGCGTAGGCCGCCGTGACACGGGCAGAAATCGGGTAACTCTTGTTCGCCAATATGACGATACCGATTTTTTGTTCCGGCTTGAAAACCACATAAGCGCCGAATCCCCTGGTCGAGCCGGTTTTGTTAAACAGCGTTCCGCCGGGCGCCGGCTGCGGCGGAGTGAGCCTGGAGGCGGGATTTGACTCGTTGATCATCTTGTCCGAATTGCCGGCCAGCAGGCGCTGCAGGCTGACGCTGCCGCGATATTGTTCCCAGCCAAGGCCTTGCACCATGTCGCCCACCTGCGAATAACCGACGTGCGTGCACGCTATCGCGCGCTCGAAGGGCGCCGTGAGTCCGTCGGGCTGGATGTTCTGTTGTACAAAGCGGATCATGTCCGCGGTGGTCGATTTGATGCCATAGGTTTCCACATCCAGGACGTCGGGGCGAACCCGGACGGGTTTGTCCTGCTGGTCATAACCCCAGGCATAGTGCGCCATGGCACTGGCCGGTACCTGCACATGGCTGTGTTTCATGCCGAGCGCCGGTAACAGCTGCCGCTCCATCGCATCGCCAAAGTCTGAGTGCAGCGCAAGCCCGGTTACATACCCGAACAGGCCCAGGCTGGGGTTGGAATACCGGCGCAGCGTACCGGGTGGACCTTCAGGTTTCCATGCGCGAAAATAGGCCAGCATCTGCGCATTGTCCTTCACTTCTTCTGGGAATTGCAAAGGCAGGCCGCCAGCCGCATAGGTGCCAAGATCGATCAGGCTTGCCGCATCGATTGCGCTTCCTTTCAGCTGCGGCATGTAGCGGCCGGGATGGTCTTCGAATGAAAGCTTGCCCATGCCCTGGGCGTAGCAGGCAAGCGTGGCCGTCAGGGTCTTGCTGATGGAGCCGAGCTCGAACAGCGTATTCTCGTTGACCGCCGCGCCGCTCTCTTTCGATGCGATGCCATAATTGAAAAACAAGGTCTGGCCATTAATGGTCACGGCGACCGCCATGCCGGGTACGCCATACTTCGCCATCACAGGATGGATCGCGCCGTCAACGGCGGCCCGGATATCCGCACTAGTTGAACGGTCTGGACGGCCTGGACGATCAGGACGATCTGCCGCAGCGAAACTCGCCGGCGCAGCGAAGCACAAAGAAATGCATGCCAGTGCCAGGCACTTGAAGGGGAATAAATGCGGGATCAAAATACACTCCAGTTCATATAAGAACTGCAAGTATAGGGGCGGTAAAACCGGCTTGAACAGCGCAGCCATCCCAGCAACCCGGCATTTCATCCCATCGCCGATTTCAGGACGCCAATATAACGCTCGCTGACCGGAACTTCGCCGCCGCCGCGGAGCTTGAGGCGCCAGGTACCGTCACCGCCGCTGATCAGGCTGGCGATCTGGTCGCGCCGCACGATGGTACTGCGGTGCACACGCAGGAATTCTTCCGGGGCGAGCAAGGCTTCGAGCTGGTTCAATGTCATCCTGTGCAGCAGGCTGCGTGCTGCCAGATGCAGTTCAACGTAGTTACCGGCAGATTCTATCCAATGGATGTCGCTGATACGGATCTGCTCGATGTGCCCAACCGAGCGGACACTGATGCGCTCAATACGCTGTGCCTTATCGGCATCGACATAGTCGCGCAGGGCGGCGCCATAGGCCCCACGCTGACGGTGCCGAAGCATCGCCGCGCTGCGCTCCACTGCCTGCGCCAGCCTGGCATCATCCAGCGGCTTGAGGAGATAGTCGAGTGCGTGCACGTCAAACGCGTCGACCGCATGCACGCTGTAAGCGGTAACAAACACGATGAGCGGCGGCTCCTGCTGGCGGCTCATGTCACGCGCGAGCACCAGGCCGGATTCGGCCGGCATCTGGATGTCAAGAAAAATCACGTCGATGTCACGGCCGGCCAGCAGGGCCCGGGCAGCCGCCGTGCTGTCGCATTCGGCTTCCAGCACCCAGTCGGAATACTGCTGCAAGGCGAGGCGCAGGTTTGCGCGACCCAGCGCTTCGTCATCGACAATCAGGTAGCGTATGGGCATGGTTTATTCTTCCGTCAACGGCAGGCGGACGTCGGCAACGAAGCGGTCGCCCTGCATGCCGGCATGCAATGATGCCGCCGGATGCATCAGCCTCAGGCGGTCGCGCGTGTTCGCCAGCCCAAGGCCGGCGCCGGGGTTCGGCGCGCAATGCCGTCCCACCGGGTTGGAGACGGAAATCGACATGCTGTCGCCTTGGTGGACAAAACGGACAAGGATGTCGCTTGAGCCGTCGTGGCAGTCCAGGTCGTGGCGTAGCGCGTTTTCGATCAGCGGCTGCAACAGCAGCGGCGGGCATTCGACCTCGTGCAGCAGCGCATCTTCGCCTTCAACGGTAATGTGTAGCCGTGCGCCATAGCGCAGGCGCTGCAGGTCGATATAGTCACGCACGAACTGCAGCTCGGCTGCGACGGTAACGGTATTGCGTACGCTGGCAGAGAGTGCATACCGTAAAAGATCACTGAGCCTGCCAATGCCGCCCAGCGCCAGCGGCTTGTCGCCATCGCGCACCAGGGCGCTGATCGCGTTCAGCGCATTGAACAGAAAATGCGGCTCCAGCTGCGCGCGCAGCGCCAGCATGCGTTGCTCCTCCAGCGCAAGGCGCAGGTTCAGCATATCGTTCTGGCTGCGCTGCCAGGCCAGTTCACGCGCCCTGGCCTGGCGCCCATACTGTATCGCCAGGATGGCGGCAAACGTGCCCGTGGTGGAGAACCAGCCTACCAGCAGCATCTTCATCAGCAAACGCCCGACGTCACCTATGCTGCCAATACTGAGGTAGCCGCGAAGCCAGGCGATGTACAGCCACTCTGCCGGCTGGAATATCACCACCAGCCCGATAAACAGCAGCACCACACGGCGCCGGCGGGCGATCAGGGACGGCCAGCGCTCCAGCGCAATGCTCAGGCCGGCGCTGAGAACGATCAGCGGCATCGCATACTCGATGAACCAGGTTCTTAAGAGCAGGAAATAATCGCTGACCACGCCGATGCGCAGATTGTCGCTATAGGTTTGCAAGGCGCCAAGTGCGCTGATGGCTGCCCATGACAATATGGACAGGATGGTGGTCTTGAATGCAGGCGCGAGGGCGGCAAAGCGGGAGGAGAGGTATTGCTTCATTGAAAAAACTATAGCATGAAATACCCCCTGATCTGCAAGGTCGATCAGGCCAACCCCGTACAGGAAGCCATCCTTGATCAGTGGGGCATCAGCACGATTTCGTCGGAAATCGATAATCCAGGAAAAGCACTGGAAGAATTTCTTCAGCACTTTGTTTGAGCTGGGTGACCTCAACACGATGGCCGGCTGGCACTTGCCCGCTCGCACTCTCCGGGCTACCACTAAAGTTTAAGACTGATCGGCCGATAATATTATTTCAACAATAAAATAATTTTAAAACGGGTCAAGCATAATGGGAGATATCAGCGTCTCGCTTCGCGCAGGCATCAGTGTTGCGCAAATTTCCGGGGAAGCCGTGACCGATTACTCTGGCGAAATTGCCAAGACGATGAAGAGTATCGTCGAATTGGAAAAACAGATCAGGGACATCGTCACCGATACGACTGACAATTCGCTGGAGAAAAAGGCAAAGCTCAAGCTCTTGCAGCAACAGATGGAGCTTTTGAACGAGACCTTGCAACGCCTGATGGCCCAACAAAAAAACCAGAAAAAATCCGCGGATCCTGATACCAGGGAATCACAGGAAACTTCCATCATCAAGGGCGCCGTCAAACAAATTCAAATTTTAAGCGGCACCGGTAAAACCGTGCCATCTGCCAGTGCAGACGGCAATAGCCCAGGCGCCGGCGCCACCGGCGGCACTACCGATACCGCAGGCACCATCGTCAATACTTACGCATAACAGACAGCCGGAGCGACAGGGACATACTTGCTGAACTTTGACGGAAATACTCTGATAGCCCTGAGCCGGCCCATAGCAAAAACGCAAACCTCTGTGTGCTTATTGGCAAGTATGTCCGTGCCAAAGGTGCCGGAAGATCAAGTCCAAGCGGCACTAAACCTCTGATTATTAAGTAAAAATTAATTTACCTCATTTTCAGTCCTTGAAAATCCCCCACCTCGCCCCTATAATTAGCACTCGTCAGGAGAGAGTGCTAACAGCCTCTTCCTTGGCCAAGCGGCTGTAGGACAGCCAATAGAGAATAAATCCTATGTCTTTGGCAACGTTGCGGCGCTGATGGAAACATCGGGCAACACCGCTGCAACACAAAGCCATATATTCATTTTGTTAACACAATAGCTAATATTTAAGGAGCTTGTATGAACCTTCGCCCCCTGCATGATCGCCTGATCGTAGAACGTCTGGAACAAGAAGAAAAAACTGCATCCGGTATCGTTCTGCCTGGCGCAGCCGCTGAAAAACCGGATCAAGGTCGCGTTTTGGCAGTTGGCACAGGCAAACAGCTCGACGACGGCAAAGTACGTCCTCTGGATGTCAAAGTTGGCGATCTGATCCTGTTCGGCAAATATTCCGGCCAGGCTGTCAAAGTTGACGGCAAAGAAGTCCTGGTTATGCGCGAAGAAGACGTTTTCGCAATCGTACAGAAATAATTTGCGGCTCTTGTGCGCCGATGTGCATGAGGGCAGTTTTGCATTGACCTTATTTAAGTATCCTGGAGATTTAACATGGCAGCTAAGCAAGTAATTTTCGGCGACGACGCACGCGCCAAGATCGTAAACGGCGTGAACATCCTCGCCAACGCAGTTAAAGTAACACTGGGCCCTAAAGGCCGTAACGTAGTTCTGGAGCGTTCTTTCGGCGCGCCGACAGTCACCAAGGATGGTGTTTCTGTTGCCAAAGAAATCGAACTGAAAGACAAGCTGGAAAACATGGGCGCGCAGCTCGTGAAAGAAGTAGCTTCCCGCACTTCCGACAACGCTGGTGACGGCACAACAACTGCTACCGTTTTGGCTCAAGCGATTGTTCGCGAAGGTTTCAAATACGTTGCAGCGGGCTTCAACCCAACCGACCTGAAACGCGGCATTGACAAGGCAGTTATCGCCATCGTCGCTGAAGTGAAAAACCTGGCCAAGCCAACGACAACCAACAAAGAAATCGCTCAAGTTGGTTCGATCTCCGCTAACTCCGACGCAGACATCGGCGACATCATCGCCAAGGCAATGGACAAAGTAGGCAAGGAAGGCGTCATCACTGTTGAAGACGGCAAATCCCTGAACAACGAACTGGACATCGTTGAAGGTATGCAGTTTGACCGTGGCTACCTGTCACCATACTTCATCAACAACCCGGAAAAACAATCCGTTATCCTGGAAAACCCGTTCATCCTGTTGTTCGACAAAAAAATCTCGAACATCCGTGATCTGCTGCCGGTACTGGAACAAGTTGCAAAATCCGGCCGTCCACTGTTGATCATCGCTGAAGATGTAGACGGCGAAGCGCTGGCAACCCTGGTTGTCAACAACATCCGCGGCATCCTGAAAACTGCAGCTGTCAAAGCTCCAGGCTTCGGCGACCGTCGTAAAGCCATGCTGGAAGATATCGCTATCCTGACCGGCGGCCAAGTGATCGCTGAAGAAGTCGGCCTGACACTGGAAAAAGCAACTCTGCAAGACCTGGGTCAAGCTAAACGCATCGAAATCGGTAAAGAAAACACAACCGTCATCGATGGCGCAGGCGAAGCAGGCAGCATCGAAGCACGCGTTAAACAAATCCGCGCGCAAATCGAAGAAGCAACTTCTGACTACGACCGTGAAAAACTGCAAGAACGCGTTGCCAAACTGGCAGGCGGTGTTGCTGTGATCAAGGTTGGCGCTGCAACTGAAGTTGAAATGAAAGAGAAAAAAGCACGCGTGGAAGATGCTCTGCACGCTACTCGCGCTGCTGTTGAAGAAGGCGTTGTTCCTGGCGGCGGCGTTGCCCTGCTGCGTGCACGCGCTAACGTCAAAGACCTGAAGGGCGACAATCCTGACCAGGAAGCCGGTATCAAGATCGTTCTGCGCGCTATTGAAGAACCGCTGCGCCAGATCGTTGCCAATGCTGGCGACGAACCATCTGTCGTTGTGAACCAAGTGTTGCAAGGCACTGGCAACTACGGCTACAACGCTGCCAACGGCACTTACGGCGACCTGGTAGAACTGGGCGTTCTGGATCCAGCTAAAGTAACACGCTCCGCATTGCAAAATGCAGCATCTGTTGCCGGCCTGATCCTGACTACCGATGCATTGGTAGCTGAATTGCCGGAAGACAAAGCTGCTGGCGGTATGGGCGGCGGCATGGGTGGTATGGGCGGCATGGGTGGTATGGACGGCATGATGTAATTCCGCAAGGATTACAGCACTGGCCTGAAGCCTCGCTTCACTCAGTAAAAACAAAAAGCCCCGCAGTGCAAACTGCGGGGCTTTTTGCTTGCCGGACGGTGGATTAGCCGCTCATGAAAACCCTTAGTTATCAAACTCCGGCGGCGCCTTCGCATAAGCACCCTGCTGCGCAACAAAGCCGCCGAAGGCTTGCAGCAGCGGCTGATACTTGCCGCCATCCCCTTCCAGTTCCGCCAGCGCATGGCACACTGCTTCCAGCGTGGACAGCTGGTGCTCGCCATGCGCCTTGCGGATCAGGTATTGCGATGCCGGCGGATCGCGCAAGGGCAGGCGCGGTAATTGCTGCAGCAGCGGGTTCAGGTAGAGCATCTTGCGGCTCTTGCGCCAGGTGCCATCCAGCACGACCAGCCGCAGCCGCGACGGTTCTTGCAACACCTCAGGCGGCAAGGGCGGCGCCGGCGTCATGCCCAGCGCCTTCTCCTCCGGCGTATCCGGATACAGCAGCACAGCCTGTTTGCCATCTGCATGCAGCAACGCGTGCAAGGCCTCCGCATCAAATACCTCCCCAACCAGCAGGCGGCTGCCGGCCAGGCTCAGGTGCAGCAGGCGCGCAGTGCCTTTGGCATTGTCTACCTCCATCGGGTGTTGCAGCACCAGCACATCCACAATAGAACCCGCAGGACGTACCCACAGGCAGATGCAAGTGCGTTGCGGGCGCAGGCAGTGGCGGCAGACGGGACGTTTGGTGGCGGATTCCGGGATCATGCAGGGATTTTATCCAAAACCGCTGTACCGACCTATGATTAGTTAAATTCATTGGAGAGCATGCATGAGATATATTCAACCTAGCCCGATTCTATGTGCAGTGTTTGCGGTGTTTGCAAGTTACGCCAGCGCAGCTCCCGCACCGCTGATCCTGAATGAAATCCACCAGACGGGTGGGCAGGGCAAACCGCTGGACCTGCGGGTGGAAGAGGTCTCCAGGGATGCCAAAACCTCCACGGTGGAAATCCGCTTTGTATCCGGCGCCTCCGTGCCTTCATCGATGTTCATCATGCACGCCATTTATGACATCGCCAGGGCGCGTGGCGACCGCTATTTTGTCAAGCTGAGCGAGCATGTGGGAGATGCCGGCAAAAGAACCATGCTGATAGGTTTTTCCAGGGAGAAAGTGGTAGATGTCGGCAGCTACTACGACACTGCGCACATCCAGAATCTCGATGGCAAGCTGGAACAGCTGGATACCGACATGTTCGACCTTGTCTTCAAAAAGCAGGAATTACCCAAAGACAAATAAATTTCATCCATATATCTTTATTGCAGGCAGAGAACGTCTTGAACTCTCCTCCGCCGTGCACTAAGCTGGAAAATCCCTCCCCTACATTGACGCACAACCTCACAGGTGAACTCCATGGCCACGGCTCCCATCGATCCGAACTCCCCGCAATATATCTACCGGCCGCCCCAACCACCTCAGCCGCCAGTGGACAACAGCCAGGCAACGCCGACAAGCAATGCCAGCACGCAGCAGACCAGCCAGACCACGCAAACCCAGACGACAACTGCGCCCAAGGCCACGTCACAATCCAGCGAAGTCCAGGACCAGCCGCCTCCACCTCCGCCGCCGCCCACTGTCAACGCCAGTGGCCAGTTGATAGGCACGACGCTCAGCACTACTGCTTAAGAGCGTCTTTGGGCTAGGCCCCGGCGCATGGCAAGCTCGCTACAGGCGAGCTTTTTTTATTTACAACGCCTTAAAATACACAGCAGACGCTTATACTTTCATCCATACCAACATGGACCAGCCTCCGGAATGCAGAATCAAAAAGCGAGATGCCAGGCCCTGCTGAACAGCCGTTTTGCATCTGAAGTGGAAATTTTCGGTTTCCCCGGCGAACTGCCTTCGCTGCACATCGCCGGCCCCCTGCCTCTGGCAGCGGAACTGCCATACGGCAGAGACGCGCATTGCAAACGGCTGCAACAACTGCAGCGGCCAAATGAGCTGCATGCGCTGCTGGCATCAGCAGCAGAGTGCAGGCAATTGCCGCCATCACTTAATGTCTACACTGCGGATTTTGCGACGGTCTGCGCGCTGCGCGAGCAGGGGCACAAGCCGCCCATCGTCAGCGCCTGCGCCGTGCTGGTATGCGCCGACAAACGCGAAATCATGCTGCATCGCCGCTCAGCAGAAAGCGCCACCGCGCCCAATACCCTGCACACCATAGGCGGCGCTTACCTGCCACCGTCACCGGGCGAGCCGGGAGACAGCGGGCTGGAAGACACCATCCTGCGCGAAATCCATGAAGAAACCGGGCTGGCGCTGCAAGCGCGGGCATTGCCGCCGCTGATGTGCTCGCAAGAGCTGGCGACCGGCTTCATCCAGTTCACCTTCCTGGGCCTGGCCGTGCCGGCCGCCGAGCTGGAGCAGTTGCGCGGCAGCTGGGAAGGCAAGGTCGTCAGCGTGGGATATGATGACCTGCACGAAACGCTGGCCGCGCCAGGATGGGTTGCCAGTGGCAAGGCGCAGGTGCTCGCGTGGCTGGCGCTGGGCGCGCCGGGCATCCATGCCGGCCAGCAGTTTGGCGCCCTGAGCCCCGCGCAGTTGTTTGACACCCTTCATCCTTTGTGAACCCGGTGCACGCAAGCATTGTGGCGTGCCGATTATTTGATACACTCGCTCATCCTTTACACCGTGAAACCCCATCATGAAAATTCAACGCCTTCTTCCTTTGCTGCTGGCCTCGCTTGCCGCAGGCACGCACGCCGAACCGGTTGTCTTCAGCTTTGCCACGGCGCAGCAGGCCAGGACCGTGCTGACGACACGTGACGATTTCGTGCAGGGTCAAAGCCCCTTTGATCGTGCCGCCAGGCTGAAGACCGCCAGCGAAGTCAGCGAGTCCACCTACCTGAAATTTGTCAGCGACAATGCGCAGGAATGGAGCGACAGGGAAAAAGGGCTGGTACAGGCCTCATTCAGCAAGATACAGCCAAGGCTGGATGCCCTGTCGCTGCCCTTTCCCAAGACGGTACTGATGATCAAGACCACCGGCAAGGAAGAAGGCGGCGCCGCCTATACGCGCGGCAATGCCATTATCCTGACGGAAGCCGAACTGGCGGACGACAAAAAGACCGGCCTGCCGCGCCTGATCAGCCATGAGCTGTTCCATGTGCTGAGCCGCCACAATCCCGCGCTGCGCGAAAAGCTGTACGGCGTGATCGGCTTCCAGCCCTGCGGCGAGCTGGCCTTCCCCGCCACACTGAAACCCATCAAGCTGACCAACCCGGACGCACCGCGCAACGACTACTGTATCCAGGTCAAGACCGGCGGCACGTCCAGCTGGGCCATCCCCATCCTGTATGCAACGCAGCCTAGCTACGATACGGCCAAGGGCGGCGAATTTTTCGACTACCTGAACTTCAAGCTGCTGCTGGTGGAAAAAGGCAACGCAACGAAACCCGCGCAGGCACGTACGGACGCCAACGGCCCACTGCTGGTGGACGTCAAGGATGCTGGCGGCTTTTTTGAGCAGATCGGCAAGAACACCGGCTACATCATCCACCCGGAAGAAATCGTTGCCGACAACTTTGCCATGCTGGTCCTGAAAGACACCAAAATTGCATCGCCCGACATCACCGACAAGATGCAGCAGATACTGGACGCCGCAAAAACCAAATAAGCCGATCCCCACCGCAAAAGGAGCCCGCATGCACAACTCGATGATCACCACGGCGCTGGAACTGCCAGGCCATACCATCACCAAAAACTTCGGCGTCGTGCGCGGCATCACGGTACGCTCACGCTCCATCGTCGGCAATTTTTTCGGCGGCCTGCAATCCCTGTTCGGCGGCAATATCACCATCTACACCCAGCTGTGCGAACAGGCACGCGCGGAAACCTATGCAGACATGTGCAAGCATGCGCGCCAGATGGGCGCCAACGCCATCATCGCCATGCGCTACGACGCCACTGAAGTGATGCCAGGTTTGACGGAGGTGCTGTGTTATGGGACGGCGGTGACTGCCATACCGGTCGACCAGCAGCGCTCGTAAGGCTCAGGGCGGTTGAAGCTTGCTGGCTGCTTGATGGGCGTTTGATGGCCATACTGCGCATGCAAGCGCCGAGCCAATCACAAAAAATGCCTCTCACACCTCCAGTTCGAACGCAGTCTTGCCATGCACCTGGCCGTTGACGAGGATCTCTACCTCATGGCGACCTGGATAGTGGGTGCGGGTCGTGAAGTTTGCGATGGATTGCCTCTTTTGCACCCGCGCGCCAGCTCCCGCTTCCAGCTCCAGGGTCTTTAGCTTGAACACCTTGGCGGCGGCACGTCCGGATTTTTTGACATAGTGGATCGCGTAGTCGATCACAAGGCGTTGCGCTTCGCCTGCGGTCGAAGACAGATCGAACGAAAGTTCGATGGTCTGTCCCAGCGTGATGACCGCCGGAGAAACGGCGAGACCGCTGAGCATCACGCGTGCCTCTGCTCCTGCGCCGATTACGGCCAGGGCGCGGGCATTGCCCTTTTTGATCAGGCTGCGCAGCGCATGCTTGGCTATCCACGCGGTGGCTGCGTCATCGAGCGGCCACTGCTCGATACAGTCCAGCGCCCAGGATGGATTATCCTTGGTGATGTCGTTCAAGCTGTTGGCCACAGAACGCCGGACATACAGGCTGGGGTCCGCCCTGAGCGCATCGAGTATGGGCGCAATCGGTGTTGGATCGGCCATCAGCGGCTTGATCTGGAACGACCATGGCAGGCGCGGCCGGCTGCCTTCACTTGCCAGCCGGCGCACATGTTCGTTGTCGTCATGGGCCCAGGTCTGCATCACCGCGAGCGTACGCGGAAGATCACGCTGCAGGAAATGGCGCACTGCGAATTCTGATGAACCGAAGGTGGTCAGGTATTTCAGTGCGTCCATCGAGGTTTCAAAATCCTCTGCGCCGTACAGTGCGACATACTCCGGCAAGGCCATGGTGACAAAGCCGCTGTTCAGGCGCGGCGCCAGCGCCCGCAGAACCTTCACGTTGGACCGGAAATCACCGGGCAGCGCCACATGCAGGCTCTCCGCCACGCGCCGCAAGCGGGCCATCAGCGACAGTGCATCAAGATCGCCCATGCTGGCCAGAAAGCGCTTGCTATCGAAGGAAGGGCAAACCAGGCGTGTTTCTTCCGCGATATGGCGGATGCGCTGCGCGTTGAAAATTTCCTTCAGCGCGGGCGCTGTCTCGGATGGCTGCTCAGTGTCTTGTTCAGCTTTTTGCTTGGCTTTTTGCATGGTTTTTTGCTTGGGCAATTTACTATCTCGTGCTTTGAATGGGGTTGATTCGTCTCTGCAGATGCAAAGACCTTCAGCGTATTAACGCATTTCTTCCAGTATCTTCAACGTCTCGTCAAAGTTCCACACCCGCCGGATCTCCAGCACGTCGTACTTGGCGGCGATATTGGGTGGGAAGGCGGCATAACGTGCATTGACCCTGACGATACGGCGCACGGCCTCGTCGATGTCGGCGCGGCCGCTGGAACGGTTGATGATCACCTCTTCCACGCTGCCGTCGCTACGAATGACCACCGTGACCACGGGATCGCCCCTGGCCTTGTCCTTGGCGATCTGCGAATAATTGAGGTTGCCGTTGCGTTCTATCTTCTGGCGCCAGCTGTCGACATACATCCTGAGCGGCACGTCTTCGGTGATATTACCCAGGATACTGCGCCGGCGTCCTGCGTTATCGTCTTCCACACGGCGCACCGGCGGGTTGCCTCGCGACAGGTCCAGACTCTTCGCCTGGTCCAGCGCGCGGCTGGCGAGGTCGCTACCGAGCAGGCTCTTGGGCAGCACAAAGCCTTGCGCCGGCTTGCCTTCGGCATTGCCGGCGTTGGCAGCGGTGCCTGAGCCTGTGGCGGCCGCCGTTGCGGCCTGTGCAGCCAGTTCCCTTTCGCGCTGACGGGCAGCAGAGGCTTCCGCTTGCTGGCGTACCAGTTCATCCGCCTTTTGGCGCGCGGCGATGTCGTCCTGCTGTTTCTGGCGCGCCTGTGCGGCAGCGAGCTGGCGCGCGGCCTCCTCCGCCTGCTGGCGTGCCTGCAGTTCTTGCGCCTGCCGTTCTTTCTGTTCACGCTCCTGCTGTGCCTGTTGTTGCGCCAGCTGTTGTTGCCGAAGCTGCTGTTCTTCCCTGCGTTGAGCTTCCAGCTGCTGTGCTTTGACGGCGTCTTCCCTGGCCTGCTGTTCCTGTTTCGCTTTCAGCAGTTCGCGTGCTTTATCGGCCTCGGCCTGTTGGCGGGCCTGTTGCTGCGCTACCTGCTGCAATGCCTGCTGCTGTTGCAAGGCCAGCGCCGCTGCCTGCTGGCGCGCCAGCTCTTCGGACCTGCGTGCCTCCCTGTCCCTCGCTTCACGCTCGCGGGTCTGGCTTTCCTGCGCCAGCTTGCGCGCATCCGCCTCTTGCTGGCGGACTGCCTGCACCACCAGTTCCTGCGTGCGCTGGGCCTGCTTTGCTTCTTCCTGTTTTTGCGCTACCAGGGCCGCCAGCACGGCTTGCTGCCGGGCCTCCTGCTGCCGTGCGGCTTCCGCCTCTGCCAGCTGTTTTTGCAAGTGGCTGTCCTCAATGGGCTGCGATGCAGCCGTCTCCGCCGCTTGCGGTTCCACGGCAGGCACCGGCGCCGCCTTATCTGCATTCGTGGCCACCGGCTTGGCCGGTTCTTCGGGGCTCGGCACAGGCACCGAGAAACTGTCATCGCTGCTATCCATGCGCGTGATCACATCCGGCGGGGATGTGGCGGCCTCTTCGGCAACGGGCAACGGGGCAGGCGGCTTTGGTTTTCCAGGTTTTTTGGCGGAAGCTGGCCGGGCTTTGGGCACTTGGGAAGCTGGGGCCGAGACAGGGTCAGGCGGTAGAGGGGGTGCAAGCGGCGCTACCAGCGTAAAGCCCTCGCTGGCCGGTTTTATCAGCGGCGGCAAGTCTGCCGGCGGAACCGGCTCCGGTAAGGCTTCGGCCGGTGTGGATGGCACGGCATCGGCAATCTGCACTGTCAGTTCAGGCGCCTGGGCCCTGCGCTTGTTCCATGGCAGCTCCAGCCCCGGCAACGCCAGGCCCGGTATGCCGAACTGCAGCGACAGGACAAGCGCATGCACCAGTATCGATAATGCAATGCCTATTCCCAGCCGCGCGCGCAGGCGGTCGGGCCGGTAAGGGGCAGAGGCAGTAATGGCGGTTTCGCTCAAGGCTGGTGCGGTGCAGGTGATAAATGGGTTATAAATAAGTGCGTTATAAATAAGTGCACTATAAGAATGTTGCCCTATAGGCCAAGGGAGGATGATACTTCAGCTTGCCGCCGCCACTGCCGCAAAACAGCAATTTTGTTGCTTCATTACACGGCAAAGCCACGGAGCCGGCATCCGCTGCAGGGCAGCCGTCATTGTTATGGTAAATTAAGCATCGAACTTTAAAAAAAACACGAGACATCCGCAGACCATGGCCGCAGAAAAAATACAGCGCTTCCGGGGGCGCATAGAGCAGAATGAAAACGACGGCGGCGGCGCCTTTGTGACCGTCCCTTTTGATGTGGAGCAGGTGTTCGGCGGCAAACGCGTCAAGATCAAGGCCACGATCAACGGCATCGCCTATCGCGGTACGTTGATCCGCATGGGCGGCGATTGCCACCGGCTGCTGGTGCTGAAGGAAATCCGCGAAAAGCTGGGCAAGCAGCCCGGTGACGAAGTGGACATCGTATTGCAAAAAGACCTGGAAGAACGCACGGTGGAAGTGCCCGAAGACCTGCAGGCGCTGCTGCGCGCCAATCCCGCGGCGGAAGCGTATTTTGAGCAACTGGCTTACACTTACCGCAAGGAATACGCACGCTGGATAGAGGACGCCAAACGCGAGGCCACGCGCCAGCAGCGGCTGCTGAAAGCCATCGACATGCTGCTGCATCATAAAAAGCTAAGCTAGTCAGCTTTGCACACCGCAAAAAGGAAATGACACGTGCCCTGGCTTTTACTATCCATCCTGCTGACCTACGCGCTCGCCAGCGTCCTGAACCTGGCACTATATGCGGTGGATAAATCAGCAGCAAAAAAAGGTAGCTGGCGCATCAGCGAAAACTCTCTGCATCTGGTCAGCCTGATAGGCGGCTGGCCCGGCGCGCTGCTGGCGCAAAGCATGCTGCGCCACAAGAACAGGAAGACGGCGTTCCAGATCGTGTTCTGGGCCACGGTGGCCGTCAACCTCGCCGCGTTGATCGGGCTGATATGGCTGACGGGCCCTGCAGACGGCGCGGCATCCGCCCTGAAGACATAGAAGGAATATTGAAGGGATAAGCCATGGAAACGATAGACAGCATACTGGGATTCTGGTTCGGCACCGACCCGGATGACGAAGCCACTGCCAAGAAGCAGGGCAAGATGTGGTGGCAAAAGCAGCCGGAGATCGATACGCTGATACGCCAGCGCTTCATCTTCTATACGCAGGAAGCGTCCACCGGCATCCTGGAACCATGGACCCGGTCGGCGCAAGGCCTGCTGGCGCTGATCCTGCTCACTGACCAGTTTCCCCGCAATATGTACCGTGACACGCCGCAGGCCTTTGCGTATGACGAACTGGCGCGCAGCTGGTGCAAGCAAGGAATGGCCGCCGGCCTGGACCTGGAACTGACGCCCATACAGCGTGCATTTTTCTACCTGCCGCTGGAACATTCAGAATTGCTGGAAGACCAGCGGCTGTCCTTGCAGCAGTTTGACAAGCTTGCCGCCCTCGGAACCGGCAGCAACGGCCAGGCGTTTACCGGCTATGCCGATTTCGCCCGGCGACACCATGCGATCATAGAACGCTTCGGCCGCTTCCCGCACCGCAACCGCATCCTGGACCGCCGCTCGACGGCGGAAGAAACAGCCTTCCTGCAAGAAAAGGGATCGTCGTTTTAGACTCTGCGCCAATATCCCGCTCGGGAAAATATAAAAAAATGGAGACTCCGTGACTGACAACGCAATTAATCACTTAAAAGACGATATCAAGATACTGGCTTTCGACATCTTCGGCACCGTGGCCGACTGGCACGGCAGCATCAAGAAAGAGGTAGAAGCCATGGGCCTGGCGGTGGATGCAGACAAGTTCGCCCTCGCCTGGCGCTCCGGCTACGTGCCGGCGATGCAAAGGGTAATGTCCGGTGAACTCGGCTGGACGCTGATTGACGACCTGCATCGACTGATACTGGACCAGATGCTCATCGATTTCAATATCACCCATTTGAGTGAAGAACAGAAACGGCACCTGAACAAGGTCTGGCACAGACTGTCGCCCTGGCCGGACTCGGTGCCCGGCCTGCACAGGCTGAAAAGCCGCTTCACGATCTGCACACTATCCAACGGCAATATCGGCTTGCTGACCAATATGGCGAAAAACGCCGGCCTGCCGTGGGATTGTGTGCTCTCGGCCGAAGTATTCAGGGCCTACAAGCCGGACCCCGCCACCTATCTCGGCGTCAGCAAGGTATTCGACGTTCGGCCGGACCAGGTGATGCTGGTGGCCGCGCACCAGAGCGACCTGGATTCCGCGCGCGCCTGCGGCCTGAAGACGGCATATATAGAGCGCCCGCTGGAATATGGCAGCAGCCACCCCAAGGACATCTCACCCAGCCCGCACAACAGCTTCCATGCCAGCAGCCTGACCGACCTGGCCGGCCAGTTGGGTTGCGACTGACACGCCCCCGCCAGACGACAGGAATGAAAGCCCATCGAAAACCCATCGAAAGCCCATTATGCCTACTGCCGCAATAAAGACCTTGGTCTCCGCCCTGCCGGCGGCGCTCATGCTGGTTACCCTGGCAGCCCCCTGCCACGCCGAGGTGGTCAACGTCAGCCCTTCCGGCTTCCTGATCAAGCAGGACATCACTGTCAACCTGCCGCCGGACCTGGCCTATAAAACCCTCGTCAGCGACATCGGCGGCTGGTGGAATTCCGAGCACACGTTTTCCGGCAATGCCAAAAACATGTCCATCGACGCGCATGCCGGCGGCTGCTTCTGCGAGAAGCTGCCCAACGGCGGCAGCGTGCAGCACCTGGCTGTAGTGTATGTAGTGCCCGGCAAGGTGCTTCGGATGACAGGCGCGATGGGGCCGATGCAAGGCTCGGGCCTGGCCGGCAGCATGACCTGGCAGATCACCACCGTGCCAGGCGCCACCGCAGACAAGCCTGCCAGCAAGATGGAAGTGACCTATAGCGTAGGCGGCTATATGCAGGGCGGCTTCGACAAGATGGCGCCGGCCGTCAACGGCATGCTGGCGGAGCAGCTGGGGCGGTTGAAGAATTTTGCGAATACGGGAAAGGTGGATTGAGTCGGTTGCAGCTTGGTATCTCATTCTCCCAGCAAGCTCAGCGACTCCTGCCACGCATCTTGCCATTCCTTCAAAACAGGCTGGGTGGCAAACGCTTTCTTCAGGTGCGGCATCGGCACCCGGTGCGCATCATTCAAACCGAAGGCTAGCGTAACCGGATTCCACAGATAGGAATTTTTCCCGGCGCGGGAATTCTTACGGACCCGGGCGCCATCATCGCCGAAAATGCCGGCTGCACCGGCCAGCGCCTTCGCCAGGTCCATTCTGGCAATCCCGCCAAAAGCGTTCAGCACTTCTTCTGCCGTAAGGCCCTTCAGGCTTGCCTTGGGCGGCGGCGCTATGTCAACCGGTGCCGGATTCAGCAGGTCCTGTGCCAGTTGGGCAATATCGCGCCGGAAAAAGCGCAGGTCCGCCAACGGCCGTCGTAGGCCCGGCGCCTTCAACTGGATCGCGATGCGTTCTGAATCATGTGTAAACCGGATCAGCACATCGTCGCTACCGGCGGCCAGCCTTTGTATATCGTCAATAAACACAACCGGTGCCGCATAGCCGGTGATGCCCTCTGCAAACAGCTCGGCCAGCTGGTCAACGAAGTCGAGCCAGACATAGGGCGTCAAGCCTTGTTCCAGCAGGCGCGCCAGGGTCCAGGGCGAATTCGTTTGCGCGGCCAGCCAGAGGCAGGTTTCCTGCGTGGTCGCGCGATCAGGGAGCGTGGTCAATGTCATGTCAACTTTATGGATGAGGTGGCAGATGATACCGCAGGCTTCCTGGGCTGTCCTTATCCCCTCGGCATATTATTCAGTTTCGTAGGTTGGGCTAACGGGTCATCAGCCCAACGTTCGACGTATACCCAGGCGTAGTTGATGTGCGGAGGCTGAGTATTGGGCTGATGGAGCGTCAGCCCAACCTACGAAATATGTTCGTTACCGCATACGGCTTGTCACTCCGCCTCCTTCACGCACGCCGTGGCATATTATTCAGCTTGAACGCGCTGACCACCTGCGCCAGGCTATCCGCCTCGCTCTGCAACGATTGCGAGGCGGAGGCGGCCTGTTCAACCAGTGCCGCGTTTTGCTGCGTGACTTCATCCATTTGCGATATCGCCTGGTTGACCTGTTCTATGCCTGCGGTCTGCTCCTTGCTGGCGCCGCTGATGTCGGCGATGATATCTGCCACGTGCCTGACGCTGTTGACGATGTCGTTCATTGTGCTGCCGGCCTGTTCCACCAGCTTGGTACCGGAACCTACCTTTTCCACTGAATCATCGATCAGTGTCTTGATTTCCCTTGCCGCGGCGGCGGAGCGTTGTGCGAGGTTACGTACCTCGGTGGCGACTACCGCAAAGCCCCTGCCCTGCTCGCCCGCGCGAGCCGCTTCCACTGCGGCGTTGAGCGCCAGGATATTGGTCTGGAAGGCAATGCTGTCAATGACGCCGATGATGTCGACAATCTTGCGCGACGATTCATTGATGGAAGACATGGTCTTGACGACCTCGCCGACCACAACACCGCCGGCGCTTGCCACTCTGGAGGCATCTGCTGCCGTGCTGTTGGCGAGGTTGGCATTGTCAGCATTCTGCTTGACGGTGGAAGTCAGCTGCTCCATTGCGGCGGCAGTCTGCTGCAGCGAGCCGGCCTGCTGTTCGGTACGGCTGGACAAGTCTGCATTGCCGGCGGCGATTTCGGTGGAGGCCACGGCAATGGCGCCGGTGCCGTCGCGCACCTGGCTGACGATTTTCAGCAGACCTTCGTTCATGTCTTTCAGCGAACTCAGCAACTGGCCGGCTTCATCGGCAGTATCGACCACGATGATGCTGGTGAGGTCACCGTCTGCCACCTTGCGCGCGATTGCAACGGCATTCGCTAGCGGGACCGTGATGGAACGGGTGGTGTACCACGCAACGCTGGCGCAAATTGCCAGCGCTACCAGTGTCAGCGCGAGGATCAGCTTCTTGGTCAACGAAGCATTCTGGCCGGACAGCTTGCCGGACTCCTGCATCAGGCTGTCTTCATGCGCGACCAACTGGTCCAGGATGCCATAGTAAGCCATCTGTGCAGGGCGCACTTCGGCAAACAGCGCCTCGCGCGCCTTGTCGATCTCATTGTTCAGCACCAGCGATGCGAAGCGCGTGCGGGCCGTGACGAATTTGCTGCGTATGCCTGTCAACGTGGCGATGAACTGGCGGTCTTCCTCTGTGCCTGCGGTCTTCTCCAGTTTTTCTATCGAGGCGACGATGATTTTTGCGCCGGTTTCTATGCTGTCCAGCTCATCCTTGATCTGCGCCTGGTCTGTCAGCAGCAAGGCGTTGCGCATGCTGATGACGGCTTCGGTGACCTTGTCCTTGATCTTTTTGGCCAGCACGGTTTTTGGATACAGGTAGTTATTGGTGGCGTCGATATCGCGGTTCAGCGACTCTATGCGCAGGAAGGTCAGCGCGGCGATCACCGCCAGTAATACCGCCACGATACCGAAGCTGAGTCCCAGCCTGTGCCCGATGCGCAAATTCTTGAAATTCATTTTTATCCTTGAAGTGATGAACATGCGAGCGCCATCCCCGTCGCCATCGCTTATGACAATGGCAATGGCGATGGCATTCGTTTTTCAATGGTGCTTTGATCGTGCGCAGGCTTTGCAAGCGGACGCAGTGCCGATTGCTTTGCCGCCTTGCGGCCTCCTGTGGAGGCAAGCAAGCAGGCCACAAAATAGCACAAATCCGAAAAAATATTTCGGCACGGCATCGTTTCAGGGGATTGTAAATTTCTATCTTCGCAATAGCTGAAGAACGGCTATGTTCAGCCGGGCCGTTGGTGCAGGTAAACGGAAGAGGTCCGCTGTGGCAGTGCTTGTGGCAACGTTTGCGGCAGTGTTTTTGGTGAACGCGTTCAGGCGAACGCTTGCAGCACCAGCCAGATGTTTGCCGCGGAAATGATGGCGAATAAAATCCACGCTATGACTTTCGTCAGCGGCGAATTGACGAAGCTGCCCATCAGGTCCCGGCGGCCCGTCATGCGGATCAGTGGATACATCGCAAACGGCAGTTGCAGGCTGAGCACGACCTGGCTCATCACCAGCAGCCTGCCTACCGAATGTTCGCCCAGCATCAGCACGCCGGCCAGCGCCGGGCCCAGCGCCAGGCCGCGTGTGATCAGCCTGCGCTGGTAACAGGGCAGCTTCAGTTTGAGGAAGCCTTCCATGATGACCTGGCCGGCGATGGTGCCGGTGAAGGTGGAACTCTGTCCCGCCGCAAACAGGCCTATGCCGAACAGGATGCCGGCCATGGCCGTGCCGGTAATGGGGTCCAGCAAATGATAGGCTTCGTCCAGATCGGTCACCGAGGTATTGCCGGTGCGGTGGAAGGCGGAGGCCGCCAGGATCAGGATGGCGGCGTTGATCATCAGCGCGACCAGCAGGGAAAAGATGGTATCCAGCCGCGAGAACCAGATTGCCTCGCGTTTGCCGTGGTCGTTCTTTTCCACCACGCGGGTCTGTACGACGGAGGAATGCAGGTACAGGTTATGCGGCATGACGGTCGCGCCCAGTATGCCTATTGCCAGGTAGAGCGGTTCGCGGCTGGACAGGGCCTGCAGCGAAGGCACAAAGCCGGCGGCAATCGCGTGCCAGTCATTGCCGACCAGCGCCAGCTGCGTGAACAGGCAAACGGCAATCGTCAGCACCAGGCCCAGCACGATGGCCTCCACTTGCCGGAAGCCCTTACCGCGCAAGCCAAGCACCAGTACGGTATCGAGCGCCGTCAGCACCACGCCGTAAGGCAGCGGCACGCCCAGCAACAGCTTGAAGGCCAGCGCGCAGCCCAGTACTTCCGCCAGATCACAGGCAATGATGGAAAGTTCGGCCAGCACCCACATGAATTTATTGATGCCGGGACTATAATTTTCGCGCGACAACACCGCGAGGTCCTTGCCGGTGGCGATGCCCAGGCGCATGCTCAGGCATTGCAGCACAATCGCCGCCAGGCTGGACAGCAACGCGACAAACAACAGCTGGTATCCGAATTGCGACCCTGCCTGTACGGCGGTCGCCCAATTGCCCGGGTCCATATAGCCGATGGAAATCAGCAGCCCCGGCCCGACAAACCGCAAGGCCTTCTTCCAGAACGGCGCGTTGCGAGGAATAAAGACGGTGCCAGCCACTTCAGACGGACAAAACGGAGCGGTGGCAGTGGTGGGCAAACCGAACATGGCGGGCAATCGAGATAGGATGACTCTATTCTACCTATAAACAAATGAATGCCGATTGATTTTGGCGAAGATGACGATAGCGGCGTGATGGGATGGCGGCAGTTCGCGCCACACAAAAAAACAGAGAAAAGTAGCCTGGGTGGAGCGCAGCGCAATCCGGGATTGATTTTCACAGTCGGTGGTGTATTTCCCCGATTACGCTATGCCCCGTCAGGGCTACTGATAGACGACATCGAAGAAGGTTCCGGCCAGCGGTAGCCAAGCACCGAATCCAGAGGATAAAAATGCTCCCTGACTTCGTCCAGCTGGTTGCCGCCCAGCAGATATATAAACTCTGCATCGCTGCGCAGATAAAAGCCGACATGCCCTTTCCAGCTGGCGGGATCATCGCGTGTCACGACGACGACACAGCCGGGCCTGGGTTGCTGCAGCGCTGCCCCCCATTCCAGCCAGGAGCGTGCCAGCGCAGAACCGGTGCCGGCAATGCCGGCCTGGCGCATACACCAGTCGGCAAATGAAGAACACCAGGCGACCTTATCATCGTAGCCGCGGATATTGGTGTGCTGGTGATATTCGGTGATGCGCGGATTGCTCTGCCCTGCCGCGAAACGGGCGATACCGATTTCTTTACGCGCCACCGGCATCCATGCTGCGTCGTTCATAGTTCCTCAAAAAATAAATCTGCAGGTGCACAGGCAGCTTCGTTCATGCGGATGTGAACATCGCGTTAAAGCGCTGCTGCATTTCCTCTGGCGACACTTGCTTGATGGTCTGGCTGATCATCCAGTGATGACTGAAAGGGTCGCGCAGTTTACCGCTGCGTTCACCGTAGAACTGGTCTTCCACCGGCGTGATGACCGTGGCGCCAGCGGCAATGGCGTTCGCAACGACCAGGTCGGCATTGCTGACCTGCAGGTACATCGCGCAGGCAACACCGGCGGATTCCGGCCCCCGGATATCATGCTCCGGATATTCGTCCGACAGCATCAGCTTGTAGCCGCCAATGTCGAGTTCTGCATGGCCGATGCGGCCGGACGGCTCGCTCAGGCGAAACAGCTCTGTGGCACCGAAGGCCTGCCTGTAAAAATCAATCGCCCGCGGCGCGCCTTTGACGCGCAGGTAGGCATTCATTTCGCGGATTAACGGGGTTGGCGATGCTGCCTGTTCTGCGGCCATGGAATGCTCCTCAACAATATGCAATCAGGAAATTACGGGTACAGCGTACCGCCTCTTCATGATAGTGCATTTGCGCGGACTATCCCACCTGAACCGCCCGCCGTTGCAAGCGAACGGAAAACCGGACTCAGGCGGGTCGCAGGTACATCAATTCTATGCTGTTGCCGAAAGGGTCGCTGGTATAGGCGCGCAGATAACCTTCCGCCGGTTCGTCCATGCGGGTGTCGTAGCCTGCCTGTTGAAGACGGTCCAGGAAATATTCCAGATCATCCACCATCAGCGCAGGGTGAGCCTTCTTGACCGGCTTAAAATCTTCCGCCTCCACGCCCAGATGCAATTGCAGAGGGCCGCATTCAAACCAGGCGCCGCCGCGTGCCAGCAGGTTGGCCGGCTTGGGGATTTCGTTCAGGCCCAACAGGCCGCTATAAAACTGGCGAGCCTTGTCTTCGCCCCCTTTGGGGATAGCGATCTGCACATGATTGAGGCCATAAATTGTAGGCATCAGCAACTCCTTGAATAATTTCGTAGAACCCATGAATGGCTTCATGGATAAATCCCTCGCGACAACCCGGGAGCTGAGACAAACCCAGGCAAACCCAAGCAAATCCGTTTCTCGCTCAGGCATCGCGCCGGCGGCTACCGGCAAACACGGTCCATATCGCACAATAGGATAGCAAAGCCAGGACAAAGCCGCTGAGGCCGGCCACCACCACGTAAAACAGCCAGCGTTCCAGCGGCACCAGCGGATGCGCCAGGCCGGCAACGCCACAGCATACTGCGCCGGCGGCAATGATGCCGGCAGATAGATAGACTTTGAGCATTCCCGGTAGTTCCATCTCATTTGTATCCGTTACAGGCGCTGCGGCGGGCTTCTGGTCCAGCCAGGACTTGACCCACCAGGCCAGCACCAGCAGACCCAGGGCAGTACTGATGTGCTGCAGCAGCTTGTACAGGTACCAGTCATAGCCGTCGCTGCTGTAGATCACTGTACGCAAAAAATCAATGTGGTTGACGACCGCGGAATTGCGGTGCGTCAGCGAATCCCAGGCAATATGCGTGGCAGCCCCCAGCATCACCGACCAGGCCACGACCCAGGAGGATACCTGCGGCAAGGCCGAAGATTCGAACACATTGCTGCGCAGGCGTGTGGAAATGAAACCGGGCAGCAGCAAGCTCGCCGGACGCTTGATCAATAAATGAAAGATCAGGTACACCAGCAAGCCGGCGGGCAGGCAAAAGCTCAGGATGCCGATAAGGCTATGCGTCATCTGGCCATGAATGCCAGGCAAAAAATAGGCAAAATCCGGAGCCATGCTGCCGATGGCCATCGCTGAGATGGAAACCCGGCGACCCAGCAGCTTGTGGATCGGAAGAATGGCGGCGGGGTGGGATAGAGTAAAAGGCAAGGAAGCGATTCCAATAAGGCAGGCAAGGCAGACAGAGGTGCGTTGCCGTATTTTACCTGCGGTGCAGCCCGCTGTGGTGTGTGCTATGAAGCGGCTGTAGGCGGGCTACAAAGCTGCCTACAGCGCGGGCGATGACACCGGCGCCATGAAGCAGGCGCTCCGCGGCCGGGCCCACGCGAGAAGGCGTCAGTTGCCTGCGCTACGGTTCCTGGCCAGCACATCCCGGTACTGGCGCGGCGTAACGCCGACCGTGGCCTTGAAGACTTGTGAAAATATCGTCTGGTCCTGGTAGCCGCAATCGGCAGCCACGTCGGCCATGCTCTTGTCCAGGTCGGCCAGCATTACCGAGGCGGCGTCCAGCCTTATCTTGGTCATCATCTGCCGCGGCGCCAGCGAGAATATTTTATGGAAATGGCTGTCTATCTGCGTACCCGGCAAGCCGGTCAGCTGTTCCAGGTCGGCCATCTGTATGTTCTGCTCATAATGCGTGTGCAGATGCCGGACGGCGGCGGATATCTTGTGGTAGACCGGGTCGCGCTGGTCGGGCATGGCGAGGTCGCGCGAGATGCCTGTCAGACCGATGATGTTCTTGCCGGCATCGCGCAATGCCACTTTCTTGGTCAGGCACCAGCCGGGATCGTGCTCGGGATACAGGTGCAACTCCAGCTGGTTGTGAAATTCCTGCTCGCCGCTCAGCACCAACTGGTCTTGTTCTTCATAGGTGCTGGCCAGCGCAGCGGGAAATACTTCTGCAGCGGTGCGCCCTATCAGCTCGCTCTTGTCCTTACAGCCGCAGCGCCGGGCCAGCGTCTGGTTCAGCACCACGTAGCGCCCATTCATATCCTTGACGAAAAAAACGACGTCCGGCAAAGCATCAAACAAAAACTCGGAAAAAAAGACGTTGGCAATGCGTTTGGCAAAGATGTCGCGTTCGACAGGAGAGGGATGTCTGGGAATATTATTCATACGGCTGGTTGTGGAATCGGAATGCGGAGCGACAAAATCGCACTGTTTGACCATATCAATTAATTAAGATATTTGCAACTATCTTTACAATCATTAACCTCTTTAGCATCACACGGCATCGTCATTTCGCATGCTTGCAGATATTTTTGTACGGATTGCCCCTTGTCGCGCGACCAATGCTGGTCAGGCACTGTTGTTTCGCCTGGCGGAATTGAAACGCAGAATAATCGATGGAAATATGTCGCCCCTTTACGTCATATTTCTTATTAAATTTTTAGTTTTGACTAATAACAAGTTAAAATTTTCCAAGATACCGGTAAAATCCGTAGAAAATACAGAATCTGGATAAAAATGCTAGAGACGCCGACAAAACCCGCCCTTCCCAAACTACGTGCCGCCGACGTCGCCTATGACGCCATCGAGAGCATGATCGTCACCCTTAAATTAAAGCCAGGCTCGCCGGTGGTGGAATCCGAACTGGTGGATGTCACCGGACTGGGGCGCACGCCACTGCGGGAAGCGCTGATGCGGATGTCGTCCAACGGCCTGATCGTGCAATTGCCAAGGCGCGGCCTCATCATCAGCGACATCGAAGCCGCCGAGCACATGACGCTGATAGAAACCCGCCGCGTGCTGGAACACCTGATCGCCAGCAGTGCTGCCCGCCGCGCATCGCCGCAGCAAAGGGAAGACATCATGGCCAGCGCCGACAAGATGGTGGTAGCCGCCAAGCAGAGGGAATTGGGCGTCTATATGGATGCAGACCAGGCGCTGGACCACATGATCCACGAAGCCTGCCGCAACCCTTCAGCGGTAAAAGCCGTTACGCCGCTGATCATCAAATGCCGACGCTTCTGGTACGCCTACCAGCATGAAGGCGATATTGAGGAAAGCGCACGCTGCCACATGCTGCTGGCCAAGGCGATTGCCAAGGGCAATGAGGAGCAGGCCGTAAAGGCGTCCGATTCGCTGATGGATTCGCTGGAGATGTTTGCCCGCAAAGTCATCAACGGTTGAGGTAAGGCCCAGGCCAACCAAGAAAAAAATAGCCCGGATTGCGCTACGCTGCATCCAGGCTACAATTCGGCGCAGTTCTTCAGATTTTTTTCCAGCCAGGCGCACGCTTTTCGACAAAAGCCTGTACACCTTCCTGCGCCGTCTCTTCCATCATATTGCAGGCCATGGTCTGCCCAGCCAACTGGTAGCCGGCGGTTATGCCCATTTCCAGCTGCTTGTAAAACAGCTGCTTGCCCATCGCAATCGCCACCGCCGGCTTGGCCAGGATACTGGCCACCAGCCGAGCGACTTCCACATCCAGCTCCTCGGCCGCCACGACCCGGTTCACCAGCCCGCGCTGCAAGGCCGTCTGCGCATCAATAAAGTCACCCGTCAACAGCATCTCCATCGCCTGCTTGCGCGGCACATTGCGGGACAAGGCCACCGCCGGCGTCGAGCAGAACAACCCGACATTGACGCCCGACACCGCAAACCGCGCTTCCACAGCCGCCACCGCCAGATCACACATCGCCACCAGCTGGCACCCCGCCGCAGTCGCGACACCCTGCACCCGCGCAATCACCGGCTGCGGCAATTGCTGAACCTGCAGCATCAGCTTGCTGCACTGCTGGAACAGCGTCTTGTAATACTCCGCCTCAGGCGTCTGCACCATCTGCTTCAGATCATGCCCCGCACAAAACGCCTTGCCCGCCGCCGCCAGCACCACAACACGCACCCCCTCATCCTGCGCAATGTCTTTAAACGCAGCCTGCAAGGCCGCCATCATTTCTTCAGAAAGAGGATTAAACCGCTCCCCACGATTCAGCGTCAGCGTCGCAACGCCGCCTTCGTCAGAACGCAATACATAGGGCTGTTCCATGATGCCTCCGTATTTTGAAATAGATTCCCCACGTTTAAACTTGAGTTGCTTTGATTTTGACGTTGGGGGTTGTTCTTGATGTCGCTTTTGAAGTTCATCCGCTTGGGACGCTGCATTTTTTGCGCGGCAGAAAATGGATCAGAAACAGACGTTGTTTGAGCCGTAGGCGAGTTTCGTCTGTTTCCCGTTTTTTGTGGTGCAGAAAATGTGATGGAGCTTGCTCCGTCACCGAAGGCAAGTCTGCGGTCGCCTTTTTTGGCATACCTTTTTTGGCGAAGCAAAAAAGGTATGTAGCAGCCGGGCTACCCCCGGCCAGCAATCAAAACATCTCGTTGACCGTAGAAACTGAGTCAGACGTGACGTGAATCGGTTTATTGGCGATCCAACGGATCCAAATCGCCCTGCTCCCCCACAGACACATCCGTAGTCTTCCCCTGCCCCAACAACACAGGCGGCACATAATTCGCCAGCAAAATCTCCCTGCTCTGCGGCGTCTCCAGACTGACCCGCCCCAACGCCCCGCTGCGGTAATCCAGCAGCAGGGTATGCGCGGCTTTCTCGAAATCCCAGTCGCCGCCCTTCAGCTTATAAGCCCGTTTCTGCGCCACTCCCTCGACGACACTGACGGCATCAATGCCCTCGGTCTTGATGCCGTAACGCGCCGTCAGGAATTGCGGATACATCGCCAGCAGCTGCTCGGCCAGGAAAGTCGCCACCTCCTCCTCAATCAGCGCATTGACGCCGACCGCATGGCTAGCCGCCAGCATCAGGCCGTCGGTAGGATGCTGGATCTTCGGCCACAGCATGCCGGGTGTATCGGTCAGTATCATGTTCTTGCCCAGGTACAGGCGCTGCTGTACCTTGGTCACCGCAGGCTCATCGCCGACATTGGCAACGCGCTTTTTCAGCAGTGCATTCATCAGCGTCGATTTGCCGACGTTGGGAATGCCCATGATCATCATGCGCAGCGGCTTGGTCGGCACGCCGCGGTGCGGTGCGCATTCCAGCGCCAGCGCAGGAATGCGGGCCACGTCGGACGGCTTCTTGCAGCTCAGCGCAACGGCGCGTACGCCTTTCTGGCTATTGTAGAAATCGATCCAGGCCTTGGTGGCGGCAGGGTCGGCAAGATCGCTCTTGTTCAGGATCTTGAGGCAGGGACGCTGACGGAAAAGGCGCAGCTGTTCCACCATGGGATTGCAGCTTGCCTGCGGAATGCGCGCGTCCAGCACTTCTATGACCAGGTCGGTGCTTTCCATGGACTCCGCCGCTTTCTTGCGGGCGGCGTTCATGTGGCCTGGGAACCATTGTATCGACATGCTAAGTTCTTCTTTTTACTAAACAAAGCGCTATTTTACGGACTTGTGCCGCCGATAGCCGATTTGTTTGCGTAAACTGGTATAAAAATGGCAGCAAAAACAATGATTTTCATGGTTTTTGCGTGAAATACCCGAAAAATCCCGAAAACGGCTATTCCAGTTCCGCCAATACCTTGATATGCGCAACCACGCTGCGGCCCAGCGCGGACAGGTTGTAGCCGCCCTCCAGGCAGCTGACGATACGGCCTTTGGCATAGGTCTTGGCGACCTCCATGATTTTTTGCGTGATCCACGCATAGTCGGCTTCCACCAGGCCCATCTGCGCCATGTCATCTTCCCGGTGTGCATCGAAGCCGGCGGAAATGAAGATCATTTCCGGCTGGTGCTCATGCAGCGCGGGCAGCCATTGATCGATGACGACCTGGCGCACCGTCTCACCGTAGCTATGCGCCGGCACCGGCACGTTGACCATGTTGGCCGCAGGGTGGCCAGTGCCGGAGAATGGGTAAAACGGGTGCTGGAAAAAGCTCACCATCAGCACCCGTGGGTCGCCGATGAACGCGGCTTCGGTGCCGTTGCCGTGGTGGACATCGAAATCGACGATGGCGACTTTTTTCAGGCCATGCACGTCCATCGCATGTTTGGCGGCGATGGCGACGTTATTGAACAGGCAAAAACCCATCGCCTCGGAAGGCGTTGCATGGTGGCCCGGCGGGCGCACCGAACAGAATGCATTATCCAGTTCCCCGGCGATGACCGCATCGGTGGCGGCGACAGCGGCGCCGGCGGCGCGCAGTGCGGCGCGCCAGCTATAGGCATTGAGGCTGGTATCGGCATCCAGCGGAAAATAGGTATATTCGGATTCTGCGGTGGGGCAGTTTTCGCGGATGCGGTAAATGGCATCGGCGGTATGCACGCGCGCCAGTTCCGACTCATCGGCCGGCGGCGCCTCACGATAGTCGATCAGGCTGTCGATGCGGCTGGCGATCAGTTGGTCTTCTATCGCCTGCAGACGTTCCGGGCATTCGGGATGCCAGGACCCCATCTCATGGCGCTTGCAATCGGCGTGGGTGTAAAACGCGGTGGTCATGGGCGATATTGTAGTGTGCTGGTTTTGGTCAGGTCCGCTGTCTCAGTGCTGCACGAACGCCTGCCTCCCGGGTGGGAGCAGATACTCTAGTTTCAACCGAATCGGACTTTTTTGCAAATTGCCCTTAAATCGCCGTCGCTGCGAAGAACAAATACCGTGAATCCGTTTACACTAACCGGGTTAATGTCCCTAAGGCAAACCCATGTTCTCCAAAGTGCACGATGTCGCCAAACAGGTAGGCCGCATCATCATCGGCAAGGATCTGCAAATACGCCAGTCGCTGGTCTGCCTGCTGGCCGGCGGCCACCTGCTGATAGAAGATGTGCCCGGCGTGGGCAAGACCACGCTGGCGCATGCGCTGGCGATATCGCTGGGGCTGAAGTTCAACCGGCTGCAATTCACCAGCGACCTGCTGCCGGCCGATGTCGCCGGCATTTCCATCTTCGACCGCGAAAAGAACCAGTTCGTGTTCCACCCCGGCCCTGTCTTCACGCAGGTGCTGCTGGCTGACGAGATCAACCGCGCCACGCCTAAGACCCAGTCCTCATTGCTGGAAGCAATGGAAGAACGGCAGGTCACCGCCGAAGGACAGACGCGGCCGCTGCCGCATCCCTTCTTTGTCATCGCCACACAGAACCCTAGCTACCAGGTCGGCACCTTTGCACTGCCGGAATCACAGCTGGACCGCTTCCTGATGTGCCTGTCGCTGGGCTATCCGGATGCAGCCGCCGAGCGCGCGCTGCTGCTGGGCGAAGACCGGCGCAGCCTGCTCAATTCGCTGCCGACCGCAATGCAGCCCAGCGAACTGCTGGAAGCGCAGCAGGCGCTGAAGCAGGTCCACACCGCCAATTCGCTGGTGGATTATGTGCAGGCGCTGGCGCATGCGACGCGCCAGGGCGACCTGTTTGCCGAAGGCATGAGCCCGCGCGCCGCCATTGCGCTGCTGCAGGCGGCGCGCGCCTGGGCGGCGCTGGAAGGACGCGACCATGTGTTGCCGGAAGATGTGCAGGCCGTGCTGATCCCCGTGGTGGCGCACCGGCTGCGCCCCTTGAAATCGGTCAGCGGCAAGATCAGCCCCAGCAGCGAACTGCTGGGCCAGCTGATGCTGAAGGTGCCGCTATAAAGACGATGCAGATTCCCATGCTCGCCGCCTTGCAGCAGAAGTTCCGCCGGATGGTGTTCCTGGAGCACAAGCCGGAATCCGGCGAGGTGTTCCTCAAACAGCGCCGCGTATTCACACTGCCCGCCAAGTCCGGCATGGTGTTCGTGCTATTGCTGCTGGTGCTGTTCATTGCCGCCACCAACTACAGCCTGAGCCTGGGTTTTGCGCTGACCTTCGTATTGGGCGCTTGTGCATGGGTCAATGCCTTCCTCACCTTCCGCAACCTGGCATACCTGCACCTGCTGGCCGGTCCGGTGCAGCCGGTGTTTGCCGGGGAAGAAGCGCAGTTCACGCTGCACCTGATCAACCGACGCAAGCACCAGCGCTATGCGGTCTTCATCGGCTTTGCCGGCGCAGGCCATCAGGAACAGGCGGTGGACATTGCGCCGGACAGCCGCACCAGCGTGCAGCTCAGCGCTCCAACCGTGCAGCGCGGCCGGCTGCCGATACCGCGCGTGCGGCTGCAGACCTGGTTTCCGTTGGGCCTGCTGCGCGCCTGGAGCACCTGGCTGCCCGATGCGCAGGCACTGGTGTATCCCCAGCCGGAACTGCATGCGCCGCCGCTGCCGTATGCGGGTTCCAGCCAGTCGGACGGCCAGGGCCATGCGGGCAATGAAGATTTTTCGGGCGTGCGCGCCTACCAGGTCGGCGATGCGATCAAGCACCTGGCATGGAAGCATATTGCCAGGCTGGGCAGCGATTCCGGCGGCCCGCTGATCACCAAGGAATTTGCCGGCGGCTCCGCCAGCGACCTGACGCTGGATTTCGACAGCCTGCCGCGCAGCATGGACACCGAACTGAAATTGTCGCGCATGACGCGTTGGGTGCTGGATGCGGATGCAACGGCGCTGCCGTATGCATTCCGGCTGCACGGCGCCAGCTATCCGGCCCGCACCGGCCAGGCGCACCGGCTGGAATGCCTGCAGGCGCTCGCACTATTTGAATTATGAAGCCCGTCAACAAACCATCTCCTGCACTGGCCGGCCTGCACTCTACGTGGCGCAAGCAGCCGCTGTCGCGCGATAAGGCCGATACGCTGCTGCTGATGGCAGCCTGCCTGCTGGTGTTGCTGCCGCATATGCTGCACCTGGACTGGTGGACCAGTGCCGCCGGCCTGGGGCTGCTGGTTTGGCGCGGCTGGCTGACGCTGACCGGCAGGCGGCTGCCACCATCGTGGGTGCTGGTGCCGGTGTCGCTGCTGATGATGGCGGGTGTGTACGCCAGTTTCCGCACGTTTTTCGGCCGCGATGCGGGCGTGGCGATGCTGGTGCTGCTGCTGGCCTGCAAGCTGCTGGAAATGCATGCGAAGCGCGACCTGTTCGTCGTGCTGTTCCTGAGCTTTTTCCTGCAGATGACGAGCTTCTTCTATTCACAGACCATGGGCGCCGCGGTGCTGAACGTCGCAACGGTCGTGCTGCTGCTGACAGCGCAATTGTCCTTTCACTACACCGGCCTGGTGCCGCCGCTGTGGCAAAGGCTGAAGATGGGCACGCTGATCATGGGCCTGGCAGTGCCGCTGACGGTGGTCGCCTTCCTGCTGGTGCCGCGCATACAGGGGCCGCTGTGGGGCTTGCCCAGCGACGCCAACGCGGGACGCAGCGGCTTGTCCGACTCCATGGCGCCGGGCAATATCAGCGACCTGGCGCTATCGGACGACATCGCTTTCCGGGTCAAATTCACAGGCACGGCACCGCCGCGCTCGCTGATGTACTGGCGCGGCATCATCCTGGACGAATTTGACGGCAAGGTATGGACGCACGGCAGCCAGAAGTTTCCCGGCCCGCAGTCGCCACAGTCACCACAGGCACGCGGCCAGGCAAACCCACAGGCGAGTTTCAGCGGCAAGCCGGTCACGCAGGAAATCATCCTGGAACCGAGTGGCCAGCGCTGGCTGTTTGCGATGGATATACCTGAGGGTGCGCCCGTGCTGGAAGGTTTGGCGAGCACGCGCAATGCGGGCATGGAGTTGCGCGCCAGCCGGCCTGTCAGCAAGCGGCTGCGCTATCAGGTCACGTCTTACCCCGGCTACGTGCTGCAACCCGACATCGGCGACAGCATGCGGGAAGCGATGCTGGATCTTCCGCCCGGATACAATCCCAAGACACTGGCCTATGCGAAGGAATTGCGCACGCGCCTGGGCGGCGACATGCAGATCGTCAATGCGGTGCTGCAGATGTACCGCAATGAAAAGTTTTCTTATACGCTGGAACCGCCTTTGCTGGGTGTAAACGGCATAGACGATTTCCTGTTCACCACGCGCCAGGGCTTTTGCGAGCACTATGCCAGTTCTTTTGTTGTGCTGATGCGCGCAGCGGGCATCCCGGCACGCGTGGTCACCGGCTACCAGGGCGGCGCACTGAACGTCGTCGATGGCTTCATGGAGGTGCGCCAGTCTGAAGCCCACGCCTGGGCCGAGGTGTGGCAGCCGGATCGAGGCTGGCTGCGGGTAGACCCTACCGCCGCTGTTGCGCCCAGCCGCGTCAGCCTGTATGCGCCGCTGCGGAGACAGGGTATTTCCGGCCTGTTCAGCGTCGGCAATAATTCCACGCTGTCCAGCCTGAGGATGCGCTGGGACGCGCTCAACAATAGCTGGAACCAGTGGGTGCTGAACTACAATGACACTACGCAGAAGGATTTCCTGCGCTCGCTTGGCTTCTCCGATGTAGACTGGCCCAATCTGATTCTGCTACTGTTCGTGGTTGGCTCCGTGGCAATAGGCATCGTTGCACTGCCGCTGATGCTCAACCGCGCGCGGCTTGCGCCGCTTGATAAGGTATACTTCTCCCTGTGCCAGAAAATGGCAAAGAGGGGGTTTGCAAGGCCGCCGCACGAAGGGCCGTCTGCATACGCTGCCCGCCTGCAAGCGGGCTTGCCCGCAGAAGCTTTTGCGCCGGCGCAAAAATTCCTGGCTTTATATACCGCCGCCAAATACGGAAAAAATAGCCTGCCCGAAGCCGCTATCGTTTCCAGACTTAAAACCCTGTTGGCGCAATGCCGCTGACACTTTCCAGCCTTTTATCTTGAAAATATCCAAATCCCTTCCCCTGGCAATGCTGGTCGCCGTGTCCCTGGCAACCTCGCTTGCCGCACCGCATGGCTACGCAGCCGATGCTGCCGCCAAGAACAAAAAGAAAACCAAAGCCAGGACCGAACAGGCCAGCGACCAGGCAAGCAATGAATACGTCCACTTCGCGCAATGGAAGGACGTGTCCGAATTTATCGACCAGATGGCGTCCACCCATGGCTTCGACCGCGCGCAACTGGCCGCCACGTTTGACAATACACGCTACATAGAATCGGCGATCAAGCTGGTCAAGCCGGCGCCGGCAGGCCGCCCCAAGAACTGGAAGGCGTATCGCGCGCGCTTTGTCGAACCCATCCGCATCGATGCCGGCATCGCCTTCTGGGACCAGTACGCCGACGCGCTGGCACGTGCCGAAAGCCAATACGGCGTGCCGCCGGAAATCATCGTTGGCCTGATCGGCGTGGAGAGCATCTTCGGCCGCATGACCGGCAGCTTCCGCGTCATGGACACGCTGACCACGCTGGCTTTTGCCTATCCGGATACGCCTAACCGCGAGGCGAGAATGGAGTTTTTCAAGATGGAACTGGAAAACCTGCTGCTGCTGGCGCGTGACTCTAATGTTGATCCTCTGTCCTATAAAGGTTCGTATGCGGGCGCAGTAGGCCTGCCGCAATTCATGCCCGGCAGCATCCGCAAGTTTGCGGTGGATTTCGATGGCGATGGCAAGATCGATCTGTCAGGCTCCGCAGTGGACGCGATCGGCAGCGTGGCCAATTACCTGTCGCTGCACGGCTGGAAAAAATCATTGCCGACCGTATTCCCGGCCACGCTGACAATTCCGGAAGCCTATGCTCCCGATACCGCCGATGCCGCCAAGGCGGCCGTCAGCAGTTTCCAGAGCCAGGGCCTGAAGGCCGCCTATACACTGGATGAGCTGAAAGCAATTGCAAGTACAGCCGGCGACGCGCCCGGCAACCTGCAATACGGTGTGGTGGATCTGCAAAACGGCAGCGACGCGACCGAATACTGGTTTGCGACAGATAATTTTTATGCCATCACGCAATACAACCGCAGCTTTTTCTATGCGATGTCGGTCATCGATCTCGGCAGGGTCATAGGAGCAGCGCGCAGCAGCAGATAAATCCTCGGGGAACCAGTGCAAACGCATTTTGTTCTGCACACCGGTATTGAAAAATGCTGCAGAGGTTCAATATTATGTAGCGGAAGGCAAGATTTCTGACGGAAAATTGCAACATGACATGTAAACTTCCGAACAGACATTATTTCCAGACGGAAAATAATCTTGTAAAAAACAAGCTTTTTTGCAATAAAAATTGCTAATCAGTATGTTTTACACTACATTAGTGTTATCTAATGATACATTTATCATGTAAATTATACAATGTGTCAATAGATTTAACAATGTTTTGCTATTCGAATGGCAAGTAAACGCCATTTTAAAGATACAATATTACCGTTTGATTAATTTTTTATTGAAGCAACAATCCGCGTCAATAAGCTTAAATAAATAGCGAGGTAATTATGGCAAATCTGACTCAGCTTGAATCCGATGATATCGACTACGATCCCAACAACCTGTTGGATACGTTGATCAAGCAATTGCATTTAAAAAATGATGCGGCGCTGTCCAGGGCATTGGAAGTAGCACCCCCTGTCATCAGTAAAATCAGGCATCGTCGCCTGCCTGTAGGCGCATCCCTGTTGATACGCATGCATGAAATTTCTGACGTCAGCATCAAGGATTTGCGTGAACTGATGGGTGACCGTCGCGCAAAATTCCGCATCAGCGACAAACAGTTCAAACCAAAAGAAACCGATACTTCCGCTACACCGCAATAATTACACTGCAGGCGGCTGAGCAGATGCAGCCGCAACTGGGGTAGGGAAGACGAGAATAACGAAAATGTGCACGCAGCACATCTTCGTTATTTTTTTATGCTCGCCATATAGACTGCTTTACAGGCGACCGGATACATCGGGTGCTGCACCTGAACGCAGGCGCGCTTCCTGATTCTGCCTCAGGCAGGGAATACGCCGGTGGACAAATAACGGTCGCCGCGGTCGCACACGATGAAGACAATGGTAGCGTTTTCAACCGTGTGTGCAATGCGCAACGCCACTTCGCAGGCGCCTGCCGCCGATATGCCGCCGAAAATACCCTCTTCCACCGCCAGCCTTCTCGCCATGTGCTCAGCGTCGGACTGGCTGACCGATTCCACCTGGTCTACCCTGGCGCGGTCGAAAATCTTCGGCATGTAGGCTTCCGGCCATTTGCGGATGCCGGGGATCTGCGAACCCTCTTCCGGCTGCGCGCCGATGATCTGTATATCGGGATTCTTTTCTTTCAGGTAGCTGGATACGCCCATGATGGTGCCGGTGGTGCCCATCGCGCTGACAAAATGCGTGATTCGTCCCTCTGTGTCGCGCCAGATTTCCGGTCCCGTGGTTTCATAATGCGCCAGCGGATTGTCCGGGTTGGCGAACTGGTCCAGTATCGTGCCCTTGCCTTCTTTCTGCATCTGCTCAGCCAGGTCGCGCGCGTATTCCATGCCGCCGGTTTTCGGCGTCAGCAGGATCTGCGCGCCATAGGCCGCCATGCTCTGACGCCGCTCTATGCTAAGGTTTTCCGGCATCAGCAGCAGCATCTTGTAGCCGCGCATCGCCGCCGCCATTGCCAGCGCAATGCCGGTATTGCCGCTGGTGGCTTCTATCAACGTATCGCCGGGCTTGATCTCGCCTCGCTCTTCCGCGCGTTTGATCATCGACAATGCCGGCCTGTCCTTGACCGACCCGGCAGGATTATTTCCTTCCAGCTTACCCAGGATGACATTATTGCGCCGCCTGATTTCTTCTCCCGGCAGGCGCCGGAGCATGACCAGCGGCGTATTCCCTATCGTGTCTTCTATGGTCAAATATGGCATGGCGATCTGCAGAAATATTTCAAACCACCATTCTAAACGCTGTTGGATAATGCCGCTTGTGGCCCTTCGCCGCGGCAACGGCGGCCGCACATAAAAAAATCCCTCCGCTTGCGGAGGGATTGCTTGTTTGCCTGGCTGTTTGCCATCGAGCCCGGCAACAGCCAGGCTTGGCGCCAGCTTATTTGGATGCGGATGCTGCGGCTGCTGCAGCGGCTTCCTTGGCGGCTTTTTTGGAAGCCTTGGTTGGCTTGGCCGGTTTTGCATCAACGGCCGATGCCGAAGCGGCGGCAGGTGCAGCAGCAGGCGCAGCGGCAGCGGCCGGTGCTGTCTTGGCGGCTTTGGCTGGTGCAGCCGGCGCGCCGGATTTAGCCTGGCCGTTGACTGTCAGGCCGGCGGCGGACAGTTTGGTGCCGCTCTTGTCGCCTATGCCTTTGACGCGAGTTTCAAAATCAGCCCAGTCCTTGAAATTGCCGCCTTTGGCGCGCTCATCGACAATTGCTTTGGATTTGGCAGGGCCCAGGCCTTTTACCGCATCCAGTGCGGCCTGATCTGCTTTGTTGACATCAACCTGGGCAAATGCAAAACCCATGGTGGCGATCAGTGTGGCAACTACCAACAGTAATTTCTTGAACATGTGAGACTCCTAATTGAGGGGCTGAGCGGGTGATGTTATGGTTGGCAGCGGCAGCGCATGCGGCCTTGCAAGACGCGATTCATTAGCGTCCTGACCACATAAACGACTCTACAAGATTGCGGTTGACAAGCCAAGCGGCCAAAGATGGAAATTCATACAAGTTCACAAAAAAGCGGTTTTTTGTAAACACCCTGCGCCAATCACAGCGTGGAATGGCTGCAATCGGCGATCAGAACAGGAATGGAAGCGCGGCAGAACAACGCGCCGCTGACGGCGCGTGTGAACTCAGGGGAACAATTCTTCCCTAGATACCGTTGCGGTACCCAGTTTGCCGACCACGATGCCGCCGGCGCGGTTGGCAACCATCACTGCGTCGCGCATGGGCATGCCGGCTGCCAGCATGGCAGCCATCGTCGCGATGACGGTATCGCCGGCGCCGGACACGTCGAACACTTCCCTGGCCATTGCCGGCACATTGCTGACTTCGGCTTCGGTATACAGGGTCATCCCTTCTTCAGAGCGGGTCAGCAGCAGTGCTTCCATCTGCAACGAACGGCGCAGGTTCTGCGCCTTCTCGGTCAGCTCGGCCTCGCTGTGCCAGTCGCCAACGACCTGGCGCAACTCGGATTTGTTCGGCGTCAGCAGCGACGCACCGGCATAGCGGCTGAAGTCGCTTCCCTTCGGATCCACCAGCACCAGCTTGCCGGCCTGGCGGGCGGCGGCAATCATTGTCGCCACGTTCACCAGGCTGCCTTTGGCATAATCGGACAGTACGATCACGTCATAGCCGGACAGCAGTGCATTGAAGCGGGTCAGCTTGTCCCTCAGCACGTGTTCGGTCGGCCGTTCTTCAAAGTCGATGCGCAGCAGTTGCTGCTGGCGGCCGATGACGCGCAACTTGATGATGGTGGAAATACTGGGGTCGCGGCTCAGGTAGCTGGCAATGCCTGAGCGGCCAAGCAGGTCTTCAACACTGCTGCCCGCCTCGTCCTCGCCGATCACGCCAAGCAAACCTGCTTCCAGGCCCAGCGCTGCTGCATTGCGCGCCACGTTGGCGGCGCCGCCCAGCCTTTCCTCGCGCCGTTCCACGCGCACGATGGGCACCGGCGCTTCCGGCGAGATGCGGTTGACTTCACCGAACCAGTAACGGTCCAGCATCACGTCGCCCGCCACCAGCATGCGCAGCGGTTCAGGCCGCTTTAAAAAAATATCCGCCATCTATTGTATCTGCCTTATCTGCTTCATTTTCCGCCACTACCTGCCTATGCGCGGGTCAATACCGAACGTCCGATACCATGGTATTCAATATTCAGGCCCGACATCACCGATGGTTCAAACAGGTTGCGGCCATCGAAGATCACCGGATTTTTCAGACGCGATTTGACCTGGTCGAAGTTCGGGCTGCGGAAGGCTTTCCATTCGGTGACGATAGCCAGTGCATCTGCCTTGTCCAGCGCATCCATGGGGTTGTCGGCGTAGCGGATGTTTTTCAGCAGTTGCGGCGCATCGGCAAAATCCAGTTCCAGCACGCGCTTGGCTTCTTCCATCGCCACCGGATCATGCACGGCGACGGTCGCACCGGCGCGCAGCAGTTCGCTCAGCAGCACGCGGGACGACGCAGCACGCATGTCGTCGGTGTTCGGCTTGAATGCCAGGCCCCAGACCGCAAAATGCTTGCCTGCCAGGTCTTTTCCAAAGCGCTTGAAGATCTTGTTGCCCAGCACCTGCTTTTGTTTCTCGTTGACGGCTTCGACCGAGTTCAGGATCATCAGCTGCTGGCCGTATTCCTGCGCGGTGCGTTCCAGCGCCTGCACGTCTTTAGGGAAGCAGGAACCGCCGTAGCCGCAGCCTGCGTACAGGAAGCTGTGGCCAATGCGCGGATCGGAACCGATGCCGTGGCGCACCGCTTCGATGTCGACGCCGACATGGTCGGCCAGGTTGGCCAGTTCGTTCATGAACGAGATACGGGTTGCCAGCATCGCATTCGCTGCGTACTTGGTGAACTCGGCGGAGCGCACGTCCATCCAGTGGATACGCTCATGGTTGCGGTTGAAAGGCATGTACAGCGCTTTCATCTGCGCACGGGCGGTGCTGCCGTCCGCGCTATCGTCGCAGCCGATCACGATACGGTCAGGGCGCATGAAATCTTCTACCGCGGCACCTTCTTTCAGGAACTCAGGATTGGACACGACCGAGAATTTGACGTCGGAAACGCGCTGGTTCAGCTCACCCTGGATAGCGCCCTTGACCTTGTCCGCAGTGCCGACCGGCACGGTGGATTTGTCGACGATGACCTTGAAACCAGTCATGTGCTTGCCGATGTTGCGGGCCGCGGCCAGCACGTATTGTAGGTCGGCGGAGCCGTCTTCATCCGGTGGCGTGCCTACCGCGATGAACTGGATGTCGCCATGGGCCACGCTGGCTGCCACATCCGTGGAAAACACAATACGGCCGGCGGCGCGGTTCCGGGCAACTACATCCGCCAGACCCGGTTCATGGATGGGGATGCCGCCATTGTTCAAGATATCTATCTTGCGCTGGTCCACGTCCAGGCAAAAAACCTCATTACCGAGTTCTGCCAGGCATGCGCCAGTGACCAGGCCAACATATCCAGTTCCAATAATAGTAATTTTCATTTCTTGATCGCAATATAAAAATTAAGTCTGACAATGATGCAACGTCTCTAATACCTGGATTCAATATCCGATGTCATCGCCCTAATTCATGACATTCAATTCTTCCGTCCTGCGCGGCGGGTAGGTTTCCCAGCGGCTGCAGCCCGGGCATTGCCAGTAGAACTGACGAGCCTTGAAGCCGCAATGCGAGCACTGATAACGCGCCAGCTTTTGCGCATAGCCCTGCACCAGGTTCTTCACCAGCGACAATTCGGGCCGCAATTCCGGCGGTGCTGCCATCATACGGGCGTCCAGCAATTTGTCCAGCCCTAGCAGCGTCGGCGTGCGCCGCAGCTCGTCGCTGACCAGATGATTGGCCGCTTCCACGGTATCCAGTTCCAGCGTCGCCTTGAACACGACTTCCAGCAAGTCAATCGAAGGCGCCTCGGCCAGGTAACCTTTTAACAGGTTCAGGCCTTCCTGCGGCCTTTCCTGCTTGCGGTAGCCGTCCATCAGCCGCTGCGCCACCAGCGCCACGTGCGGCACGCTTTGCTGTTCGACGCGGCGCCAGGTCAGCAGCGCTTTTTCCAGGTCGCCGTTGGCCATGTGGACGTCACCCATCAGGATGGTGGCGCGCACATTGTTGCGGTCTTCGGCCAATGCTTTTTCCAGCATCGCCAGCGCAGCGTCCGGATGCGTATGCACCAGTTCATCCTGGGCGATTTCGCAATAGAATTGCGCGATTTCCTTTTGCCGTCCGCCGGCGCCCGATTCCTGCAGCGCATGCGCCGCTTCTATCGCCCTGGCCCATTCTTTTTCACGCTGGTAGATTTCCAGCAAGGCGCGCCTGGCCTGCGCGGAATACTGGCCTGCCAGCAGCTGGGTGAAAGTTTCTTCCGCCCGGTCCAGCAAACCCGCTTTCAGGTAATCCTGGCCCAGTTCAAACGTCGCCTGGGTTTGCAGCTCCAGCGCCATATCGGGCCGCGACAGCAGATTCTGGTGGACACGGATCGCGCGCTCAGTCTCGCCGCGCCGGCGAAACAGGTTACCCAGCGCAAAATGCAGTTCCACCGTTTCCGGGTCGAGCTTGACGATTTCAATGAAGGCGTCAATCGCCTTGTCCGGCTGATCGTTCAGCAGGAAGTTCAGGCCCTTGAAGTAGCCGCGCGGCAGGCTGCGGGATTCAGACAGCAGTTGTCTGATATCGACGCGGGCGGCAATCCAGCCCAGCGAAAAAAACAGCGGGATGCCCAGCAACCACCAAATTTCAAATTCCATGTTTTCTTGTTCTTCGTTTATCTATCACGTGCCGGCGCACACTGGCCGTACAGATACGGCGCTACACGCTGTCCGGCGGAGGCGGTTGCAAGCTGGCCTTCTGGTCGGCCTGGCGTCCTTTTTCAATTTCGGCGATGGTTTTCTTGTGTTTGGAAATATCCCTGCGATGGCGGAACACCATCGGCACCATGGCCAGGCATCCAAGGATGCCGCCAGCCAAGAAAAATCCAAATAAAAGCAAGACCAAGGGCGCAGTGAATTCGTATCCCAAAAAATATTCCAGCGTGACTATTTGACTATTTTTCAGCGCGAAACCGAATAATGCAATTAATATAATTGCCCAAACAATCTTGGAAATAATCTTCATTGTCTTCCTCTTCTCATTATTAGGCTTAAAACCCTGGTACACCGGGCGTTATCGCCGAAAACACATCGTAACTTAAGTTACCGCTGTTAATGTTTGGAAAACAGAATTGTACGTGAAAAAAAACGGCATACCGGGTAAGCGATATGCCGTTTTTCATTTCTTTGCTATCTGCAACACATCTCATCATGAACGATGAGCTGGGCTTCAGTCGTCATGAATCGGTTGCCCTACCATTGCATCCACTCTTTCCCGCAATTCTTTGCCCGGCTTGAAATGCGGCACCCGTTTTTCAGGCACCATCACTTTATCCCCGGACTTGGGATTGCGGCCAATACGCGGTGGCCGGCTATTCAAGGCAAAACTGCCAAAGCCGCGAATTTCGATGCGCTGTCCGGTGGACAACGCATCCGACATCGCGTCAAGTATCGTTTTGACCGCGTAATCCGCATCTTTTGCTACCAGCTGCGGATAACGCTCAGCCAAGCGAGCAATCAACTCCGACTTAGTCATCTATGGATCTCAATGACTTAGTTTTTGTTGTCGAGCTTTGCTTTCAGCAGTGCGCCCAGGCTGGTCGTACCGGAAGCTGCATTGGAGTCAGTAGACATTTTTTGCATTGCTTCTTGCGTTTCAGCGCTGTCTTTTGCTTTGATCGACAACTGGATGCCACGTGCTTTGCGGTCGATGTTCAGAACCAGCGCTTCTACTGTGTCGCCCACTTTCAGGTGAGTGCCGGCATCTTCCACGCGGTCGCGGGAGATTTCGGAAGCGCGCAGGTAACCTTCAACGTCGTCAGCCAACTGGATGACTGCGCCTTTGGCTTCAACAGATTTCACTGTACCGGTAACGATCGCACCTTTGTCGTTCATTGCAGTGTAGTTGTTGAATGGGTCGCCTTCGAGCTGTTTAACGCCCAGGGAAACACGTTCACGCTCAACGTCGATTGCCAGAACAACGGCTTCCAGCTCATCGCCTTTCTTGAAGCGGCGAACTGCTTCTTCGCCAGTTTCGTTCCAGGACAGGTCGGACAAATGCACCAGGCCGTCGATGTTGCCGGACAAGCCGATGAACACGCCGAAGTCAGTGATGGATTTGATCGCGCCGCGAACTTTGTCACCCTTCTTGTGGTTGATCGCGAAATCATCCCAAGGATTGGCTTTGCACTGTTTCATGCCCAGGCTGATACGACGACGTTCTTCGTCGATTTCCAGAACCATGACTTCCACTTCGTCGCCCAGTTGAACAACTTTGTTCGGTGCAACGTTTTTGTTCGTCCAGTCCATTTCGGAAACGTGTACCAGACCTTCGATACCTTGTTCCACTTCAACGAACGCGCCGTAGTCGGTCAGGTTAGTCACTTTACCGAACAGACGTGTGTGTTGCGGGTAACGACGGGACAGGCCAGTCCAAGGATCGTCGCCCAGCTGTTTTACGCCCAGGGACACACGGTTTTTCTCTTGATCAAACTTCAGAACTTTTGCAGTGATCTCTTGACCGACTGTCAGCACTTCGGAAGGATGACGTACACGACGCCATGCCAGATCAGTGATGTGCAACAGGCCGTCGATGCCGCCCAGATCCACGAACGCGCCGTAGTCGGTAATGTTTTTAACAATACCGGTAACCACTGTGCCTTCTTTCAGGGTTTCCATCAGTTTTTGACGCTCTTCGCCCATCGAAGCTTCTACCACTGCACGGCGTGACAACACAACGTTGTTACGCTTGCGGTCCAGCTTGATGACCTTGAATTCCATGGTCTTGCCTTCGTACGGTGTTGTATCTTTCACCGGACGTGTATCAACCAGGGAACCTGGCAAGAAGGCGCGGATGCCGTTCGTCAGAACAGTCAGGCCGCCTTTGACCTTGCCATTGACAGTACCAGTAACGATCTCGCCGGACTCCAGCGCTTTTTCCAGCGCGAGCCATGAGGCTAGACGTTTTGCTTTGTCGCGGGACAGGATAGTGTCGCCGAAACCATTTTCCAGTGAGTCGATCGCTACGGATACGAAATCACCGATGTTAACTTCCAGTTCGCCCTGGTCGTTTTTGAATTCTTCAACTGGGATGAATGCTTCAGACTTCAGGCCAGCGTTAACGATCACGAAATTGTGGTCGATACGTACGACTTCAGCAGAAATCACTTCACCGGAACGCATATCCTGGCGTGACAGGGATTCTTCGAACAATGCTGCGAAGCTGTCTGCACCGGTAGCAAAATCTTGGTTCATGAAAACAGTAGACATAAATTACTCTAGTTAGCCAGAACATCACACAATGCGATGTATAACTGGGTTAGGTTAAACAATCCCGTGACAGCCTTGCGCTGGAACGGGCACTTATACCGGCGACGGGAATCGCACTACAACATCGGCGACATCACCGCATGCCGGCGGAAATCACACAGCGGGATTTCCGTTTTTTGCCACACTTGCTTCGTATAAATCCAGGATGGTCTGGACAGCGGAATCCGCTGTCATATCGGACGTATCGAGGATATATGCGCCTGGCGCGGGCTTCAGCGGAGCGGTTGCACGGGCACTATCCCTTGCATCGCGTTCGGCCAAATCCTTTACCAAGTCTTCCATATTAGCAGAAAATCCCTTTTCAATCAATTGCTTATAGCGACGTTGTGCACGCGCCTCGACACTTGCCGTAAGATAAATTTTTTGCGTTGCGTCGGGGAAAATCACGGTGCCCATGTCGCGGCCGTCCGCCACCAGTCCCGGCAGTTGCCTGAAAGACACCTGAAGATTGACCAGGGCTTCGCGCAAGGCCGGCAGCACGGCAATTTTTGATGCCGCCACGCCAACTTCCTCTGCCCGCACCAGGTCGGTGACGTCTTCTTCTTCCAGTAGCACATGGCCACGCGAAAAGCGGCACGGTAGGAAGGACGCCAGCCGGGCCAGGTTGACCTCATCCGCCAGGTCGATATTTTTACGCTTGGCGGACAGCGCCGTCAGCCGATACAGCGCGCCGGAATCCAGATAGTGGAAACCGAGGTGCTTGGCGACCCTGTGGGCGACGGTGCCTTTGCCGGACGCGGTGGGGCCGTCGATGGTAATGACGGGAATATGATTGGACATTGAAGCAGTGTTGGGGGGATATGGGATGTTTGACATTATCCCATGGTTTGCGGGTGGGACAGGGGTTCTGTCGGAACCTTCCTCTTGAAGCTCATTGGTTTGGGGCAATTGTTGGGATCAATGCTTAGTAAATATGCTTCACTTCGTGAGTAAAGGCCGGTGGTGGCCCGACAGCCACTTGCTTTTTCATGCTTGCCCAGAAAAAGGAAGTATTGGGCAAAGCTATCTTGGCAATCGTTACTTAAACTTTATTATTGCTGGCCGGGGGTAGCCCGGCAGCTACCTACTTCTTCTTGCTTCGCCAAGAAGAAGTAGGCAAGAAGAAGGCGACCGCAGACTTGCCCTTCGGGTGATGAGGCTACGCCCCATTACATTTTGCGCACTGCCAAAAATGGGAAATGGGCGAAACTCGCCTTCGGCTCAGACAACACCCATTTCTGATCCATTTTCGGCAGAGCGCAAAATGCTACGTCCCGAGCGGAGGTACGTCAAAAGCAACGTCAACAACAAATTCAAAAACAACCCCAACACCCATACCAAGCCAACACAGCTTTAGAAACTTAGGTTCTTTCGAAAAAAGAGAGTCTGGTTGCTGCTGCTTTTGACTTTGTTGTTGCTGTTGATTTTGAGGTTGCTTTTGACCTACCCCCGCTCGGGACGCTGCATTTTGCTGCGTTACAGAAAATGGATCAGAAACAGGTGTGTCTGAGCGCAGCGAGTTTCGCCTGTTTCCCATTTTTTGTAATGCAGCAAAATGTGATGCCGCGAAGCGGCATCACCTGAAGGGCAAGTCTGCGGTCGCCTTTCTTTGCTTACTTTCTTTGGCGAAGCAAAGAAAGTGAGTAGCCGCCGGGCTACCCCGGCCAGCAATCCAAAACCAAAGCAGAACGCACTAGCAAACTAAAAACCAAAGCAAACCCAAAAAGCGCCCAAGCCCGCTACGGCTTAAAACAAATCCTCGTGTCGGATGCCCGCAAACGCCTCAAAATAATCCGGAAACGTCTTCCCTACACATTTAGGATCATTGATCCGCATAGCCGCCCCGCGCCGCGCCGCGCCATCCAGGGTCGCCAGCGAGAAGCACATCGCCATGCGATGATCGTCATAGGTATCGATGGTAGCCGGCTGGATGACCGCAGGCGGTGTTACGGACAGGTAATCCGCACCCTCCTCCACAATCGCCCCCAGCTTGCGCAACTCGGTCGCCATTGCTGCAATGCGATCGGTTTCCTTGACGCGCCAGCTGGCAATGTTGCGCAACACGCTGGTGCCGTTGGCGTACAGCGCAGCGACGGCGATGGTCATGGCGGCATCGGGAATGTGGTTGAAGTCGGCGTCTATGGCTTTCAATATGCCATTGCTCTTTGCCTCTATCCAGTTGTCGCCCATTGTGATGCTGGCGCCCATTTTTTCCAGCGCCTCCACAAAGCGCACATCGCCCTGGATGCTGTTGCGGCCCACGCCTTCTACCCGCAAAGGGCCACCAGCGATGGCGCCGGCGGCCAGGAAATAGGAGGCGGATGAGGCATCACCCTCGACATGGATCACGTCCGGCGACGCATAATGCTGACCGGCGGCGATCGTGAACGAGGTCCAGCCATCGCGCTGCACGGCGATGCCGAAGCGTTGCAGCAGGTTCAGCGTGATCTCGATATACGGCTTGGAGATCAGTTCGCCGATGACGTCTATCATCACCGCATGTTCGCGCGCCATCAGGGGCGCGACCATCAGCAGTGCCGTCAGGAACTGGCTGGACACGTTGCCGCGCACCTGCAGGCGCTGCGCATGGATATGGCCGCGGCGGATGTGCAGCGGCGGAAATCCCGCCACGCCCGTGTATTCCACCTGCGTACCGACAGCATTCAGGGCATCCACCAGATCGCCGATGGGGCGCTCATGCATGCGCGGCACGCCGTGTATGGTGTAGTCGCCACCGATGACGGCCAGCGCCGCAGTCAGGGGGCGGATCGCCGTGCCGGCATTGCCCATGAACAGGTCGGCCTGGTGCACCGGGAAGACGCCGTTGATGCCTTGCACCGTGTAATCCTGCGTGCCCTCCTGCTGCGTCCAGTGCACGCCCAGCGTATTCAGCGCGTTCAGCATCACCATCGTGTCGTCCGAGGCCAGCAAATCCCTGATCTGCGTAGTGCCATTGGCCAGCGCGGCCAGCAGCAGGATGCGGTTGGAAATGCTCTTGGACCCTGGCAGGCGCACCGTGCCCTGCACTTTCATCACAGGGGCCAGATCGATATAGTGGGGATATTGCTTTGCTTGGCTCATCGTATGTGCTGGCAGGACTTAATCCCCGCCTTCCTTGTTTTGTTTTTCCGCCGCCTCTATCGCGCTGATCCAGTTGTGCCTGGCGCGCTGCGCATTGGCGTAAATCGCTTCGATTGCCGGCCCCTCGGAAGCGGCCAGGTGTTCGCGCAGCACCGCCAGCTTGGCGGTGTAGGCATCCAGTTCTTCCAGCATCGCATCGCGGTTGGCCAGCGAGATGTCGCGCCACATTTCCGGCGAAGAGCCGGCGATGCGCGTAAAGTCGCGAAAGCCGCTGGCGGCATACTGGAACAGCCGGTCCGCATGCGGTTTGCGCGCGATGTCGTCCACCAGCGCATACGCCAGCAGATGCGGCAGATGGCTGACGGCGGCAAATACCTGGTCGTGTTCTGCCGGCGTCAGATGATGGATGATGGCGCCGCACAGCCGCCATGCCGTCGCCACCCTGGCAACATCTTCCGCTGCATTCTCTTTCAATGCGGTGATTACCGCTTTTTTGCCTTGGTACAGGTCCGCCAGCGCCGCATCGGGGCCGTTCATTTCACGGCCGGCTATCGGGTGCGCGGGCACAAACTGCGCCACCTGCTCCCCCAGCACCTCGCGCGCCGCAGCTACCACATCGGACTTGGTGCTGCCGGCATCGGTGACGATCATGCCCGGCTGCAAATGCGGCTTGATCGCAGCCAGGATGGCCGCCGTCTGCGCCACCGGCGTGGCGATCAGCACCAGGTCTGCGCCCTGCACGGCATCGGCAACCGAGCTGGCCGCCTGGTCGATGATGCCCAGTTCCTTGGCCCGCACCAGCGAATCATGAATGCGGTCAACGCCGACGATCTGCGCGGCGGCGCCGGCCTTTTTCAGCGCCAGCGCGAAGGAGCCGCCTATCAGCCCCACGCCAAAGATAACGACCTTGTTGAAGCTCACCTGGACTCCTTTCAGGCAGCCGCGAGTATGGATTTCAGCGCAGCGATGAAGGCCGCATTTTCTTCCGGCAAGCCGATGGAAATACGCAGCCATTGCGGCAGGCCGTAGTTGCCGACCGGGCGCACGATGATGCCGCGCTTCAGCAGCTCCAGGTTGATGCGGGCGCCGGCGCCGTCTTCATTGCCGACTTTTACCAGCACAAAGTTGCCGAAGGAAGGCACGTATTCCAGCTTCAACTCATCAAAGGCTTGCGTCAGCTGCTGATAGCCGTCCGCATTCAGCTTGGCGCTTTTTTGCAGGAACGCGGTATCGTTCAGCGCGGCGACGGCGGCGGCCTGCGCCATCGAGTTGACGTTGAAGGGCTGGCGTATGCGGTTCAGCAAATCGGTAATGCCGGGCTGCGCAATGCCGAAGCCTATGCGCAAACCCGCCAGGCCGTAGGCCTTGGACAAGGTGCGCGACACCAGCAGGTTGGGATATTGCTTGACCCAGGCAATGGAGTCGTATTGCAGTTCAGGCGCCAGGAATTCGTTATACGCCTCGTCCAGCACGACGACGACGGAAGCCGGCACCTTGCGCAGGAAGGCTTCAATCGCTGCAGCCGGCAGGAAGGTGCCGGTAGGGTTGTTCGGGTTAGCGATGAAGATCAGCTTGGTGTCGTGCGTGATCGCCGCCAGCATCGCATCCAGGTCATGGCCATAGGCAACTGCCGGTACGACGATGGCGCGGCCGCCGACGGCCTGCGTCGCCAGCGGATATACCGCGAACGAATACTGCGCAAAAATCACACTCTGGCCCGGCTCGACAAATGCGTGCGCGGCCAGTTCCAGAATGTCATTGCTGCCGTTGCCCAGCGTGATCCATTCCTGCGGCACGGCGTATTTGGCGGTGATGGTGGCTTTCAGTTCAAAGCCGTTGGCATCCGGATAGCGGCCGATGTCGGATGCGGCCTTGATCATCGCTTCCTTGGCGGAATCGGGGATGCCGAGCGGATTTTCATTCGAGGCCAGCTTGACGATCTTGGATTCATCCAGGCCGAACTCGCGCGCCACTTCGGCGATAGGCTTGCCGCCCTGGTAGGGGGCGATTGCACGGACGTACTCGGGGCCGAATTTGATAGACATGCTTACTCCAAAATGTGTCCGGCGCAGGCCGGAAGGAAAATGAATGATCTTGCGCTTACGCATGCAGGTACATACGACGCCAGCGCCCGCGCGGACACCGCTGTCCGCGCTGTTTTTACTTACGACTATCTAGACTATCTAAATGGTGCAGGGATAAGAACCCAGCACCTTGAAAAACGCTGCATTGTCTTTCAGCTCCGCGGTCGCCCTGGCGACGCGCTCTTCCATCACGTGGCCTTCGACATCGACATAGAAATAATATTCCCAATTGCCGGTGCGCGCGGGGCGGGATTCGAAGCGGGTCATCGACACGCCGTGGGTTGCCAGCGGCGCCAGCATCTTGTAGACGGCGCCGGCCTTGTTCGGCACGGCCAGCACCAGCGAGGTCTGGTCCTTGCCGCTAGGCGTGGTGTGCAGACGGCCGATGATGGCAAAGCGCGTGCGGTTATGCGGATCGTCCTGGATATGGGCGCTGACGACTTGCAGGTTGTATTGCTGGCCTGCAATCTCGCCGGCAATGGCTGCCACGCTGATGTCCTTGCTGGCCATCAATGCAGCTTCGGCATTCGATGCAACAGCGTGGCGCTCTATATGCGGATAATGCTGGTTCAGCCAGGCCTGGCACTGCGCCAGCGCCTGCGAATGCGCGCAGATACGGGTGATGCCGTCCATATTGCCGAGCTTGGTCATCAGGCTGTGGTGGACGGGGATAGACAGCTCGCCGCTGATGACGAGGCTGGTTTGCAGCAGCAGGTCCAGCGTGCGATTGATGGCGCCTTCGGAAGAATTTTCTATCGGCACCACGCCGAAATCGGCAGTGCCGGCTTCGGTGGCGCGGAATACTTCATCGATGGAGACGCAAGGCAGGCCCAGCACGGCGCGGCCGAACTGCTGGTACACCGCCTGTTCGCTGAAGGTGCCGACAGGGCCCAGGAAGGCCACGGTAACGCGCCTTTCCAGCGCGCGGCAGGCCGACATCACTTCACGGAAAATGGTCTGGATATCTTCGTTTTCCAGTGGGCCGGGGTTGTTTGCCGCCGCATTGCGCAAGACCTGCGCTTCGCGTTCCGGACGGAACACCGGGGCATTGGTTTCTGCCTTCACATGCCCGACTTCCTGCGCCACGCGAGCGCGTTCGTTCAGCAAGGCCAGGATCTGTGCGTCTATCGCATCGATCTTCTCGCGCAAAGGCAGTAATTTATTGTCGCTAGTCATTGATTTACACCTGGTTTAGCGCCCTCCCCGCATGCGCTTGTGCACTTGTTGCACTGATACAGGCGGGGCCGGCAGTTCTGCAAGCCTTGTCAATTCGATGCGACCAGGCAGGTGAACCCGGTTGGCAATGCTGGAGAACGCGATACCCGCTCCGGCGGCATCCCGGCCTTTTTTTGAAAAGCCGGAAAGGTACATCAAAGGCAGATTACTTGAGCTACTTGAATTTCTATAATCACTACAATTACTTCTTTACTTGGGCCACTTGATTCACTGGCAAGTATTTGTACCGCTCAGCCATGCTGTGCTGCAAATTCCTGCATGAAAGCGACCAGTGCCTGCACACCTTCCAGCGGCATCGCGTTATAGATCGAAGCGCGCATGCCGCCCACCGATTTATGGCCCTTCAACTGCAGCAGGCCGCGCTCCTTGGCCTGGGCCAGGAAGGCCGCGTTCAGCGATTCATCCCGCAAATAAAACGGCACGTTCATGCGCGAGCGGTTGGCTTTATTGACGCGGTTGATATAAAAATCGCCCGAATCCAGATAATCGTACAGCAAGGCAGCCTTGGCGATATTTTGCTGCTCTATCGCCGCAACGCCGCCCTGACGCTTCAGCCACTGGAACACCAGCCCGGCGATGTAGATCGCATAGGTCGGCGGCGTGTTGAACATGGAATCATTGTCCGCCACGGTCTTCCAGTTGAAGGCCGACGGGCAGAAAGGCAGCGCATGGCCGAGCAGGTCTTGGCGCACGATGACAATGGTCAGGCCGGCAGGACCGATATTCTTTTGCGCACCGCCATAGATGACACCGTATTGCGACACATCGATCACGCGCGACAGGATATGCGACGACATGTCTGCCACTAACGGTGCGCCGTTGGTATCGGCGCTGACGTCGGGCACGTACTGGTATTCGATGCCGTCTATGGTTTCATTGCCGCAGATGTGCACGTAGGCAGCATCCCTGGTCAGCCTCCAGCTGTCACGCGGCGGGATCGTGGCGAACTTGTCCGCCTCGGAAGAGGCCGCCACATTCACGTTCAGGTATTTGCCCGCTTCCTTCAGCGACTTCACCGACCAGGAGCCGGTGTTGATGTAGTCGGCCGTCGCCGGCTGCGGCTTCAGGCCCGCCAGGTTCATCGGCACGATGGCATTTTCAGCGATCGCCCCGCCCTGCAGGAATAAGACCTTGTAATTATCGGGAACCCCCAGCAATTCGCGCAGGTCGCTTTGCGCGGCAGTGATGATGGACGTAAATTCCGGGCCGCGATGGCTCATTTCCATGACCGACATGCCGCTGCCGTGCCAGTCCAGCATTTCTGCCGCGGCCTGCTGCAAGACCTCCCGCGGCAATGCCGCGGGGCCTGGTGCGAAATTGTAGATGGTTCCCGTCATTGCGTTTACTCCGCGCTGCCTGCGTCTGCTGCCGCGTCCGACGCTCCAGCATCAGCGACATCCGTTGCTTCGCCTTCCACATCAACATCCGCATCGGTTTCCACGATACGCTGCAGGCCGCTCAGCTTGGTGCCGTCTTCCACGGCGATCAGCGTCACGCCTTGCGTTGCCCGGCCCATCTCACGGATTTCCGACACACGGGTGCGTATCAGCACGCCGCCGGTCGTGATCAACATGATCTCGTCGGTGATGCCGACCAGCGTTGCTGCCACCACGCGGCCATTGCGTTCCGATGTCTGGATCGCGATCATGCCCTTGGTGCCGCGGCCGTGGCGCGTGTATTCGGTGATAGGCGTACGTTTGCCGTAACCGTTTTCAGTGGCCGTCAATACCGATTGCTGTTCATTCTCTGCCACCAGCAGCGCAATGACCTGTTGTCCGTCTTCCAGGTTCATGCCGCGCACGCCGCGCGCAGTACGGCCCATAGGACGCACATCGTTTTCATCAAAGCGCACGGCCTTGCCGGAATCGGAGAACAGCATCACATCATGCTTGCCGTCCGTCAGCGCAGCGCCGATCAGGAAATCACCTTCATCCAGGTCCACCGCAATAATGCCGGCTTTACGCGGATTGCTGAAATCGTTCAGCGGCGTTTTCTTCACAGTGCCCAGGCTGGTTGCCATGAAGATATAGCGGTCTTCAGGGAAGCTGCGGTTGTCGCCGGACACCGGCAGGATCACGGTGATTTTCTCGCCATCCTGCAACGGGAACATGTTGACAATAGGCTTGCCGCGCGAGTTGCGCGAACCTTGCGGCACTTCCCACACCTTCAGCCAGTACAGGCGGCCGCGGTTGCTGAAGCACAGGATGTAATCATGCGTATTGGCAATGAACAGCTGTTCGATCCAGTCGTCTTCCTTCGTGGCCATAGCCTGCTTGCCGCGTCCGCCGCGCTTCTGCGCGCGATATTCGGAGACCGGCTGCGACTTCATGTAGCCGGTGTGCGACAGGGTCACCACCATGTCTTGCGGGGTGATCAGGTCTTCGGTTTCCAGGTCGGTGGCGTTATGCTCGATCTGCGAACGGCGTACGTCCTTGTTGCCTTCGCCGTATTCGTTGCGGGCAGCGGTCAGTTCGTCGGTGATGATGACGGTAACGCGCTCCGGCTTGGACAGGATGTCCAGCAGGTCGGCGATTTCGGCCATGACGTCTTTGTATTCGTTGACGATCTTGTCCTGTTCCAGGCCGGTCAGGCGTTGCAGGCGCATCTGCAGGATTTCCTGCGCCTGGTCGTCGGACAGCTTGTACAGGCCGTCGGTCTGGATGCCGTAATGCTTGGGCAGGCTCTCAGGACGGAATGCATCGATGCCGCCCGGGTTATCGGCCGCAGTGCGGGTCAGCATCTCGCGCACCATCGAAGAATCCCATGCGCGGTTCATCAATTCCACTTTCGCCAGAGGCGGCGTTGGCGCGGCTTTGATGATGGCGATAAAATCGTCGATGTTGGCCAATGCAACCGCCAGGCCTTCCAGCACGTGGCCGCGTTCGCGCGCCTTGCGCAGTTCGAACACGGTACGGCGCGTGACGACTTCACGGCGGTGCGACAGGAAGCATTCCAGCATCTGCTTCAGGTTCAGCAGCTTGGGCTGGCCGTTCACCAGCGCCACCATGTTCATGCCAAAGGTGTCTTGCAGCTGGGTCTGCTTGTACAGGTTGTTCAGCACCACTTCCGGCACTTCGCCGCGCTTCAGTTCAATGACCACGCGCATGCCGGATTTATCGGATTCGTCGCGGATGTCGGAAATGCCGTCCAGCTTCTTGTCGCGCACCAGCTCGGCAATGCGTTCCAGCAGCGATTTCTTGTTGACCTGGTAAGGCAGCTCGTCAACAATCAGCGCGGTGCGCGCATCCTTGCCGAATTCCTCAAAGTGGGTCTTGGCGCGCATCACCACGCGGCCGCGGCCGGTGCGGTAGCCGTCGCGCACGCCGGAAACGCCGTAGATAATGCCGGCGGTCGGGAAGTCCGGCGCAGGGATGATCTCGATCAGCTCATCAATCGTGCAATCCTGGTTGCGCAGCACATGCAGCGCGCCGTTGATCACTTCGGTAATATTGTGCGGCGGAATATTGGTCGCCATACCCACCGCAATACCGGACGCGCCGTTGATCAGCAGGTTGGGGATGCGGGTAGGCAAGACGGAAGGTTCTTTTTCCTTGCCGTCATAGTTGGGAACGAAATCGACGGTTTCCTTTTCAATGTCGGCCAGGATTTCATTGGCGATCTTGTCCAGGCGGCACTCGGTGTAACGCATCGCCGCGGCGTTGTCGCCGTCGACGGAACCGAAGTTGCCCTGGCCGTCCACCAGCGTGTAGCGCAGCGAAAAGTCCTGCGCCATGCGCACCAGCGTGTCGTAGATCGACGCATCGCCGTGCGGGTGATACTTACCCATGACTTCACCCACGACGCGCGCGCATTTGACGAAGGGGCGGTTATACACGTTGTTCATTTCGTGCATCGCGAACAGAACGCGTCTATGCACAGGCTTCAGGCCGTCACGTACATCCGGCAAGGCACGTCCGACGATTACGCTCATCGCGTAATCGAGGTAGCTCTTGCGCATTTCTTCTTCAAGGGAAATCGGGAGTGTTTCTTTAGCGAATTGATCCATTGGCGGGCCGGGCAATTTAGAGCTTGGGTTATAAGACAAATGCAAAACGAACGCGCCAAAAACGCAGCGGGTCTATAAACCGCTACGCTCGCCGGCAACTGCCCATGTTTTGCCTATATAAAACCAGCCATATAAGTTACATATAAACAATTACCAGCCTTTAGCGCTGAACTTTTGATTTTAGCATGGGCAGGCCCGTAAACCACTGTTTTACGGTTTTTGGACGCCTGCAAACAGCAGTAAACGAGGAGGAAGCGGATAGTGAAGGAATAGTCAGGGCACCCAAAACGCAAAACCTGCAAACGCATACTGCGGCGCCGGGCAGCGCACCCAAGCCTGGCGCCCGCAAAAGACCGCAGCGCCGGACAATTGCAGGCATGACCGGAAGGATGCACAAATTGTCAATGTTTTCTTGATCAGGAGAAACGCCAGTAAAACTCGCGACAACTGTTATTCCGGTATCATGTTTGTGCAAGCACGGAACAAGTTGGTGCGCCAGGTAACAGACTTGGCGCTGCAACTGGTGCATTCTTTTGATGCGTGCTGCAGAGAAACAAAAGAGAAGATGAAACGTCTAGCCGATTTACCACGAATAAATCGTTGTGAAAACGCGACAAATTTGACAAAATGTTACTTTAGCAATTTAACAGTTTTCGTACGTAAGCCGTTCCTATGGCAGAATGTAGGCTTAAGACCATGTCTGCCTCACAATAAAAGTTTCTTGCCCACTATTGTTTGCCAGTGCCTGTTTAAGTAAGTTGAAACAAGAATGTCATCAGGACGTGGTAGTATCGCTTTTAGTAATTTTTAGTAATTTAAGTAATAATTTTGCAGTTTAGTTGCGCAGTCCATCTGCGGTAATCTCACCCGAGAGGAGAAATATGAAAAATTTAGCAAAGCTCGTTATCGCAGCGTCGGCCCTGGTTGCCATTTCTGCATCAGCTCAAGTAATCACTGACATCCAAGCTAACAAGCCAACTAGCGCTTATGTGCAAGATGGCCGTGGCGTTATTGCTCGTGACCCATTCGGTCTGTGCTGGCGCACAGGCTACTGGACACCAGCTGACGCGGTTCCAGGTTGCGACGCTCCATTGGTCAAACCAGCCGCACCAGCTCCAGAGCCAGCACCTGCTCCAGCTCCGGTAGCAGCACCAGCTCCAGTAGTGGCACCAGCGCCAACTTCAGAAAAAGTCACTTTCGCAGCTGATGCGTTCTTTGATTTCGACAAAGCGGTTCTGAAGCCAGAAGCTAAAGTTAAACTGGACGACATGGCATCCAAACTGAAAGGTATCAACCTGGAAGTAGTGATCGCTGTTGGTCATACTGACTCCGTCGGTTCCGATGCTTACAACCAAAAACTGTCGGTACGCCGTGCAGAAGCTGTTAAAGCTTACCTGGTAAGCGCTGGTATCGAAGCGAACCGTGTCTACACTGAAGGCAAGGGCAAAAAACAACCAGTTGCTGATAACAAAACAGCAGCCGGCCGTGCTCAAAACCGTCGCGTAGAGATCGAAGTAGTTGGTACACGCAACGCAAACTAATCAGTGAAGTAATTAGCTGGTAGTAAAAAAACCCCGCCACGGCGGGGTTTTTCTTTGCGCGCTGCCTTTCCCTGCCCGGCGTGACGATTCCTGCTGCACCCGCGTGGCGATTCCCCTACAATGTCGTAAATCGGGATTTGCCTTTGCCGTTTCACAGCAGCAAAAGCAGCCATTGCAACCAACGCACAGCAAAGCCTTCACACACTATGTCTACCGTCAACGCCGATCCAGCAGAAATCCAGAAATTCAGCGACCTCGCCCACCGCTGGTGGGACCCGACGTCCGAATTCAAGCCGCTGCATGAAATCAACCCGCTGCGGCTGGAATGGATCAACGCCCGCGTAGCGCTGGCCGGCAAGAATGTCATCGACGTCGGCTGCGGCGGCGGCATCCTGGCAGAATCCATGGCCAGAAAAGGCGCCAAGGTCACCGGCATCGACCTGTCCGACAAGGCACTGAAAGTCGCCGACCTGCACGGCCTGGAATCCGGCGTGCAGGTACGTTATGAAAAAATCGCCGCCGAAGATATGGCCGCGCGTGAAGCCGGCCAGTATGACGTTGTCACCTGCATGGAAATGCTGGAACACGTGCCCGACCCTGCTTCCGTCATCAAGGCTTGCACCGCACTGGTGAAACCGGGCGGCAAGGTCTTCTTTTCCACGCTCAACCGCAACCTCAAGTCCTACCTGTTTGCCGTCATCGGCGCAGAATACCTGCTGCAGCTGCTGCCCAAGGGCACGCACGACTACGCCAAATTCATCACGCCGGCAGAGCTCAGCCAGGATATCCGCAACGCCGGCCTGCAGCTGGATGCGATGAAAGGCATGAGCTACAACCCGCTGACGCAGATCTATTCTCTAAACCAGGACACCAGCGTCAACTACATGGTGGCCTGCACGCGCCCTGCCTGATCCTACTCCAGACACTCGCCGCCCCCGCCATCCGCCCGGCAATGAGCCAGTATTAACACCCGGCGCAGGACATGCTCCTGCGCCCACCCTGAACACATCATGCAAAACCCAAAAGCAATCTTGTTTGACCTGGACGGCACCCTGGCCGATACCGCGCCCGACCTCGCCGCGGCCCTGAATAAAATGCGCGAAGCCCGGCACCTGTTGCCGGCCGCCTACGAAAGCCTGCGCCAGTACGCCTCCGCCGGGGCGCGCGGCCTGATCGGCGCCGGTTTCGGCATCACGCCGGAGAGCAAGGAATACGAAGCGCTGAAGGTAGAGTTCCTGAACAACTACGAGTCCGCCATCAACGTGCACAGCCGCCTGTTTGAAAACGTGTCTGCATTGCTGAAAGGCCTGGATGAGCTGGGCGTGCCCTGGGGCATTGTCACCAACAAAGCGGCCCGCTTCACTGACCCGCTGGTGCCGCTGCTGGGCCTGCAGCACAGCGCCTGCACCGTTTCCGGCGACACCACGCCGCACGCCAAACCGCACCCCGCACCGTTGCTGGAAGCCGCCAAGCGGCTGGATATTGCCCCGGGCAATTGCTGGTACATAGGCGACGACCTGCGCGATATCCAGGCCGGCTACGCCGCAGGCATGGTCACCATCGCCGCCGCCTGGGGCTACTGCGGCGCCACCGAACCCACGCACTGGAAGGCAGACGCCATCATGGACAGCCCGCTGGAACTGCTGGAATTCATCCGCGCCAAGCTGGACCGCTAAAAACAAACAAAACCGCACCGCAATAAAACAGGCAAACGAGGCAGACAAGCTTCGTTTTTCAACAAAACTGTTGCATTGCAAAACAATTTTTTGATTACATCAGGAAACTAAAGTAACACTTGGTAACAATTCTCCTATACACTCCAATTCAAATAATTCAATATTTCTTTGGGAGAAATGCATGAACCTGGAAAAGACCTGGTACGAAGCGTCGCCATACATCTATGGCATCGTCGGCATTATCGCCCTGGTGCTGGCCGATTCCAAAATCGCCTATGTCTGCGCCGCCATGCTGCTCTCCTCCGCCCTCACCATCGTCACGCTGCGCCAGCATTACCGCAAAGCCGAACGCGAAAGCATCCGCGGCTAAACGCCTGCCGGAGCAAAAGACAAAACGAGGGCCGCGCTTGAAAAGCACGGCCCTCGCCCCATCTGCAATGACATCAGTGTTACAATGAAGACCTGTTTTGGGGACGACCTGGTTTCGACGTGGGTTGCAAAGCAGCGCAGGGCATACCGAGGCCAGACTACCTCGTAAATACAATCTGAACTTTATAACTGCAAACGATAACTCGTACGCATTAGCCGCTTAATACCGGTTAACTCTACACTACTTCTTCCCTAGGGTAGGCTGGCAACAGCAGTAGAGTCATTCATAGGGAATCGTCTCAAGTCGGGTCACTTGGCTTGGGACTAAATAATAGGTGACTCGCCTGTCCGCAGCGTGCGCGTCCGCGTCGTACAGGTTAAATCAAATGGCAGCGCTAAGTATGTAGAACTGTCTGTAGAGTGCTTGCGGACGCGGGTTCGATTCCCGCCGTCTCCACCATTAATTAGTTTTAAGAGTTCCAAAGATGTCCAAAAAGCCGTATTTCTCTCTATGAGGATGCGGCTTTTTTGTCTTATACGGTCCAATCAATATCATTGACATCTAGCATTGGTGGGGGCAACATTGGGGGCAACTCCTCTGACACCATAAACAGTTGCCCCCATGCCCTTATCTGACACAGCAATACGAAATGCCAAGCCTGGCGACAAGCCGATCCGGATGTATGATACTGGCAGCCTGTACCTCGAGATCGCCCCATCAGGTGGGAAATGGTGGCGCCTCAAATATCGCGTGGATGGAAAAGAAAAAAGGATCTCACTCGGGGTCTATCCCGACGTGTCCCTCAAAGACGCGCGTGAAAAACGTGACGCCGCCCGAAAACAACTCGCAAATGATGTTGACCCAGGGGAATATCGGAAAGCCGCCAAATCGTCAAACGTCCTGGACGGGGAAAATGGATTTGAGGTGGTTGGCCGCGAATGGTTTGTAAAGTTCGCGCCAAATTGGGTCGAAACCCATTCGGACAAGATCATCCGCCGGCTTGAGCGTGACGTTTTCCCCTGGTTAGGAAAACGCCCTATCCAGGAAATCACGGCCCCAGAGATTCTCGCAATGCTGCGCAGAATCGAGGAGCGAGGTGCGCTGGAGACGGCCCACAGGGCTTTGCAGAATTGCAGTCAGGTATTTAGATATGCCATCGCAACTGGGCGTGCGGTACGCGATCCCGCTGCAGATCTGCGCGGTGCCCTGCCCCCAGCCAGGGCAAAGCATCATGCGTCCATTACTGATCCCAAATTGATTGGTGCGCTACTTCGCGCAATAAAAGGCTACGAAGGCTCACTAGTGACCAAATGTGCGTTGCAGATAGCGCCTCTGACTTTTGTTAGACCCGGCGAGTTACGCAAAGCCGAATGGAGCGAAATCAATTTTGATGAAGCAGAATGGCGCATTCCCGCTGAGAGAATGAAAATGCGAGAAAAGCACGTCGTTCCTCTTTCGAAACAAGTGCTCGCCCTCTTGCGCGAACTTCACCCTTTGACTGGGCATGGGAAATATGTTTTTCCCGGCGCTAGAACCAATGGACGACCAATGAGCGAAAACACGGTAAATGCAGGGCTTCGCCGTCTGGGATACTCCAACGACGAAATGACAGGTCACGGCTTTCGCAGCATGGCATCCACACTTTTGAATGAGCAAGGATGGAATCGAGACGCGATCGAACGCCAACTTGCTCATGCAGAACGTGATGCAATTAGAGCTGCGTATAACTACGCAGAACATTTACCGGAGAGGCGCCGCATGATGCAAGCGTGGGCAGACTTCCTTGAAAGTTTGTCGTTGTCGACAGAATTAACGTCGTTTAAAACCAAGGCGGCTTAATTTTGGTCTGAATCTTTTGTCTTTTTTGCGAGAGAGCCATATTTTTGTGTGGGGGGGGGGTAACGGACTTCATGCAAGGTAGCCGATTTTCGCCATCGCCTTGTCAGACACAGCGAAACAATTGCGAAATGAGAGGTCTAAGCGCGTAGTGGATATTTCTCTTCGTTATAATTAAGCTCCAAAAGAAGAATGAACTACCATGAGCCGGAACTACATTGACCTAACTTGTCCAAATTGTAGGAAACTTGTTCTTCAGATACCAGTTGAAACGCGACCGATTCAGAAACAACAATACATTTGCACTTCTTACAGTCGTAAAATCAAGATAGCTAAATTGATGACCAGTGACGGCAATACATTTCAGGCTTACGCACGCCAAAACAGCTCAAATGCGCAAATGCCAATCTATGATTATCGGAGCTAACCATAGCACGTGATACTCAGTTTCATCTCCTCAACTTAAGTGCGATGAAGCTTACCGTCCAGCACGTTAGCGGGACAGAGCAGTCATGGTAACGAGCTTGAGGCGCGAACTCGACTGGAGACCGCGTAGTCCGATTTCCCAACCAAAGCGAGACGCTTTAACGGTCCTATAACCGAACGCGGGCGGAATGCCATACAGCTCCAACATTGAAGTAGTAATCGTGATGGCACCAGCTTAAACCGCACCAGTATGCCCACTATTTAGTGATATTTCACTAATTGCGCGGAATTAAAGTAATACTGTATATTTACACAGCATTTCCCGAGATTACTTTACCTTGGCATTTCTGCCCATTGCAATCGCTGAAGAGTGCTATTAAAACAACGGCAACCATAATATCCGTGCAGACGTCTGCACATCAATCTGAACATAGTGGCAACATGCCTACTGGGGACACTCTCCAGTTAATTTACTACGTTGGAGCAGGGGAAATTTCCCACTGGTGAAAGTCTCCAGTTATAATTGATTACATGAAAAAGAACACTATATCGGAAGGCGTTCAGGCGCACTTTTCAGGACACGAGACATTTCCACTCCGTCAAATGTGGCTAAAAAAAGCCTTTGACCAAGCGAAATCAGATGGCGTCATCCTAAAATCAACATTCACCGACGACAATGCGATCGCTGAGTTCGGCGTCGGCAAAAACATGGTCGCCTCGATCCGACATTGGGCATTGGCGTGCAACGTGATGACAGAGGAAGATGCGCCGAGTAGTGCCTACAAAGTCACCGATACCGCCAACGCCATCTTGAAAGACGGCGGCTTGGATCCCTACTCAGAGAACCCCACCACGGCTTGGTATGCGCATTGGTGGCTCGCGGGAAAAGGTAACCGGGCGACCACATGGAAGTGGATCTTCAACCATGTCACCACTCCGACATTCTCGCGTGAGGACCTCGAAGCTCCATTGGCCGAATATGCACGAAGCTTGGATCCCAATCGCAAGCTCTCTCCGGCGACCCTGTCGCGCGATATCGAAACGTGCCTTCGCGGCTATGCTCCACGGTCCGCAGGCAGCTCCCCCGAGGATTACGCCGAACCCATGCTTGGCGAATTGGGACTGATCTTTGAGGAGCGCAAAGGCCACTTCGCCTTCCGTCGAGGTCCGAAGGCCACGCTGCACGACGGAATGTTCACTTACGCGCTTTTGGATTTTTGGGAATCGGCTGCGCCGGGACTAAGCTCACTCGCCTTTGAAGCCATCGCTTTCGGCGAAGGATCGCCCGGACGCGTATTCAAACTCGATGAAGACTCGATCGCCGAGCGTCTTCTTGCGCTTGAGGACCTCACTCGCGGCGCGCTTTCTTGGACCGACACGGCAGGCCTGAGGCAAGTTCATCGCAACATCAACAAGACTAAAAACCTCAGCGAACGCATGATCGAGAAGGCCTATGCCTAACCCAAAAAACACCAAACTCGCGGACATCGTCCACGTCTCACGGCATTATCAACGGTCAATACGCATCGATATCGATCTTGGCCGTCCCGACGCCTTGGATGGCTACATCTGCCATGGAACAGCGACGGCAGTTTTAAGCAGCATGAGCAAGCAACTGCTGGAGAGCAATCAGCGCGCATTCACTTGGACCGGTCCCTTCGGTGGCGGCAAGTCGTCGCTGGCGGTGGCGTTCGCGAGCGCTCTTGGTTCGGACAAACATTTACGCGCAAAAGCTCGCGATGTACTGAAGCTGGAAGGTATCCCGTCATTTGATCAAGCCTTACCCTGCCGCAAGGGTTGGTTGACCATCCCCATCGTTGGCAAAAGAGTAAGCGTCGTATCCGAGCTCGCCAAAGGTTTACGTCACGCGCAGGGGTTTAGCCATGACGGACGAAAAACAAATCCTTCGACTCTAATTTCCGACATCTGCGAAGCTGCCGAGTCCAAGAAGAGTGACGGCGTCCTGATCATCATCGATGAGATGGGCAAGTTCCTCGAAGCCTCCGCACTAGGTGTGGGCGACGACGTTTATTTCTTCCAGGAGCTTGCAGAAGCTGCGGCTCGGACCTCAGGAAAGGTTGTCGTCATTGGCATCCTTCACCAATCATTCAGCCAATATGCCGCCCGGCTTGGCATCGGGACTCGCGACGACTGGGTCAAAGTGCAAGGTCGATACTCCGACATTCCCTTAGTCGCTGCGAGCGACGAGGTTGTCGAGTTGATTGGACGCGCCATCCATGCTGAAGTCACTGCCACCTGGATGATGCCTGCATCCATTGAGATCGCGGACTCCATCCGCGCGCGACGCCCTGCTGTGGGCGATAGCTTCTCCAAAAGTCTGTACGCCTGCTGGCCACTGCATCCGGCCATGGCAGCTCTGCTAGGCCCGATCTCCAAACGCCAATTTGGACAAAATGAGCGTAGCACATTCGGTTTTTTGGCTTCGGTTGAGCCGTCTGGATTTCGTTCCTATTTAGAATCCACACTACAACTTCAATCATCCTGGTATCGCCCTAACGATTATTGGGACTACCTGCGCGCCAACTTGGAACCAGCCATCCTATCCTCCCCGGATGGCCACCGCTGGGCTCAGGCTGTGGAGGCCGTCGAGCGCGCCGAAGCAAAAACTACCGATGCACTGCATGTCGAGCTCATCAAAAACATTGCAGTGATCGATCTTTTCCGCAATGGATCTGGGCTTGCGGCAGAATCAAAAGTTCTTAAATCACTGTTCTATGGTCACACGCTTGATCAGGTCGAAACTGCCCTGGAGCAGCTGTCCAATTGGCGAGTCATCCTATTCAAAAAACACATCGGAGCATGGTCCGTCTTTGAGGGCAGCGATTTCGATATTGACAATGCCATTTCGCAAGCTCAGGCTGGCATGTCTGGTGTCGACTTCTCCCTGCTTGAGAGCCTAACCAACCTCTACCCTGTCATCGCAAAAAGGCACTATCACGAAACAGGCACAATGCGGTGGATGAACATGGCGCTTTGCCGTTTGGACGACGTCCAACGTACCGCCACCAAGTTCAAGCCCCATAACGGCGAATTCGGCCTATTTCTTCTAGCGTTGCCCGGATCAAATACAAACAACAAGGCTGTGGTCCGCAAATGCCACGAACATTCAAGAATGCAGCCATGGCCTGTAGTCATTGGAATACCACGCAATCATGCGAAGATCGAAGACCTTGGCTCTGAGCTCCTCGCGCTCCAAATTGTCCAGTCGCGCCACGAACTCAATGGCGATCCCGTCGCACGCCGGGAGGTCCAAGCTCGAATTTCGTCGGTTCGCGCGCATTTGGAAGAACAGCTTCGCGAAGCAGTGACTAATGCGCGATGGATTGCTGGCGAGGATGAGATCGATACCAGCGGGCGTCTATCTCCTATTGCGTCGAACCTGGCCGATACCGTCTACCCTTCCGCTCCCGAACTATGGAGCGAGTTGTTGAACCGTGATAGCCCTTCAAGCAACAGTGTCAAAGCTCGCCGCGACCTACTCTACTGCATGCTCGACCATGAAGAGGAAGAAAATCTCGGCATTGCGGGATATCCTGCCGAACGAGGCCTCTACGAGACGTTGCTTCGAACCACGGGCTTGCATCGGCAGGACTCCGATGGAACGTGGCGCCTCTTGCCTCCAGATGATCAGCACGCATCGACTTTTTCCCCTCTTTGGAATGTGACACGCAAGCTCTTCGTCGATTCGAACACCAGGGTGAAGGTCTCTGAAATACATGACCTTTGGGCAACACCTCCTTATGGGGTCCGCAGAGGCGTCATGCCGGTGATCTTTACAGCGTTCCTGCTTGCCCATAAAGGCAATCTTGCCCTGTATAAGGATGGCATGTTTATTCCACGCGTAACCGATGCGGACATTGACGAATACCTTCAAGATTCCTCGCGCTTTTCTATGCGCTGGATTTTGATCGACCAAGAAAAGGCAAGCATCCTTTCAGGCATCTCCGACATTCTTACCGAAGTAGGAGCTTCTGCCAATACTCGCGACCCGTTGGAAGCCGCGCGCGGCCTCGTGGCTTTGGTCTTTGGCTTGCCGGCATGGAGCCAACGTACCCATACTATCAGCGACATCGCTCGGGACGTTCGCGACACGTTGCTCAAAGCCAGCGATCCTCATAAGGTTTTGTTCATCGACCTGGCTGCACTTCTTGAAAACAAAGGAGGTAGATCCTATGTCGAGTCCCTTCGAAGCCCTATCATCGAGATCGCACGGGCCTATGACAACTTGCTTGCACGCATCGAGACTTCAATGCTTGAGGCCCTCGATGCTCCCGCCGATAGGTTAGATCGTTTGCGCGCTCGCGCAGAAGTTTTGAATGGAGTGGCTGGCGACCTCCGCCAAGATGCTTTCGCAGCGCGATTAGCAAAACATAACGGAAGCAAGGAAAGCATCGAAGGAATTCTGAGCCTTGCTGCAAATAAACCTCCGCGCGACTGGAACGATCGTGATATTGACCACGCTCTTTTGGATATCGCACAAGCTGCCCTTCGATTCCGGCAAGCCGAAGCCTTTGTATCGGTCAAAGGCCGCAAGCCGACAAGCGAAGCATTCGCCGTTGTCATCGGTGCCGGTGCTCAAACCCGCACCATCTCTCGTTCGTTTTCCATCCCCGATCGACATCGCGACGCTGTCGAGTCGATGGCCGAAAAATTGGCCACGACCCTATTGGCTGAAGGCCACAGTACCGAAATATTGCTCGCTGCCCTGGCGAAAGCGGGAATGCGCTTGACTCTTGAAGACGACGCAAAAATGGAGAAGTCCCATGGCTGAAAAGCATGTTCTAGGAATATCTGGTGGAAAAGACAGCGCGGCCTTGGCCGTTTTCGTACGCCAAAACTACCCTGAGCTCGACGTTGAATATTTTTTCACCGACACTGGAAAAGAACTGCCCGAGGTATATGAGTTCCTAGGCCGTCTTGAAGGTTTTCTTGGCAAGCCAATTGCTAGGCTAAACCCGCGTCGCGACTTCGATTTCTGGCTGCGCGAATACAAACACTTTCTGCCATCGGCTCAAACACGCTGGTGCACCAGACAGTTGAAGCTTGCACCATTCGAACAATGGATTCGACCTATGCTGGCCGCAGGGGATACAGTCACAACTTATGTCGCAATCCGCGCCGACGAGGAATATCGAGAAGGCTATACATCAAAGCATGAGAACTTGAAAGTTCGCCTTCCTTTCCGCGAGGGTGGAATCGACAAGAAGGGGGTGATGGATATATTAGAATCGTCCGGCGTCGGCGTCCCAAAATATTATGACTGGCGCTCACGCAGCGGTTGCACGTTTTGCTTTTTCCAGCAAAAAATTGAATGGGTGCGACTCAAAGAACGCCATCCTGATGCCTTCGAGGAGGCCAAGCAATACGAGAAGAACGCGTTAGAACATGGTTCCCCATTTACCTGGACCCAAGGAGAGCCGCTGAATGAATTAGAAAAACCCGCCCGCGTAATTCAAATCCTCACTGACTTTGAACGCCGTAAGCAAAGAGATCTAGCCAACCGTCCGATCAATCCTTTGCGCCCCATCGAAACTCTTGAGGACATTGACGACATCTATGGTGACGACGAAGGCAATGGCGCATGTGTGGTTTGCCATAAGTAAATCACCGCAACCGTAACCAAGTTTCAGAAAATCGTACACACAATGGCGACGAACCCATCGAACTCCTCCAGAAAATGTTGTTTTTATTTTACAGATTTCGCGGAGCGCAACTGCCAACGCTTCCAGGAAATGAAACATGGAGCCGCTAAATGTGAAGTAATCTGCGGCGCTCCTTCCCCCACCATTTCGATTTCTTCAGCTTGAGTCCTCGGCAAGCGTGACGAACTGCGGGTAATCACCTCACGCTGCTGCGTCGCATTCGGCGTACTGAAAACGCAGAGCGCCATCATTTCCATCACTACGTTTATAGGCTATTACACATACGCCTATTTAGAACGAATTCAAATAAGTGTCGAGAGTAGAAATACTGAACGTCATCGCGCCGTCTTCACGATTCAACAGAGCCATATGGGTTCCAGCAATTGTCATAGTCGCTTTCTTGATCGTTCTAGGCGTCTCGTCGTTACCGAACTTAACAAATAACTCAAGCTCACAATTGCCTAGCGGCCAAGCGCCGATTTCGAATCCACTCTTGCTCACGGGCGAGTACAAAACATCCTTTTCCAGAACCTGTCCAGGCCCCACTGCAAAATCCGAAAATGGTCGGATCTTTCCGTCTTGACGAAAGTTACATGCTTTGTAAAGCATTCGCGTAGTGGCCGTGCGAACATGGATAATGATCCATTCTACAATCGCCACGCCACGACCGGAGTTATACACTGTCAATGGCGTAGCTAATTGAAACGCTCTTTCTCCAAGTATCGGAGAAAGAAAGTCTACACTGCCCCAAAGCACCTCGCAGTTGGCGGAAAGTCGAACGGTCAATGCTTCAGGATAGGCGGTTGTTATCCAATGTAATAACCATCCATCGAAGCCCTTGCGTTCCACGCGACTCCCACTTACCGATCCAGTAATCAATTTTGCTGCGCAAATATCAACTAACGACGCCCGAACAGGCAGTGGAACAGTGTCGATCCCTGAGTTGATCAAATATCGATCCAACTTGGTAATTGCCTGTTCCATCAAATCCTGCACTACGACTGACGTGGGTGTCGGAACCGATACTCCCTCCAAATCATTGCCGCTCAATGCTCCTGCAGAAACCAGACCTGCGAGTCGCAGTTCATAATGGTCCGCGCCTTTTTCTGCTCTTAGATCTGCGCACCACTTTTTTACGTCTGCGCGACCAATTGGATTCTTTGAAGACTTGACTTGAACAGCCGTTTTTCGCCCCTCATACTCCCAGAGAAGGTCGACCTTGTCATTATCCGAGTCCGGCTCAATGGTCACAGCGATCCAATTAGAGTCTGCCTCCAAAGCATCCAACAGACAAATTAGAGTCTGAATGGCAAATCCTCTGATGGCCTCACGCCCGCCCACGGATTAGCCCTCTTCCGCTTCAAAGAAATCCTTGGCCATACGCCCCCAGCTCTCGCGTACCTCTTCTAAGTTCGACCTAATCCGCGGACTGCCGGCCTCATCTTCTAATCGCGCCCAAGCAATCATCATGGACAATACTTCTCTAGCAAGCGGGTTGATATCGTCTGTCTTACTGAACTCCGAAAAAACCTTAGAATGAATTTCGTGACGAGTATTGAACGTCAATACGATAACGCCACCCGAAGCCGCTACGTCGAACATAGCCGATGTAGGTAAATCCGCATGTCGAATTCGAAATTTAGTATGCCTCTTTACGTAATCGACAGCTATATTGCGCGCTTCTTTTGTTTCGACACCATCATCAACTATGTCAGCGGTTAGCTTTTCGGTACGTGCCTCTTCCGGTTCATCCTCTTGCTTGTCACTCAATCCCGTATTGCCGATTCGCTCACGTCGCTTTTTGACCGACTCAGTCGCAATTTTCTCGATTGTAGAAGCTAGCGTTTCAACACGGCTCGCGATTGTGTCCCCTTCTCGCATCTTTGCAACCGCTCGACGCAGTGATTTGAGTAGTTTTTCTATTTCTTCACTGATTGCGTACATAGGCAATCGTGGGTCACCTTCTTGCTCCAATTGTCGCTTATAGTCGACAACCGACATATTTTCAGCATCGGCATCATCTGACAAGATCATTCGTAGAAATCCAGTCGCTGCCTGCTTGTTGTTAGTAACACCAAATATTTCATCAAGTGCGGGTGGAAACTCCACTTCAATTCCCCACCAACGCTCCCGATGATCGACAACCTCAAACGACTTACTTAGCTCAAGCTCTCGATCCGCGCGCAACAATGAAACGCCTTGATTACGCTTGGCATGTTTTCCTATCGGCGCGCCTCCCCCGCTAGCACGCACCTCCGGCTTGCAAATTGAAGCTCGCACGAGCACGTCATGCACATTCTCACGAAATCCGACGGAAATTCTTACAGTGGCTTCGAAAGGTTCAAAGGCCTGCTTTTGGTCGTATGGAGATGGCGAATTAGTACCCGTCATAAGGTACATTGGATCATTTGGCCGAACGAAGCTTTCCCAACGAGAAACGGGCTCTGTTTCTACATTGTCATATGCCGAAAGTCTGATTTGAACACGTTTGCTGTTGATGAATCTACGATAAATTCGCCCAGAAATAAATTCGACGTGACGCAGTAGCGTCGTACTCTGCTTCCACGTTATTCGATCTAATTTACTCCAAACAACTAAGGTCCCGCTCTTCGATATCCCATTCATGAAGAGGCGTAGCCACTTTGAAGGAATAGTAGTTGATGTCGGCTCCGGAACCTCTATTAGCTCGCCTCTACGAATTTCATCAACATCAAGATAGGAATAAATGACTTGACCATTCTGCCAGCTCCACACTTCTACGCGCTCACCCTGCGATATGGATGAGTTTGGCAGGCCCATGCCAAATTTACCGATTCCTGATTGGTTCTTACGATCCAGCCTTGAACCGTTACCAAATTGAAGCGCTTTTCTCAGCGTCTCGACGGACATGCCACCAGCGTTGTCGAGCACGGCTATCTTGGCTATAGAGGGGCGCTTAGACGATGATTTAGCCTCTTCAACGCAGATAACTTCCACCTGCGTTACCTCATTAGTTGACTCGAGCCCAGACTGAACCGAATTATCGATAAGCTCCGCCAGGGCGTGCGCTGTATCACGATACCCGGAGCTACGCATTGCTGAAATTGACAGATTCTGAGGTATTACTGGAAATGACATATTGAACTCCTATGGGCGCATCCGATCCCAACGATCGAGATTTTCAACAAGACGGAGATATCCGGGTACAGGATCCTGGACAGCGTAAACTTTGAGGGGCTTTTGCGGGATTCCGCGAAAAGTAACAAGGCGCCCAACCATTTCATGTAAAAGTGCTCCTGAGGTCGTCGGTAGTGCAATTACTACGGCAGTTATACCTTGCACGCTCGAAGAAGAGACGAGCGCTCCGTGAATGCAAAGGACTTGTTTCTGATGATCGCCTTCAAATCTAGCCATCTCCTGAATACGTCGTTCTGGTGGCATTTCACCGGTCACTGCTGCGGCGGGCGTGCCCTTAAGCCCAAGTAACCCTGCGAACATGCGTGCCTGCAGGGCAGTTGTTGCATAAAATACAATTCTATCTTCCTCTTTGGAAATGTCTAATAATTTATCTAGTAAAAATTTGTTGCGATCAACATTTGAAGCTAAGTAATTGGCAACAACTTCTGGAAGCGAAATTGGGTCATCTACGTCGCTCAATTCCTTTATCGGCGATGGAACTCGAAAAAGGTTGATCGGATCTATTCCGCAACTTAGACGGAGTGCGGATAGTGGATCAATGTCATCAATTTCTACAACAACACCATTGAAAGCATCGAAAGTAACCTTTATCGGCGTATTTGCTTCAGTAGCAGGGCCTGGCGTCGCAGATATACCGACGATATTGAACTTCCCTCCCGCTGAGCTCATTTTACTAATGATGCGTTTGATCTCTGGAAGTACTATATGTTCAGCGTCGGCAAGAACAAGGCATCTCAAGCGCCTGCCAAAACTTGCAAGCGACTCATCAACGTTTACTCCGTTGCGGGCCCACGTCATGAAAGCACCTTCAAGACTCTTTATATCAGCAACGACTAACGCATTACTTACCGAGTCGAGCGGAGAAATTTTTCTTCCTCCGTACAGCCTATATGCAGTGACGTCTCGCAAGCCAAACTGGTTCCATACTGTCTCAATTTCCCGAAAAGCTTCCTCGCACAGACAGGTGTCGGACGCCAGCCAAAGAACCGTTTTGTCTTCAGAATCTGATCGAAAAGCTTCCAAGACAGCCGTGATTACTGCTCGCAACTTTCCTGCGCCAAAAGGCATGTGGACCAGGACTTTGCTTCCCTCATTTTCAAGAACTCGTCGCAACTGACGATAGGCCGGCTTCTGAAAGAAGCCCAGTTTCTCTTGAGAAGAAATATTGCGCGACAATTCGTCTCTTTGACCGCCATCTTCTGGATATGCAACTCCATACCATTCGAATAATTTTAATGCCGCGGTAGGTCGCTGAAAATTTACACCATTTAGTGACGTCCTTGGGATGTCGCTAGGAATGCTAAGAATATTACACAAGTTACGGACATCGTCATCATGCAAGTGATCGAGAAGCATTTGTCTCGTCACGTCATCCTTCAAGATCGATGCTGGCCCCATTGACATGATAATTAATTCGGCCAATACCTGTGGCGCTAAGGCTTCTTGACCAACGTGAATCAGCAGATCGACAATCTGATTCCCAAGCAGCGGCTGTAGCTTTGCAACGCCCTGTCTAGTCAGATGTTCCTTTAATTTCTCAGACAATTGAACCTCTCATTTCTGTGATCATGATCCGCTGCTTACGTCATTGTCGTCGTGTGCGATTGCGCTAACGACAAGGGAAATGTCATCATCTGTCAAAAACGGGGCCTGAGCAAAAATCAGTCCTTGTTCTCCGTTCAGCTTTGCAGCCAAATGCCCTTTACCTAGAAGCAACTCAGCACCAGGTCGATCCAATGCAATCTTTGAGGTTGCCTCACTAGCCACCTTCAAAATCAGACGGTTGCCCAAGTTCTCTCGCAACTGCATTGGCATGACGTCCTTGTCTGGCCGTTGTGCCGCGAAGATTAAGTGAATGCCTGCCGCACGAGCCTTCACTCCGAGTCGTTGAACAGCCGCGCTCACAGCCCCCTTGTAACCATCATCGAGCATCCAATCCGCAAACTCGTCATGAATCAGGAAAACCATTGGCAAGCGTGCATCCGAAGAAGCCTTGGAGTTGAACGTAGCCAAGTCCCGCGCGCGGGCTTGAGCGAACGTCCTGTATCGATTTTCCATCTCTTCGACAAGGGTCGCCAACACTTCGGTTGAGCGCTCCTTGGTCGTGATGATGGCCTCACGCATATGCGGCAAGTCCTCTAACGCAGCATAGTCCACGCCCATCTTCGGATCGATGAGGACAATTTGGGCAAGTTCCTTCGGATTGGTCGCAGCGATGTCCAGAAGAATCGCCTGGATCAGAACCGATTTACCGCTACCTGTGGCTCCAGCCACTAGCGAATGCGGTTCATGCGACGATAACCCACCAAACTCGCCTCCAAAATTCAAATAGAGCAATGAGCCATTGATCTCTTGAAGCCCTAGGACGAATGATGTGTTGATGCCAGCCACGTTGCGATTTAGCTGCCGCTTACCCCACAAGTCCCACAACGAAACCGCATGTCGTTTGATGCCCGCAATCGTCACCACAATCTCGCCGGGCTTAGGCTGCACGGTCACCAAATTGATTGCATGAGTGGTGAGCAGTTGGGTGCGCTTGGCCTCGATATCCTCGATCCTAAGGCGGTCCGAGCCAGCCAAGCGCACCAAGCAACCATTGGGCGTCATGCGTGTACCCAATACCGCAGCCTGTAAGCCATAGCTATTCAAGGCCGTTTTTAGCTTCTTGGTGGTCTCCATTGCCCACGCTTCGCGTTCATCGTCCGCCACGGTCAATCCAGCCTGCTTGGCAGCAATCAAAGCCGACAAGTGTGGCCCCACTGCCGCCACAACCGAAGCGGGAGCAACAGCCTCGACGTGGGCGAACAACGTTGAAGGTGTGACGTCCAAACGAGTCGCCATCGGCTGGCTCGCTGGAGTCGGTTGAACAGGGTCAACCGACTCCATAGCTTCTTGCGCCGGCTCCGGCTGCTGCACAAGCTGTTCCATCATCGCGTGCCAAGCAACGCGCGCGGCGGGGCGGTTGAACTCGACCGACTTCCACGGCTCCGCGCCACCCAGCAAGGCCCTCGCATCGGTGGCACCGACTCCAGCCGCGTAGGCTTCCACGAGTTTGCGCAGCTCCGGTCGGTCAAAGATCTCCTGCCAGGCCTGAACGTCGTCTGTGTTGTCGATCTCGATTTGCTCGGATGCCGATTGAGACTGGCCCGCCTCAACGGAATGGATAAAAACATGCGAGTAACCACGTAGCGCAATGTCCACGTCGCCTTCGCGCAGCTTCGCCCGCGCCCGCTCCAACAATCCTGAGAGGCCAGGCGGAATTTCAGCATCGATCAGCAAGTCGGCCAAGCGTGAGAGCCAAACATCGCGGTCAAGGCGGCCGGGGTCGCCAAACAATGCGGCACGGAACGTAGTCAGTGTCGCCATGAGTTGCGCCTTAGACGAACGCCGTGCCTCGGCAGCACCATCGGCGGAAACATATTTGGACTCGACCACAGAGATGCGCAACCGAATCCTGTCATCGACCTCTTCGACACAAAGGGCCAGGATGTCGGCGATCCGGCTTTCGCGCTGCGCCAGCCAATCGGCATAGTCGTCTAGCAAGAAAAACACGCTGAACGACCGGCCGACAGCGGCCTGGGCAGCGAACTCCTCGACGACCAAGTGGCGGCTGAGGACAAGCCCGAGCATTTCACCGGCGGAGACGCCGCGCTTGGCGGCACGCAGGACGATGTCGCCTGAGACCGACAGAGCATCCTTCTTCATCCTCGCGGCGACCGTGTCGAGCTCATCGCCGCCAAGTGACAGACTTAGCTCCCCAAGGCGCCGACGGATCAGCACGCCCAGGAGGCGCAGCTCGGAAGTCGAGCTCACTATCATGTTGCGCCCGTTGGTGGACGCCCGCCGGTATCGCACGACCGTGATGCCATTATGCTGCAATTGACGCTTGTCGAGCAGCTCATCATAGGTGGCGACCCACTCGGCCAACGCGTGGGCGTCGTTCATAGTCGAAGCCAGAGCCTCGTGTTGCAAGGAGATCCGCCGCGCGGGCAGATAGCGGGCTCCCACAGGCGCATCCGTCTGGCGATGCACAGCGGCTACTGCGCCGATATAAGCCCAGCCCGAGGCAGTCTGCCACGGGCAGGTCAGGAACGTGGTTGATTTGAGCTCGTTCTCTCCCGAGACACTGCGGTAGGACCAGCGCGAGGGGGCATGCTCGAGGCTGGGCCGATCGTTGGTCCAGTCCACGGGGAGCCATTCCTCGACCGCCGTGCGCGACACCACATCGTGCAGGAACGCCACGTCAAAGGGCTTGAATCCGCCTTCGTCCTGCCCTGGCGTCGCCGACGCCGGAGTCACTGCAATGCGCAGCTTGGAGATGAAGTTGTCCGAGGTCTCGCTGACCACCGGCATGTCAGAATCGTCGCCGGCCTTGTTGACCAACTCTGCATAGACCCGGCGCAGCTTGGCTGGATCACTGTGCCTAACTGACACATTGCATTGGAAGTCATCCTCCGTTTGCAGGCCGGCGAGCTCGCGCACGGTGGCCAACGGAAGCTCAGCCGCATCTGCGTTGTAGAGCAGCACACTGAGATTGGCCGCCTCGTGGGGCTGCAGGCCTATGTAGCGCTCCAAAAGCTCGCGCGCTTGCTTGGCGGCAACAGTTGGATCGACATCGGTCATCGAATCCTCTTCACCACGGACTGGCCGTTCAAAAAGGCTATATCCGTTGACAGTACTGCTTTCGGAGACGAGCAACGGCTCGCTGCCGCGCTGCAAGACCGCGATCTCGGGATAGAACGGATGAGCGAGCTCCTCGGAAAACTCCCGGAAGAAGATGTCGCGATGCCCAAACAACACGCTATCGTTGGTGAGCAAATGGGTCGCCAAACCCGCTACGCGACGGATCTTCACCGCAAGCGCCTTCATGCGCTCCGGGTGCCAAGGAGGAATGATGAGCGACGGCTGCTCGCCGGATACGCGGGCCGTGCCAATCGAGAGCACCTCGGCCATTAGCTTCGCACGGCACACATCTCCTCGAGCGTGAATCATCAACGCATTGAGCAGCGCCGCGAACGACTCCGCTTGGCGCATGACAGCCTCGCCTTGCAGACCCGTATCGACAAAGCCCTTCATGGCCAAGAGATAGTCAGTCTCGAAGACATCCCAAGCTGTACGCAGCTCGTCGCGCTGCTCCTTAGTCAACCGCCCCTCGGCCGCGAGCTCCTTGATACGGTCTTTGATCTCGGCCCGCAAGCTACGCAGTTTGTTTGCCGGCGGAACCAGCGAGCCGGCATCGCGCGAGAACGTGGCTTCAAGCGTTCCCGTGTCAAGCAACGAGACGCTTTGCACGCCACCCTTCTTGCTAACCAATCGGCGTGGAACCTCGGTACAACCTACCGCGCCCTTTTCTAGCAGGCGGCGCATATCGGATACCATCGCCAGCCCGATGGACTCGGGACGGTAGCTCCACACGAGTTGCGTTTTGTCGATAGCCGTCTCGCGGTCGCCCACTCGCTGCACGAGCGCCACGTCGAATTTGATCTGGACCGCGTTCCGGGCTAGCGATGAAACAGGTTTGAGCGTTGCTCCGCGAAGCTCTTTTTCCTTCGCAAAGAACTTCTCGTAGTCGAAGAGAGGATCAGGCAGGTTGCCGGTACCCATGCGCTCGACCTTCCAATCCACCCTCGAGCCCATCAGCTCTTTCAACCCGCGATACATCGCGGAGAAATAGGATCCCACATCGTAGTTGAAGCGCTCGCGCCACTCCTTACGTCCCTTGTTGACGGTGAAGCGCAGGAAACGTTCCCCTGTCGTGTCGCCAGATCCGGCCAAGAGGTGGTGGGCTACGCCCGCGAAACCGTCGAGAAAGTCATTGCACTCGATAGCCTTGCCGAAGATCGCCTTCTCCCAACGTGCATGGAGCTGCCGCGACTGCTCAATGTGGCGCCGGTGCAGCTCGAAGAACACCTTGTCATCATCGTTCCATTCGGAGCGCTTCTCACGTGCTTTGAGATCTTCAAGGTGGCGCTTCCACTTCTCGTCGAGTGCTTCGGCGTCTTCGCAGTCGTGCTCGAAAAACTTCAACGTGTGCTCGGCCAAGCCCTGCAGCTTCTCCTTTGGCTTGTCGAAAATGTGGCATACGCCATCGGTTTCCCATTCGAGTTCGGCCACTTCGGCGGCTGGCTGGCTGTCACCTATCGGAGCGTTGATGAATGCCTCCAGGGTCACGCGCGCGGCGTCGGAAATGTCGGCGGCGTTGTCCGCCAGGCGTTGGCGCATCTCATCTGGATCGAGTGGCTGGCCATTTGGTCGCAGGCGCAACAGAAGCGGCGCGCGGTGGGTGAATAGCTTCTCAAATGCCTTTTTCCACGGCTTGTATGACGTGCCATAAGTTCTCGCGTTAGCGAAAAACGACGTATCTCTTGGCAGACCGACCTTCGGCAGAGACCAGCCGATGGCATCGCGAATTGGCAAGCCACGAGCCGACGACATCGCCTCGGTGATGTGGGCACAGAAGTCGCCGAGCTGCACAAGCGATAGGTCGCTGGCCGAGATCAAGCCTTTGAGGGCCGAGCGAAACACCTGGCGGTCTTCGGGAACCGGCGTCATGCCCGCGACGTGGCAAGTTGCATCGACCCAAGCTTCCTCGTCGGCGCGCAGCTCTTTGGCGCCCAACGCGGTGACGTGACCCAGCGTATCAGCCAGATTGTGCTCATTGCCGTTGGCGGTGAGGATCGCCTCCTTGCTCGTCTGGGCATTGTTGCGCACGAAGCCTGCGTTATGCTGGATCAGCGCCTCGGGCGGCAAGCCCTGGCCCTCTACCAAAGCCTCGGGGATCATGAGATCGACAGAGGCGGTCAAGTCGTGGTTAGCCAGGACCGCGCGCGCGACCGACGCAACTTGTGAGGATGACAGCTTGTCGAGGCGGAACAGCGCCGCCGAATCCTGCACCGAGCCGTCGGCCTGACGAGCGTCATTAATGCGCTTAGCCAGGATGTCGGCGCCGACGCGCCCAATGATCCGATCGGTCAGCAATTCTCTTCTCCCTTGAGTCCAAATGGGTTTTCCACGAACGAGCACGAGTCGGAGAGCCGACGCACCAGCCCGAGCCCAACCAGCCGCGCTTCGAGATTGGCTCGGTTCTCACTGAGCACCTCCTGGTCAACCTTCTTGTCGGCGACAAGGCGTGAGCCTTCCGCGTCGCCAATGACGATTCCGTAGCGCTTTTTGGCTTCGGCCAGGAACTCATCGAACTGCATGCGGTCATCGACGATGGCTACCACCAACGTCTTGATGAGCCGGTCGTTGGGGGCGTATCGCGTGCGCCGGGCAAGACGCCGCGAACTGAGTCCAATGGCCCGCGACCACGATGCGTGAATCTTCCCGACGTGTTGCTCATGACGCGAGAGCGCCATATCCACCAACGTCTCGATCAGCTTGTCGCCGGACATGCGCGTGTAGTCTGCCTCTTCGTCCGAATCGCTCGACGGCCACTGGAAAAGCTCGCGCATGATGCTAGCCCGCTCGGCATCGGGGTAGTCCAATTTGGACGCGGCCTCCCACTCGGGCAGCATGCGCGCTTGCTCGATTGAAGCCCGGACCGCTTTGAGAGAAAGGCCTTGATTGAGCTGGTAGCTGTCGCCCGATAGCGCTCGAACCTTAGTCCGCTCCTTGGAGACGATTTCGCAGACGAACTCCGCGGGGTCGGCGTCGCCCGCTTGGGCCTTGGCCTGCTCGAGGAAATACAGCAGAAGGTTCAACCCCGCCGAGGTGATCAAGTGCTCCAACGCATCATAGATCGGCATGTCCTTAGCAAGGATCGCCAACCAGTCCTCGCAGAGCTGATCAAAGCGCGGGTTGGACGCGTGAGGCAGGTAGCCCACGTCGCGCGAATTCGAGGCCAACTGGGGTTCGCCCTGCAACGCCCGCACAAGTCGATTCATCGGCGCCGCCCGGTTGAAGAGGCGCTGCGAGAGCTGCTCGCCGAGCTCCGGCCCACGAGCCGCGCGACTAAGCATCAAATAGAGTAACTCGCCAGTGCGGGCGAAAAACCGGCGGTCGTTGCTCGCCCCGCCCGAATCGATTCGCAAGTCTTCGAACATCGCGTCGGGACCAAAAGGAAAGACGAATTTGGAGCTCCAACGCTTGTTGCTGCGAGCCTCGAACGCCGAAGAGCGCAGCAGCTCGACGGCCTTGGCAAAATCATCGAAGCTGGAAAACGCCTTGCGCAGGTACCCCATGTCCTCGTCGCCAAGCTTGGTCGCGTCTTGTGCAAACAAGGCACTCCACTCGCGCCACTTCTCGTCGTCGGTGATGGACCGCTCGCGGATCGCTTCGACAAAAGGATTATTGAAAAGCAGGCCGCGAAGGCGAATTTGATGCTGGGGACGGTATCGCACCTTGTCGCTGGGCGTGGCGGTCAGCGGACTGTCAAGGTTTGCCCCCAACACGCCGAGAAATTCCAGCACCACCAAGTGCGGCAGCTGCTCGTCATACAGGCGGTGCCCCCAAATGTGCTCATCGACGGCGAAATCGACCCGTTCAATTTCAATGCGTTGCCTCATTCCGAAATCCTCACGGTGATAGGCCGAGAGAACCCGTGGCCACCTTGTTCAATGTCGATAAAGTTGAGCGTCAACGAGCCGCTATCAGCTCCCGCCTCCTCGTCGTCGTGATGGCTCCTGCCTCTAATGAGTTCGGCCTTGCGCAGCAATTTGGCCTTGAACGCAAGCATATCCTCCAAGCACTCGTTGGAAAAACTGCCAGGCAGCGCGCCTTCGGCGACACGCGATAGGAACTCAAACCGCACAGGCGTAAGATCGAATGCCACGGAATTGCCAGCGCCTTGGGCTAGCGATACGTCCAACAAAGGGCGACCAGTCTTTGCGTCGATCTTGATAGCCATGCCAACACCGTTGACGCGCCGCGATGGTGCCTCGGTATCGCACAGCACGCTGACGCGCGATTGGGTGAAGCCTCCTGAGCTAGCGACGAAGATGCGATCCACGTTGTCGATCAGCAGGCCTGTCATTACGCGATTAAGGCCCCGCACAAGTCGGCCACGCACAGTCTCCGCAACCGCCTTCTTGTCCTGAAGCGCCGCGCGCATCTCCAAATATTCACCCGCGAAGCGGAACACCGTCATGGCCCAGAATGGATAGCCATCCTCGCCTAGCGGCAAGGTAAAGAAGAGCCTGCGGCGCTGCTCCTGCAGCAACTCCATGAAGCCAGCGGCCCCGCCGTCGATACGGGCAGCTTCTTCACCTTCAAGATACTTGTCCTGGGCACTAAGCAGCCTCGGCGTAGCTCCGTAGACCGAATCGCTGCCGATCAAGCGGGCGAACGTTGGCGCGAGCTTCACGTCGTCCTTGCCGTAGACCAACAAGCCATCGGCCCCATTGGTGGTCTCATCACCCACGCCAAAGGCTGCCATCGCCTTAAACACCGGACGGTCGGCAAGCCGCCGCTTGGGCAGGTTGGCTCCGCACGCGTTGCCATAGACGCTTGCGCGATCCACGGCTCCTTGCTCTTGAATCCCTGCGACCTCGGCGCATGACATCAAGCCGTCTTTGGCGTCGCGGTGCCCCAAAATCATGTTTGCACACAATGCAAGCAAGTCTCGGACTGGCAAATGCTGCCCGTTGAGCCTAGCGATCTCCACCAAATCGCCCAGGCGGCGTCCCAGTTGAGCACCATCGCCCGTGCCGAGCAGGCGCTCGCGATTCTCATAGATTGGACAGATCTTGCCGCCGGATTTCAATGAACATCTGGCGCAGTTATTCCATTCGGCATGCTTGGCTACGGCCGCGACCACCTCCTCTAAGGCCATCCGGCCCACACTGCGGCTTAGGTCGAACACGGCTAAACGCTCGGGCTCTTGGCCCGCCTGCAAAAAAAACTCTTGCAATGGCTTGCGCAAGGGGTGGTTGCGCCCTTGCCTACGACCCAAGTCGCGAAGCCTGTCGAGCACCTGCCCGTGGTTGGCTGCCAAGATGACGATCTCGGTATCGTCGCCACCAAGCACCGACTTTTCAAGACGGGCCAACGGGGCGTCGCTCTCCTCGCCGTTAAACTCACTAAGGTCTTTGATGAAGACGGCCAGACGACCATCGACCAGGCGATGTTCCTTGACATTGCCCTTCGCAGCCCATTCTCGTGGATCGCCCCCCATAGATGTCCAAAGCGCTCGGCAGTGGTAAGTCTTCCCATCGCCAGCCGTACCAGCGATCAGCATCGAACCGGGCTTACCCGAGGCCACGTGCACTTTCATCGGTTCAAGCATTGGCGTGCTGAGCGCGATGGGCTGTACCTTTGCCCGTCCGACGGCACCAGCCACGTATTCGTCGAACATTGTCAAGTTGTTCGGCGTCGGCCCGTATGTGCGCAGGAAGCGCACCCACGCGCTCGATGGCGGCGCGCCTTGCTCGTTGGCAATGGTATTTTGTTCTGTCAATTGCTCGCTCCCACTTAAATCGTTGTCTATCCAATTACGAATGACTGAGCATGGCGTCTGGCACGAGCTCTAGTAGCAAACTTAAATTACCTCTGGATATTGTCGCTGAAAGGCAAATTATCTACCTAGCCCTAGGTTATTTTTTTAATATTTTCCGCCAATATTTCTTTTGGTGCAATTCATATTGACAATATTTCTTGCCATTATCGCTTATAGACAGACTAGGCGGACCGTTTTATTTGTTCGCAACTCGGTGACAATTCTTCGCGAAAAATAAGCTAGAAGCTAGTAGGTGAAGAAAATTCCTTTGTTCCGTCAACCGACTAATCAAAAATATTTCAGACCTATATGACTTTACTGAAGCCTTGCAGTATTCATCATCATCCGGTCTTCATCCCAATTTACCTACTATTTACAAGGAATCCCATGGTCCAAAATACCTTCTTCACCATGTTCGACGCCGTCGTCGCCACATTCACCAGCATGATGTTCTATCTCGTCCTCACTGCAAAATCCGTCGACGATCTCAACGAACCCCTAAAGACCCGTCCCTTTCTGGCTAAGGCGATCGCTCGCCCCGGATCGCGCAGCTACCTGAAGAACAGCATTTATTTCGGCATCTCGTTATTCGGCTATTGCCTGATCGCCGGCGGCGGCGATGTGGGAGTCGACATCGATACGGCGTGTCTGTCCCTGATCGCCTTCTTTTTCCTGGTATTTTTCAGGGTGCGGAAACTACGCCAATTGCTCGGCAAACCCGTCAAGGGAAACACAGGAGTCAGCCAATGAAACTCCATTGCCCTCAATGCGACTCCGAGCAAATAGAAACCAGGAATTACGGTAAGAAAGCAGGCGGTGCCGTCGGCACTGTGGCAGGTACCGCTGCGGGTGCCGCTAGAGCTCTCAGTGGTGCCGAGGCCGGCGCAGCGGCTGGCATGTTGATCGGCCCAGTAGGTGCACTACTAGGCAGCATCAGTGGCGCCATCCTCGGTGCACTGGTGGGTGGCGCCACGGGGTGTGCAGTAGGCGCCGCTCTCGGCGAGGTAGTCGATGACAATGTACTGGACAACTACCACTGTCGTTCCTGCGACTATAGTTTCAGCGGTGGTCCAAAACGCACCTGATCTCGGTTCAATCCAAGCTGCCTTATTTTCCAGCTCTTCGTCCCCCTCCGCATCATCCACCCTATCCAAATTAGTACAACTTAGCCAATCGACCTAACCTCTGGCACCTGAATTGCTTTAGATCTCCATCGTCCTTGGCATTGGCATTGGCATTGGCAATGCAATAGCAGCAGAACATCTTCGTTTTACTCAGTTTTATTCCCCTTCGGCCAATCTGCCATCCATAAATCCCGATGCCATGGCGACGCGCCGCTGATTTCGATCAGCGGGCGTCGTCGTGCGCATCCCCTTCAAGGAGTCTTATCATGTCTCACCTCGTCGAAACCATGGCCTATGTCGATGCCACGCCCTGGCACTGCCTGGGCAATCGTCTTAGCGCCAAGCAATCCATCGAAGTCTGGGCTCAGCAGTCCGGCATCTCATTTGAGATCAAGGAAACCCCAGTCCGCTTCATCACCGAAAGTGCCGGCGGCTTGGGCGCCGTCATGAGCTTTCCAGAGCAAAAAGTGCTGTTCCGCTCAGATACCAACGCCCCCTTGTCGGTGGTAAGCCAACGCTACCAGGTCGTGCAACCGCGTGAAATCCTGGAGTTTTACCGCGACCTGACCGAAATCTCGGGCTTCGAACTGGAAACCGCCGGCGTGCTGGAAGGTTTCATGTACCGCATGAAGACCTTGTCTGAACGCCGGGTGAAGTCACACGAAGCAATGAACTATTTCCTGCGCGTCTTTACCGATCCTGCCACGACGGCCACCGGTCTCACCAATGAACGGGCAATCAAGAAAGTCCAGGAGCTATACGACGGCCAGGGCAAGGGAGCGGAACTAGTGTCGTCCAAGAGTACCGCATTCGGCCTATTGAATGCGATCACCCAGTATGTCGACCATGAACGCCGCGCGAAGAGTGCTGACCATAGGCTGGAATCGGCCTGGTTCGGCCAAGGCGCCAACCTGAAACAAAAGGCGCTGGACCAGGCCCTGCTGATGGCGAACTGACTGTCCTGCCAGCGAGCCAGGTGTCTCATTCAGAGCCAGCAGCACATCTCCATGTTTTCTCAAAATAACGAGTGCCTTTGGGTGTCCTAGGGACACGAAGTTGATAACGCCTGCCATCCTGGCCCGGTCGAGTTCGCTCGCCGGGTCTTTTTGCTTTTTATTTTGCATTTATTACTTCCAATTTCTTATTTGTCTCTTGTTCCTTATTTCCATTTCACGTTTTTCTATTCCGTATTTCTATTCTTTATTTCTATTGAGGAGCCCAACATGGGTATCACTGAAAGAAGCCGCACAGTCAAAGGACCCCGTCCTGCGCTGAAACTGATCAAGACGCGTGAGTTGAGCCGGGACGACTGGCTGACCGTGCGCAAAGGCGGCATCGGCAGCAGTGACGCCGGCGCCGCGGTGGGACTGAACCCCTACCAGTCCCAGCTGGAACTGTGGATGATCAAGACCGGCCGGGGCGGCAACCTGCCCAAGGTGGACCCGAACGACGAAGCCAGTCCGATGTACTGGGGGACCTTATTGGAACCGATCGTCGCAGCGCATTACACCCGCCGTACCGGGAACCGGGTCCGCAAGATCAATGCCGTGCTGCAGCATCCAGATCCGGACAAGGCTTGGATGCTGGCCAATATCGACCGGGAAGTCGTCGGCACCCTGGATGTGCAGATCCTGGAATGCAAGACTGCAGGAGAGTTCGGCGCCAGGCTGTGGCGGGATGGGGTGCCGGAATATGTCGAGTGCCAAGTACAGCATCAACTGGCGGTCACCGGCAAGCATACTGCGGATGTCTGCTTGCTAGTCTGCGGCCAGGAGATCCGGGTCTATCGCATTCACAGGGACGAGGCCTTGATCGCCAGACTGATCGAGCTGGAACGCCAGTTCTGGCAGTACGTCGAAACCGACACGGCGCCGCCGGCTGACGGCAGTGAGTCAGCTGATATTGCCTTGCGCAGCCTGTACCCGCAAGACAACGGCAATATCCTGGATTTTAGCCAGGACCGGAACCTTTCGGCGGCCTTTGCCGACCTGGTGACTGTCCGGGAAGAAATTGCGGCGCGCGAACAGATCGAGGCGGAGCTCAAGCAGAGGATCCAGCAGCGCATGCGGGATGCAACAAAAGCCCTGTTTGAGACCGGCAGCGTCAGTTGGAAGCGATCGAAGGACAGCAGCGGTATCGATCTTGACAGGCTGCTGCTGGAACAGCCCGACCTGGCGGCGCGGTATCCGTTGACCAAGCCGGGGAGCCGGCGTTTCCTGGTCACGGTGTGAGTCAGCGGTGGCACCCGCCTACTTACGATTCACATCCCCCTTGGTACCCCGCCATCACTAGTACCCAACAGAGAAATCTCCGCTGTCTTCGACGTGCATGGGCGCTGCAACCGACATTTTCACAATAACTACCTCCATAACAGATTCATTACTTCAAGGAGCACGAGATGATCAAAGGCTTAGCTATTACACCGCCCATCTTGGGCCGCATTTCGATCGGCCGGGTGGTCGAGAAAAAGGGAAAGCGCATTCCCGAGAAAGACGATCAGTTCACGATTACATCCCAGGTGCAAACCTGGGATGCCTGGGTAAATCATCCGCTGGATGAGGAGCTGCGCCAGAGAACGACGGACAGCAAATTGCGGGCTATCCCGGTGCGTTTGCTGCTCAACGAACCGGACCTGAACCTGCGGGCGGAATACAGTTTGTTTGATCGGCAGAGCGGGCGGCCGGTTTGTGTGGGGGACGGCGAGACCTGCCGGCGCCGCACGGAGACCGGTATGCAAACCCTGCTCTGCCCTTCGCCGGATGGTTGCGAATTGGCGAAATCCGGTTGCAAGCCCTTTGGACGCCTGAACGTCCAGATCGGAGAGGAGGATGAACTGGGGACGTTTATTTTTAGGACGACGGGGTTCAACAGCATTCGTACGCTGGCAGCGCGGCTGAGTTATTACCAGGCGGTGTCGGGGAATTTGCTCGCTTGCCTGCCGCTGGAACTGCGACTCCGGGGCAAGAGCACGATGATGAGCTATCGGACGGCGATCTATTACGTGGATTTGACCATTCGGGACGGGATGACGCTGGAGGGGGCGATTGCGGAGGCCAGGCAGACGAATGAGCGACGCAAGGCAGGAGGCTATGACCAGGCGGCGCTGGATGCGGTTTGTCGGGCGGGATTGGGGAATGGGGCGTTTGAGGAGAGCGAGGAAGATGTTTCTGCGATTGCTGAGGAATTGTTCCCCGATTCTGAAATTGATGAAACCAGTGGCGCAAGCGAACCAGAAATCAGAGAAGACCGAGCAACAGTTGAAAGTGGACTCAAGGGAAAACTTCAACAAAAATTGGTTCTTCAACAGTTCACGAAATCTGAATAGCAGCTCTCGTATTGGTGCAGCCGACAGGATATTCAGCGAATACGTATTTGGGTGGCCGCTAGCACACATGCCACCCCTATATTTTAGAATTCCATGAGATCACGGACGCAACATTTCCCAAAGTTGCATGTTGACTGCGGTCGCTAGTTTTTCCATGTTGTCGATCGAAATATTTCGCTCGCCTCTCTCGACTTGGCCGATATAAGTCCTGTGCAAACCAGCCATTTCAGCTAATCGTTCTTGGGATAACGCTAGTTCCTCACGCGCATACCGAAGCCTCCCGCCAAATCTGACCCGGGCAAGTTCACTTTTAATTTTTTGAATGTCTCTGGTTTGCACAAACCGGAGATTGCTTTTATGATGACTTTAGGTCTACAGAGTTTAAGTAGCTATTTTGATATACTAGTAATTTCCTTATAGAAATAAACCGAATCAATCTGGTTTAACCAATAAATAAGAAAGATGCAATTATGATAATTAATATATGTTATCGGCAAGTCTTATCAATGACGGCCATTTGCTTGATTTCGTTTCTGCTGCAAGCATGCGGAAGCAAGGTCGACTGCAATGACAGCAAAAATAAAGATACAGCCATTGAAATAATTCAATCACATTTAAATGCTGCTACGTGGTATAGCGAAATCAGCGCCGCCATATCCGGATCTCCAGCGTTGACCAACATTAAGACCTCCTCTCGAAACGACGAGCTGAAGCAATGTGGCTGCAGTGGGAGTTACACCGTTACTTACAACGGCAAGCAACGGGAAATTGAAGTCGCCTATTTTTTAGCGTACCTCCAAGATAAAGGAGAGGTAGAAGTCAAAGTCGACGTAGATAGAATCAAATCAGGTCTCATGGGGATAGCGATGACGGAGGCCCCCGTTAAGAATGGAACACAAAAAATATTAGATCCAAAAACCGGCAATCTCCAACAGAAAATCGAATGGAAGAATGGAATAGAAACTGGTGTTGAAGAAATTTTCAATCCGGCCAATAATAAGTTGATAGGCCAAATCGAGGTCGTGAATGGTGTGAAAAGCGGTAAGGAAAAGCGCTGGAGCGATGATGGATCGGTGCTTTTAATTGACCTGAATTGGATCGATGGAAAAGCAAATGGCTTTCAGAAGCAATTTGATTCTACGGGTCAGAAATTGATAACCGATCTAATCTGGAAAGACGGAAAAGCATCGGGAATTCAAACGACGGGAAACTTGAGCTTTGCGTATGACGAATACCACTTCAAAGACGGACTGTACGACGGCGTCCACAAAAATTACGTTACCAGTTCTACTGGAAAGCTTTTCCTGTACAAGGAGGAAAACTACAAAGACGGGAAGCTGGATGGAATTTACCGACAGTTTTATGACGGCAAGCTTGAGCAAGAAAAAAACTATAAGGAAGGTGTCGAGGTTCCAGGTGGGGTCGCCGGCGGACAACAGATCTCTACCGCCAATAGTAATGCCTCTCGCGAAAAATGTCTCGACGCCAAGATCGAGATATTTCATAAAGAAAACGGCCTTGACGCGCCAATTAACGATGACGTAATACAGGAATGGAAGCGAAGCTGCAACAAATAAGGTGCAAAGACAATGTCCTTGACCTCGCTGTATCCGTTTAGACAGGGGTAATAGCGTATCCGCAACCGGTAAGAAATTTGCCGTGCCGGCACTGGTCGGTGAGAGGCCAACTCTAAGAGTAGCGAAGTGTAGGACGTGCGACATTGAATTTTTCGGTGTACCAGAACACCGGAATATTTCGCTCGTTTATCGGCCTCGGATCGTACCACTGAAGTCCAACCGCCCCGGGACCTGGATGTTCGATAGCCAAAATGCATTTGGCAGGCCGACACCGTCAAAAATATAGGCTGATGTTGAAGTTTCTGAAGCAAAGTTTTTGCGAATTTCGACAAATGAAACAGTTTGCGACTGTACTATATATCTCTAGACCGCCAGTACTGCCTAGCAGAGAGAGACAGCATCTGACAAGACTGGTGAATGATGACTTAAAGTCACTCTAAGTGGCTTCGCCAAGCGGTTTGAAAAACTTCGTAAGGCGACCGACGGGTCAGCACTCGTCCGCGAAATCGGTTTCGTATTCGCGACTAACCGTCCTATCAGCATCGAAGTGCTTAACGCAATTGAGGACGCATACGATCAGACCGAACCACGTGACGCCACCGCTACTAAGGGGCTAGTGAAATACACAGGCCTGTCCGGAAGCGACTTATCAGCATTTTGCGCCAAGCTATCATTGGAGCCCGAGCACGATGGATTCTTGGTTCAGCAAAAAAATCGCTTCCTGCTTTGTTAATCCTTGGAGTTGGCATATCACCTCTCCAAAATGTTCGCTCCCCATGCTTGGCCCGCGGCTTCACGTATTGATCCAGCCTTGTTGGGACATACCGACTCGATCTCTAAAGAATGTGAAACATTCTGGCTAAGTTCTGCTTGCCCCAAATCCATGGCCGCCATTGCCGAATGCCTTGGTAGCTAATTTGCACAGGTAGCTTGCCCGGTGGAAGAACGCAGCAATGCTTTCATGGTCGTCGCGGTAAATGTGGACATAGGGATTCTTCGGTATCTCGACTAACCCCACCGCCGCATCAAATGGCATGCTTAAAGCGCTTGCCCAGGCTCCCTGGAGCCGGTTGAAGATGTTGTCTCTTTCAGAGGAAAACTTGCCAACTGTGCGAAATGCGTCGAAATTCAGGAAAAAAGCAAAATGATAGTGAGGGCGACCATGTCGCCCGCCAAGTTCCCGTGCCCAACAATACCGCACGACAGTGTCGTGTGCATACTTGTTTTCTCGAAACGCGATTTGACGATTGTGCCTGATCTTTGCTTTGAATGATTCGATGAAACGGTCAACGATTTCGTTCTCGTACGAGAGATTATATGCATTATGACCCTCGGGAAAACAAAGGTCACAGCGGAAAGCGAAAACGCGTCGGTATTGATGGATCGCGCGGAACATCGTTTGATAAAGTCGATCAAGATATTCCCCTATGAACGGTCCCTTTTCGAACATTACAGGTAATCCCAGGTAGGTGCTCTCGTAATAAATGTTCAGATTCGGATTGTCGACGTGGCGAGTCATGTAAATACTCCAGTGATGGGTTCAAATCATCATCGTGTTGAGTATTTTTTTACCTGAGTTCGTGAACACTGCGTCGTGTATTGTGTATTGCCGTTGATGATGATCCCTGAATGGGATAGAGGTTCCAGGATGGAATTACGTGGAAATTTGATCAAGTACTGAGCACAAATAAAACCCTCAACGAATGCTTGACTAATAGGACGATGTCGTCTCAGTTATTGGTTTCGTTGGAGCGAAACAGGGCTGCCTGGCCGATCCTTTCGCAGTAGGCGACTGATCGTCGCTAAGACCGCCATGTCTAATGCAGTCAATTCTTTAGATATAAAACAATGCATAAAGCATCAAGTAAAGCCATATATAAACCCTGCATAAAGCATCCCACCATATACCGCAATTTATTTTCTCCGATATCGATCGAGTGTCAATCAAAAAGCATTGAAAAATGATTGAATGCATGCAGGCGCGTGAGATCAATTACTCTGGGGAATTATCACGGCAATCTGGACAAGATCGAATCCGATGCGGCATAAGAGATGCAGTGCCTTGCCGGACACTACATCGATTTACAACAATAATTCCGAAAAAATTGAAGTTGCAGTTGCCGCTCAATCCACGGGACTGCTTGAACCCTCGAAATCGGGCAGACGCCATACTGAGCGACCATCACCCTTTCGTTTTTCGGTATCGATCTTCAAAAAGGTCTTGGCATTCATTAGCGTGCCGTTTTTGACGCCGGCGTCCTGCGCAAGTTCTTTGACCTCAATCCACGGTCTTGGTCCACCCTTGAGTACCGAACGCAAAAACCTCACGGCAACCTCCGACTTACTCAATTTTTCAACTGTTATGCCACGATCAGCCTGTTCAAGGATATCGTCAGCAGAATCAAATAGTTGGCGAGTAACGACAAATTTAGGCGTTTCGATTGTGCCGTCCTGACCAGACATTTCGACTGCCTTAATTCGATATTCGAAGCCACCATCCATTTTCCCTTCGCTGTTTTTTGCGTGCGTGAGTACATGGGTACCACCAGTTTCGGTTGGCCCATTTGAAATTTTCGACAGCAACATGATGGCACGTGGCACTTCCCGCAACGCTGGTGGGCCGGCGATTCGTCCGAGTAGATCCTTGCCTTGCGTATTCCTAGCTGTATGGGAGATTCCCAGAATTGCACACTTCAAACGTTTTGATAACGCGGTTAAGCGCTCATACGCCTGTCGCGCATTGTGGTTGGAACTTGGATCGCCATCCACGGCGAAATAAATGGGATCGACAATTAACAACCCCACATTATTTTTTAGTTGTTCGGATAATCCCTCGAGGCGATTCATATCTCGCTCACTGGAAAACGAAAAAGGGGAGTCATCGCCGGACGCGACTTTGACTCCGATGAAGTGAACCTTATCAAGATCCGCTCCAGCAGCTTGCAAGCGAGCTTTGAGGCCCTTGGCACGGTCGTCTTCTCTGTTAATGATGATGACGTGCCCTGATCCGCTGGGTCTTAATTCTGGGTGAAGTGAGTAGCGCTTCCCAATGGTAACGCCTGCCGCTAGTGCACATACAAAGGTGGTTTTTCCAGATCCAGGTGGGCCAGCGAGAGCCGTCAACTCACCCTCTAGCAGCCAATCCAGATAAACCCACTTTTTGGGTACCGATGTGACATCTGATGCAGTCTGCACGTCCAACTTATTGCATTCGCGCATCCGATCTACTGCCTTCGACTGGGCGATATACTGCTGGTCATTCCACTTCGAAAACGAGTGGGAGCGCCCCTGCCGTTGATCATCGTAGCGCAACGGCAAAGCTTCCCGCGGATTTTCCTTATTGCCAAATTTATTCTGTTTCGACATTCTATATTCCTTAAAATTACAAAACCAGATCAGTTCGATGCGCTGCGTCTGACTTTTGGTTGGCAATGCATTTACAGCAAGCGATTACAAAAACCACTAAGCAACTCAATAAAAAAAATCATCGCAAACCTCCAAGATCCGGGCGCCAAACACGATAGTTTTAGAATTTAATTTTTCTTTGTTTAGTTAGTTAGTTGTCACCATGCGCTTCAACCGATTGATATTTATGATTAATTGATCCGCCAAGCGATCGCGACCTAGAAATGGGTTAGTGACTTGTCTACGAGCGCTTTAGTGAGTTGTTTTGGTCAAAATGCCCCCAACAATTAGACCGACGGAAAAATTTGATCTTCCTTACCCGTCTGCCATGGCCGGCACCGCCACCCTCGGTACCGGTAACTAGCCCCCTTTCTGCATGTGCGCCATGTCCGGCGAGACCCGGAAAACCGCACCGTCTAGCAACGCTTCTCTGATGTTTTCAATGCGACCATCTTGTCCGCGCATGCCGCCGAAACGAGCGCGGTACTGACGAGCCAGGCTGCCGGCTTTCAGCTGCCCACATCGAAGAAACTTACGGAGGGCTTCCTGCGTCGGCTTGAGTTGCTCTGCCACGACAGCCTCATGGATTTTTTTGAGCAGAAGATTGTCTTCGGACGTGACTAGACTACCGGCGCTCTCGCCGACGGTACTCGTCCGACCCGGCGCAAGCCCTTCACGTTCCCGCGCAGTCGCCTCGTGGCTGGATGCGATCGTTTCGCGACTGCCCGTACGATCCGGCTTGGCGAGGTTACAGTCGGACATAACCGTACGGCCGGACTCAACCTCCGCTGCAGGGTCAGATTCAGGCGTCCCGTGCGCATAGTCGGGTACGGTCACGCTGCGACCAGCATCACGACCCAAAAAGACTGCTACGAATGTCCAGCCCAGGATGGCCGCACCTTCGAGTGCGACCGCAGAAGCGAATCCGATGATCAATTCAAGGCGGCGTTCTGTCGTTCCAAGCCATGATGCGACCGAGAACGCGACAGGATCAGCACGCAAGGCCGCGCGCAACGCTTCACTTCGGTCGGCCCGTTCGTTGCGCCGGTCTTCTTCGACTTCGCGACGCTTTGCCTCGTCAGCTTCGACACCCAATGCCGCGATTTCTGAAGCCAAGCGAACCTGACGCACCTTCAGCGTCAGGCAATCGCCGGCGCAGGGTTGCCCCTGCGCACGGGCCAGGTCGGCACTGACTTTTGCTGACTCTCTTGCAATTTCTGCCCGAGAGCGCCCAGGGTGAAGGGCGATATTTGTCGGCACGGCGGGCTCTGGGATCGTTGCTGCACGCAGATCGCCGGCATGGCGCTGCGAGTTCATGAAGAACGTCGCCTGTCCGAACAAAACGACTGCGGTAGCGACAATCCACAACGCGAAAGCACAAACCTGCGAGATGCGGCGAAATGTGGACCAGGCCAACGGCAGCCAATGCACAACCAAAACAGCAATACCGACAAGGGCCATACGCATGAGGCGTTCAATGAGCAGGCTGCCAGATTGCCAGCCGGCATACATGGCTATGCTGAGCGACGCCAAAGTAGCCCCCATAGCAACCGCCAACGCAAATTTTCTCGATCCAATCAGACCATCAAAATGGAGATGCGTCGAATCGTCAACTGTATGGGCAAGTGAGGGCGCATGAGTTAAAAATATCTGTTTCATAGCACCCCCTTATTGCGCGGCAAAGCGCGATTGGGCACGTGTCACGATCCAGGCATCGACATCCGATTCAAGAAATCCGACTGTACGCTCCGTCAGCTTGATTTTCTTCGGGAAGGTCGGATCCGTCGAAATTAAAACGTACAGCGTGGCGCGTGACAGCCCCGTGCGCTCGACCAGTTGCTTCATTCGCAGGATGCGAAGCGCCTGGCCTAACTGACGGGCCATCAAATTGGCGGTTTCCGCGACATTAAGACAGCTTGCGTTGGATTGGTGCAGAGCGGCCGTCTGCTTCAGGTTATTCATAACTTTCTCCATCACTGATTGTGGCGGACGATTTATCTGTCGTCGCCCACCGTGGTCCGGCTTGCGCCGTAAGTGACGGATAGTCGAGGCGGAACCGCTGTTCCGCGCAAGGAATTGTTGGAGGATCTTGTTTGCCCTGATCTAATAGGGCTTACAGGCGTCTAGAGTGGAACTGGGCGGAACCCAGGGCGGAACTATTTCCGCTTCTTATGTGTACCCCACACTTTGACGATGTGATGATCTGCATTCTGTTTGGTCGGGGCCTGTCTTACCAATCTTCGGACATAGCTGTCGCTAACACCAAATTTCTCCACGACTTGCTTGCAGAAGTCTTTAACCCCCTTACGTTTCAATTCATTGTGGAGGGTGACGATTTCATGCCGTTGCTTATCGCTGAGCCTTAGTTTACTTACGGCCCCCTGCTCGCCCTTAAGCGGTTCCGGATGAATTGCTGGAGTCTGGGATTCCGCAACGCGGTGATTGTCCACTGGCTTATCACAATGCAAAATCCCGCATTGGTCCAAATATGCAATCGCTTGGTCTCTCGGTAAAAAGGCGCCAAAAGCAAACCTTGCGACCGGAACGTGATTAGAGTCGACTGCTACGATTCGCCCGCGCGTGAGTTCATCCTGAAGCGCTTTCTGATGACGTAGCATGATTGCGTCCTGCTCCACCTGGCGCTGCTCGATCGTCGCGGCTGTGACCAGAATAGGCTCCCAGTAAGGCCGATTCGGAAGGTCAAAGTAGGCACGCATAAAGGTCGCAACCTCATCTTCCGACATCGGATAACGTAACGCAGGTAAGTCCGCCAGTAGCTTTTCCATCATCTGACGTTCCTTGTCGCTAAGTTTGTACGGCAACGTAAGTTCGAACACATTGTGGCGCAACTCGCCACCAAATGGGAGAAGCGGCGTAGACGATGCAGGGGCATCCAGTTGATCCATGCGACGTTGATCGAGCGTGCGGCCATCATCGGATAGCAGCACACACTGCCAAGCCGCTGTAACTGGCCACTTCTCATCCCCACGCCCGGGTACGGGCCGCGTGAAGTTGTTCGTTACCCGTTTACCCGTAATACAATCAACACCTTTTAGTTCTAGTTCTCTTGCCGGACATATAGCTTGAGCGATCGCCTTGCAAAAAAACAAATAATCGATCAATAGTTCATCAGGCAACTGTATTTGAGCTTTCACTTACACCTCGACAGGTTGTGTTCCAGCGCCCCAAGTTCTGGGACACGAAATATAGATGGCACTCAATACCCGCAGCTTTTTGATCGCTTCAGCGAAGAAATCGAGCTTTTTCGATTCCATTTTCCAAGGTACTCGCAGCGCGCATATACTCTGCTTTTTTCACTGCAGAATCAAGTGCTCATTACTATACTGCAGAATCCGCAACTGGCATTGGTGGGCGCGCATGAATACTGAAATCCGTCTTGAACATGCTGGCTACACCATTTGCGCGACCGGAATCCAGTTGATCAGCAGGGCATGGAAATGTGCTTTCGTCATTTTACAAAATGATGTGCCGTTGCTCAAAGCAAGCACTGTCTCGCCGGTCGACACGCGTGCAGAAGCCGAACTGAATGCCATTGCGGTCGCTAAACGGGTCGTGGACGACGAAATTTCCGATCCCAGCAAGCAGCAAATTAATTGGCCGTTGCCCTGACAAAATCCGACACTTCGGGACAATCATTTTAAGCTCGGATCAATTCGATGAAGTTACACTGTCCTACGGAATCCCGTTGTCTGCCAGGTTTAGGATAAACGACAGTCTGTTTCCCAGCAATCGTCAGGCTAGGTGCTCGGCGGCATAGTCGTGGCGCAGGCAATGCCGACGCACTTTACTACCCGGAAGAACTTGATTGCGATATTGACCGATGATCTACAAGGCCAAATCGGCACTCAAACCCGAGGCCAGTATCAAATAGACAAACAAGACATCTGCCATCTTTGGCTAAACTGCCGTATTTTCTCTGCGAAACGATCACATATCGTGATTTCTGCGCGTGTGATTTATCCCGTGGTTTGTAAAGTTATTGCGCAAATCTGAGTGACTCTCTTCGCATGTGCAGGCCGTCCACCGCTGCGACTAACGGCAATCCTACCGATTAGCCATTCATCGGTCTCGGCCACAATCCATCCAATCGACAAAGCGGATAATTTGATTGGGCGCGGAAATTTGCTGTCAAATCTCGGCGACTTCGGATTCAGCCGGTCGTATATCGTTGAGCGGCTCTGCTGGATACGCATCTGCAATTGTTTAAGGCGCAGGATTTTCAGATTGGGGGTTGGGTTTTCTAGCATTGGACTCTCCTCATAGTTGTCGCGGGATGCGATGGTTGAACCGTAAGGGTATTTGTCGAAAGATACTGGGCTTGTGCCCAGCATAAAAAATTATGCCTAGCAAAATATTTATTTGGGCGTGTTTTTGCCACGCGGCGTCCCTGGGCACAGGTTAAAACTTAGTTCTTCGGGATGGAAACTTGGTTCTTTCAGGTGTGGGAACTAAGTTCTAGGGAGGTTTTGGCGGTGAAGTGGGAAATTCAGGGGGACAGATCTTGGCTCGAATCACTGCTAACAGGCAAACCCTTTTAATAGAGCATCGACAATGTGGGGGTTCAGTTCGTTACAAGTAGACGTGGCAGGACGTCTTGTATTCTCGTCAAACGATGATTTCTCGCTGGTCATGGACATGCTCAAGACAAATCCGGAATTGATAAACGGTCATCATGTATCTGAAGCGAAAAAATGATGTATTCACAAAACTTATTGCTTGCCTAGATCCTCGGCTTGATGCGCAATTCCGGGCTTGGCGCAGGCGCCTTGCTCTGAAAACCTGCGCCTTGCTCCCGCCATTGTGTTGAAAGTGTGAAAAATTGATTCATGTACGCTTGGGCATTCTTAAGTTTGTTTGCTTTCAATTGGTAGGATTTCAATGCGGGGCCTTCCGGCCGCGCCAAGATGTTTTTCATTGATTCGCCACTCGATGTCGCCGAATCATATCCGTCATTGACTGCATTGACCCAATTCACTGTCACGCTCATGCAAGACCTGAACCTTATCCATTGATGTTCGTTCCAGGCGGTATAGGGACTTGTCCCGAATCTCTGGACCAGCATCTCGCCAGCTTTTTTGCCTCGTCTGGACAAGATGTCGATTTTTCCCGGCGGCATCTGCAAGTTCAGCCCGCCCTCGTCGTCGTGCAGGCTCACATGGACAACGCGGTCACGATACCCGGGAAGACTCAGTTGCGTATTGTCCTGCCAGTTTTGCATTGAACTGACAACGGCCCCCAGGAACTCGCCCATGCCGCTGATTCCAGTATGCGTGAACCTGGTCCAACTCACTTGCCAACCCGAATTGGCTTTTGTTGGCATCCATACCGCATCTTCTTCGTTTTGATAGTCGGGATGAAATTGCTTCAGATTGATGGCAAAGGTCGGCCACATTGGGATCGGGACATCGAAGAACTGGATCGGGAAGTTGCTGGAGATACCGCCATCAGAGAACCAGCAGCGCTCGGCTCGACATGCCGCTCCATCCACGCCCTGGTTTTCCTCGAGGGTACGGTCCACAGCATGCAACGGAACGGCCGACAGCAGGAGCGGAAAGCTCAAGCTCATCCTGGTCGCAACGATTACCGGGAGGTTTTCCGCCTCGGGAAAGCCATATAGTTTTAGCTTATCGAGCGTAGTCGGCAAGGGACTTTTGGACTTGTAAGCGTGGCGCACCATGTGATCGACAACCTCCCGGGGGAAAAGCTTAGAAAACTCCTCTAGAGAAAAGTAAAAAGTGTGGGCATTAGGCGCCTGGAAAGGGAGGCGGTACGGCCGCCCCAGATTAAGCGCTGTCGATATCATTTCCAGGTTGATTACCCCTGGATTCTTGCCACTTGCTCCCTGATCAATGCCGGGCTCCCGCACTCCGTATAAGTCACCAAAAGTGAGCGGCCCTTCGGACAATGGCTTTCCCGCAAGGTCGTTTAAATAGTGGGTCAGCCAATTCGTCAGCGGACCTTCCATGCTGGATCCTGGAATGCCAGGGACAAAGCCACTGCAAATTCCATAGCCATTCGCCGGAAGCAGCTTAATCAGTTGTATGATTTCCATGCCGACTAGCACAAAAAAAACCATGGCAAGGCAGAGACATTCCATCAACAGCACTAGCCATTTGGCCGTAGCCGGGAGATCCTCTGGAAAAAACCTGTGTACCTGGGAAAACAAAGCAATAAGTATGATCAACTGCGCGCCGAAATTTGCGAGCACGGCGCAAATGAAATCGGCAGCCTTGAGGAAAATGTTGTCCTTGGATAACAAGGGAAAAATGATTTCAACCAGCGGCGCGAATTCGGCGTCCGGTTTGAACATCCCGAGTAGTCGGCCTTTTTCTCCAAGCCACGCCGGTAATTTCGCCAGGTCCTCGAACGAATCCGGATTGCGCAGATGACTGCCGCGGCCATATTCGGCAGCTGCAGCAGCGGACGCCGCAATCGCACCTGCCGACGTTCCTCCGATGTTCTTGAATTCGTAGGCTTTGGCCAGTTCGCATATGGCCAGTGGATACACGATGCCACTGGTCACCCCACCCTTCATTATCAGGTCACAGGCTAACCGGCCTGCTCCGATCGTAGATCTATTCACGTGCGACCTTTCAAGGGTGGTAAATTTCCATCAAGGTAGGAGGTGCTTTGCGATGATGTCGTCGTACCAGTGGTTGTCGACGATATCAAAATTCTTCGCGCGGTGGGCATTGAGCGATGCAGTTGTGGGGTGGCCATAACCACTGTGCGTACCGGCCGAAAAAAAAGCCACGGACAGATTTGGATTTCTGGGTGAAACTATAGCGGAAGCGCTGGCACGGTCGCCATGATGGGGAACGACGACTGCATCGAAGAACCCAATCCTCATGGCTTGGATATTAGCATTGAAGTCCACGGCCATTCGATCGTAAACATAATCACCAGGCATGAGTGCTTTCTTCCCCCCGCAATATGCAACACAAACCAGGCATTCCCCATTTTTATCAGAAACCTTTGGCTGGCTGCGCCGCACCTCCAGTGAATCGCCTCCGCTAAACGAGAAATTCGAGTCGCCTATACCGATGACTTTCTTCTTTATTGCGGGAGAGCTAAATGCAAGGGCCGGTTGCCCCGCTGGCAAATACACTGAAGTTAGCTTACTTAGAATGGTGCTGTCCCAATCCAGCAACCGCCAATGATCAGAGTCGGGGTGGGAGACGATCGCATTAAGGGACAATGCTCCTATGAGCGGCAACAGATCGTTTTGAAATGGCCCGCCACTATTTTTCACCCCTGCCCTGTAGATCGGACGCCGTACAGGAGTACCAGCGCCCGCGTCGAGCAGGTAGCCGTCATTGCCGTCTTCCATGAGTGAGCACATTCCCTGCCCAACGTGGAAGGCTGTCAAGCGCGCCGCCGCACTGCCGGTCGAGGCTTGAATCGGCTTGGCAGTCCCAAATGCAATGGGTTCCACCCTAGGTCCTACTATAAAGCGGACGCTCTTGATGCTTAGGTAGGTCGGTTCCGAGTCGGCAAACGCCTCGTAGGCATAGCTGCTGGTCTCTCCAATTTCCTTCGTGAACTGGATATCCAGCCATATATCAGGAGGAACGTCTTCCAGCATTTCAAGGGGCCTCCTCCGCAATGAAAAACTCATCCACGCCCGCGGATCGAGTAGTAGACGCGGCAGAAGATCGGTCCAACTTAAATCGATGACGTAGGTCTGGCAACCCCCGTCAGTGTTGAATAGTTTGTTACTAAAGCTCTTGTCCGAGATCCCGATCAGTCGGACGCAGCTCCTAAGAGGCGAATAATCCTGGACGGCGATTACTTTGTCGACCTGTGCCTTGAAGCTACTGTCTGGAAAGGATTCTTGTTCGCTCATTTCTCTTCAAGCCCATCAGGGTGGAGTCTCCAGAAGATAGCACATTTGCCAACTTTTTAAACTAACATCGTGCGCTTGTATGTTTATGTATACAAGCGGATCCGAAGCGACGCGGGCACCCAGCGTAACGTTGAACAAGATGCTTCACCATTTCGCAGGCTGACTGACGTCCCTGGAGATTTGCAGAGGGTCATCAATGTCGTGGATACTTGCATTGAAATTCTTCTAGAAATTGCATTAGAATCCGAAGCACCGTGGTGCAAACCTTTTCGCCAGAATGAACGGCGCCTATTATGTAAAGGGTATATACATGGGTCAATTTGCATGCAAATTGACCCATGTTGATTTGCACTGAAAACTGACCCACTTTTGGACTGAACCCCTCGGGCTGGACCAAGGTAGCAAGATGAAGTGATACGCTTGTCGAGCCTTCACAAGAGGAGCGACACCATGTCAGTTAGAGGAC